>CBDTUS010000097.1:0-14182 GCA_965363725.1 uncultured bacterium | reverse complement strand
GTCACTTCCTGTGACTGCCTTTCGTGGCATTACGGTTCCTCCGCCATCCATGGCTCCGGAACCTCCATGACACCTCTGCAACCGACGGAATGGCGAGACCCGATCAGTACCGGAACACCCCATACACCTCGGCCCCTTCAAACGCGGGCTCGAATTTGCAAACTCCGCCCGAACACAGGAACCCGGACTGCCGCTTGCCGAACCAGAGATTCAGGTTGCCGCCGCGGCTGATGGTGTAGGTCACCTGGCCGGCGGGGAAGGGGCCTTCCTTCTCGCCCGGCTGGCGCTGTTCGTCGTATTTGTTGTTGACCTCCAGGATGGCGGAGAAGGCCCAGCGGGGGGCCGTCTCGTATTCCAGCTTGTACCACTGTTCGTCGTAGGCGCCCAGGTTGAATCCGTGGCCACCACCCAGGCGGACGTGCTGGTGTTCGATCTGGAAATCCAGGGATTGGGTGGGGGTGATCAACCAGGTAACCTCGCCCATGGCTGTCTGGCGCAGGCCCTCGCTGTCCTGATAGCCGAAGGCGCCTTTCAGGCGAAAATCACCCACACGCTCTTTCTCCACCAGGCCGTAGGCCAGTTCGTAGATCAAATTACCGGAATCAAATAAATTCAGCCAATCATATGACCCCGACCCATCCCGGTCATGGGCATTGATCCGAGCCCCGCTAGCCAGCAGAGTCCACCCGTTGTCGTTCGAATACATGATATCCAGGTTGTTGCCGACCTCGTCATTGGCGTTCAGGGTGTGTGGGGCCCTGTTCATCAGGGTCCAGCCGAATTCTCGGGCCAGGGAGGGGGGGCGGTTCATCGCGACGATACCGTCAGCGCGGGGAATCAATTCGAACCGGTCGTAATCGCTGGTCTCCCAGGAGATTGAAAAAGGGCCCTGATAGAAATTCAGGTTGCCATATAAGGCACGGCCATAGATGTCGTTGTCGAAGTCGTGCTGATAGATATCGAATGCGTTCTTGACCCCATACTCGACATAGTAGTCGCCGAAGCCGAAATTCTGCTGGACGCGGCCGGACGAAATCCAGTCCCGGTTGACCTTGTCGTCCTCCAGGACCTCATCGTCACGCCGATAGGTCATCCCGGTCACCGCAACGTTCACCTTGCCGGCGATCGCGTAGTTGAAGTCGGCGGCGCGGATGTCCTTTTGCGCCAAACTGGGCGTGCCCGAAAAGGCCGTGGCTGAAAAATTCCCGGAATTCATCGAACCCATCATGCCGTCCAGCCGGGTGTCGACCCTGACCACCCGGTCCTCGTAGGCATTGAAGACGAGGCCGCGGCCGAAGATCCCATAGAAGTGACCCGCCCTCACCGCGACGTTGCTGCTCTTGAACTCGAAGAAGCGGTGTTTGATGGTGTTGCTCCGCTCACCTTCTTCGCTGGGCGCCTGGCTGTTGAGCATGATGCCGGTGCGGAACCCGCCGAACTGGTAGCTCACGTCCAGCCAGTTCTCGAAGATTTCCCGGCGGGTCTCACCGGAATAGGAGTACTCAAAGCGATCTGTGGCGGTGACGGCCTCGCCCCATCCGGGTTTGCCCGTGTCCACCACGGTTCCCTGGTCGGCATGGGCGAGCAGGTCCTCGATGACCGCCTGCAGTTCCTCCTCGTCGCCCTCCTTGTATCCGATGTGCCGGTAGATCTCCCGGCCCTGCTCGTCGAACACTATGGTAAAGGGCAAGATGCCGCCCACCTGAAGCAGCTGCTGCAGTTCGGCGCCGGTATCGAGCGGCACGGTGAGATTGTCGTAGCCCTTGGACTGGATCAAGGGGGCGACCTTGGCCACGGCCTTGGAGTTGTCCGTGTTGACGGCCAGGAAGGTCACCTGCCCGGCATATTCCCCGGCCATCCGGTTCATGTGGGGCATTTCCTTGAGGCATGGTTTGCACCATGTGGCCCAGAAGTTGATGACCACCGGGCCCTTGGCCAGGGTTTCGTGAAAGTTGACCGTTTGTCCGGTGGAGGTACCAAGTGTCCAGTCGGCGACATTATCCTGGGCCAGGGCCGTCCCCGCAGGGGCCGACGCCAGAAGGACCAGGAACAGCCAACAGAAACAGACCAAGGCGATCGAGGGCGAAAGGATCCGTCGTATCATTCCTGCTCCTTGGGGCCCGGCGAGCGAGCCGAATAAAAGCCGGTCATGAAAGGTTTCCCCCGGCTCGGCCTAGCGGGCCAGGGTCATTTTCACGGTTTGGATCACGTCGTCGGCCTTCACCCGGGCCAGATAGATTCCCGAGGACAGGCTGCGTCCGCCGTTGTCGCGGCCGTTCCAGACCATCGACTGGAGGCCCGGGTCGAGCACCCCGCGGTACAGGTTGCGGACCTCGCGGCCCCGCAGGTCGTAGATGACCACGGCGGCATTGACCGACCGGTTCCCGCCGACCTCGAACTTGAGGCTGGTCTGGGGGTTGAACGGGTTCGGCGTCACCCAGGGGCGGCTGACCAGCACCGACTGGAGATCGTCACCGACGGCCGAGGGCCGGGAAATGATCCAGCCCAGGGCCGAATCCATCAGGTCGTTGCGGTCCGTGGCGAAGGCCACGCCTTCGAAGCCGAAAGCCGTAAAGAAGGTGCGCCCGTCGCCATAGGCGGAGCGGACCGCCGCGTCCTGCCCGGTGGCATAGGTCAGGGAAGCCGCCCCGTTGGTCAGGGCGTCGATCTCATCGGGGCTGGTATTGTTGTTGGCCCCGTCGCCACCGTTGATGGAGAGGGCCATGCCGTCGGCGATCGGGTCGCCGCTGACGCCGTTCACCAGGTTGGTACCGGCGTCGTCGGCCAGGTAGCTGACGCCCAGGACATCGGCGAACCAGGCCGCGGCCAGGGGCGAATAACTGGGGCTGCCGGTCCAGCAGAAATCACGGGCCAGATTCTGTCCCGAAAGGAACAGGTTGCCGCCGAAAGAAACGTAGGCATCGAGGTTGGCCCGGTCCACCTCGGAGAAGGCGGCGCTGTTTTCGCCCACGAACCAGACCACGGCTTCGAAGTTGGCCAGATCGGTGAGGGTCAATTCACCCATCACGCCGCGGGTCCAGGTGCCGTGGGTACGGCCGGTGGCGTCGATCGCCTGGCCGTAAAAGGGTTCGTAGCCGGCGCCGTCATCGGCGGCGACGTTCAGGACCTCCAGGCCCGAGGTGACGACGGTAAACGTATTGGTTTCGTTCACCGCAGGATCACTCAGGCTTTCCAGGGTCACCACTGACGAACCGGTTCCCTCCTCGACCGCGGCCGTGATGGCGAAATCCAGCGAGATGGATTCGCCGGGGGCCAGAGTGAAATCCTTTTCGGTGATGTGCGGTGGGTAACATAGCGGACCCACGCAGATGGTGGCCTGCCAGGTTATCGGCATTTCCTTGACCAGGGTGACCCGGAAGGAATCGGTCACCGCGCTGGTGTTGGTGAAATGGGTGGTGAAATCCTCGAGGATGAGCATGTCCTTGACGGCACCCTGCCAGGTAAATTCCCAGTCGAAGGCGTACTGGGCCGCCGCGGGGCCCGCGGCCACCGCGGCGAGAATCAAAGCCAGGGTGATGATGAAGGAGGTTGGGCGGATGGCCGTCATCGTTATTCCTTTCCTTTGGTGGGTTCCGGCTGAATATAGTAACCGGTCTGGAGGATTTCGTGGGTCGTTTTGTTCTGCGCGAAGGCAAGGGCGACGTAGATGGGCTCTGCCGTGGAGGTGCCGGTAAAGTCCAGGTTGTAGGTCTCGGTGGCACCTTCGGTCAGGGAGCCCAGGTCGGGCAGAACGTCCACCCGGTCACGGAAGACGTGATGGAATTCCGTCTGCCCGTTGAGCCCGGGGGCGGGATCGATCACGATCTCCACCTCGTAGAAGGCGACATATAATTCGTAACCGGACAAATCCACGTCCCGCAGGGCCGTCAGCGTGACGGTGACAGGCATGGCCGGGACATCGAATTGCGCGGAGACGTCGATCAGGAATCCCGGATCCTCATCCATGGCGGCCAGGACAGCGTTTTCCATGGCGGTTGCGTTGAGCGCGTCCTCCATCCGGACGCCGTCCACGTACAGATCGGGGGCGCTCAGGACCTGGTACTGGGTGAACCGTTCGGCATTCTCCGTCGGGTTGGCCAGGTAGAATGGGTCGGTAAATTCGGGCCATGAAACAGCGAATTCCAGGAACTGGACCCGGTCCGCGCTGAATTCAGGTTTGCTGGTCATGACCAGCAGGTTTTCGGTCAGTTGGGGACACGGGGGGCAGCTGACGTTGGAAAATCCTTCCAGGATGACGGTCTTCCGCGCCCGTGACTGGAAGGTGTCGTCTTCCAGAACGAGAATTTGCTGATCTATGATGGTCACTTCCTGGGCCATCGGCAGGATCAGGTACCCGTCCAGTTCGAGCGAGACCATGGCCGGCCCGGGATCAAGACCGCCGACCGTGGCCGGGACGACCTTGCCGGTGTCGTCGCCGTCGACTAGGATCCGGGCGCCGGCGGGGCTGTTGATCTGGAAACCCGTCTGGGAGAGGGTGAAGTCGACCGACCTGGTTTCCAGCGGGACCACATCCACCGGGGCCGATTCGGGGTCGGCAAAAAAATCGGTCAGCTCCACCGAAACCTGGTAAATGCCGGGGTCGAGGTCGGCGAGGGTCGCCGGGGTGACCAGGCCGGTCGGCTGTCCGTCCAGGAGGATGGCTGCTCCGGGCGGGGTGGAGGTCACCGCAATGTGGCCGGGATCATAGGAGGGAGCTTCCGCCCCGCAGGCGGCCAGCAGGAGGAGGCCGGCCAGGGCGAGGCCAGCCGGGATTATTCGGCCAACGGGGTTTGCCGTCATTCGCACGAGATCACCTTTTTCGCTGAAACCCGGATCTTGAAGGGCGAAATCCGGGTAAAACCGGTCTGGTAGTTCAACTATTTCAAGTATAGGAAACAAAGGGGATTCGGGTCAATTTTTTGCCGCAAGAGATCTTCACAAGACCCGGGTGGGAGAATTGGATTTTCTGGCCCCGAAGCGATGGCAGGGGATGGAGGCTGGGCTGTGGGAGGGGTGAACTTTAATGATCAATATGGGTTAGGGAATTCTCGGGAATGGGGTTTGAGATGCGGTGGAACGGGATGATCTGGTCACATTGGTCCAGGCCCCCGAAGGGAACCAAACCGCCTTTTGGCGCCCAGTTCCCCCTTCGACCCCGCCCAGAAGACCGGCCATCGTGCTCGGGGGGGGGGAATCAGATTGGAAAGCTGCAGATTCTTCGGGCAATCGCAGTTGAAATAGGCCGGGTTTTGGACCATGATTCGATGGCCCATCCGATTTATCCAGGAAAGGTGAACCCATGCTGTCTTCGGGATTCAAGGAACTGATTGCGCCCCAGGCCAAGGTGCTGAACCTGATCTGGTTGGCCTTCCTTTTCGCCACCCTCTTTTACGTGGCCATCGCCTATTTCATGGTCGGGCCCGGTGACACAGGCGATACCGTTGCGGCCCCTCCCGAAGAAACCGGAACCATGCCCCTGAAGGGGATGGGTCTGGCCCTGCTGGTCGTGCTGGGTATCGGGGCCACCTACTACCAGAAGACGGCCCTGGGGACCGCAGCCCTGAAAAAGAAAATTCCGGCCGAACCCGTGTGGCCCCCGGCGGGGTCGCAGATGACTATCGGTAGGCATGGGGAGCCCAATAAAATCTTTGATGCGTTGCCCGATTCCGAAAAAAGGCTGGCCGGCCTGTGGCCCCATTACCAGACCACCTTGATCGTGGTCTGGGCCATGTTGGAAGCCATGGCCCTGGTGGGCCTGGTCCTGGCCATTGTCCAGGGGGAGTTCCTGGTCGTGATACCCTTCGCGGCCGGCGCCGGAATCATGCTTTTTCTGAAGAGGCCTCGCCCCGCCGGATTTTTTGAGGGACTCAGCCTGTGAGGAGCATGCTCTAGCCGGGCCTTCGCCGGGCAGGGGCGGGCAGCATCTTGATCACTTCCCGCGCGATTTCCTCCACCGCCAGATAACTGGCCTCGATGGAGCGCCAGCCGTGCTGCTTGACCAGGTTGGCGGCATGGATGACCTCGTTGGCCACCTCGCGCTTGCTGGTGTAGTAGTCGATGTGGCGGCCGCCGAGGTTGGTGGCCCGGGCCTGCCGGACCGTTAGCAGGCGCGAAACGTTCACCGACAGGGCGATGACCTTGCTGGGATCCAGGGCCGCGAGCTGCGGCAGGATCGAGGTGCCGAAGACCAGCGGAACGTTGGCCGCGCGAACCCCCTGGAAGGCGAGGTAGAAGCAGGTGGTGCTCTTGGCCGCCCGGGACACGCCGACCAGGACCACGTCGGCCTGGCTCAGCTCCTCGGCCCGCCGCCCGTCGTCGTGTTTCAGGGTGTAGTCGATGGCCGACTGGCGGTCGAACCGTTCACGATCCGAAGCGTAGAAGAGGCCTGGCTTGCCGCTGGGGGCGCGCTGGAAAAGATCGTGCAGGGCGCCGAAGGAGGGGCCCAGGACATCTACCGTCGGCACCAGCATCTGTTCGGCCATGCCCGAGAGGGCCCAACGGGCCTCCGCGGTGACCAGGGTGTAGAAGATGGTGGCCTCGCGGTCGGCGGCTTCATGGATGACCAGCGACACCTGCTCCGGCGTACGGACATCAGCCCGCACGACCATCTCGAAATCCTGTCCTTCGAACTGCACCAACGCCGCCTGCACGACCTGGTGGCAGGTTTCGCCCCGACCGTCGGACACGACCATCAGGACGGGCAGTTTCGGGTCCCCGTGGTTGGGATCCACCATGCGCAAACCTCCGTGGACAGGGCGGGCGACGGCCCATGGTACAACGGAACCGGCGCGATCCCATAACGAAATCGCGCCGGCCGGTCCGGAGCATGGTTCCTGGCCGGTGGTCCTAGCCGACGGTGTACCCGTCGGCGTCGATCACCTTGGCCGCGATGCGGTCATGCAATTGGGTGCGGTTGACCGGATCATGCTTGGTCAACCGGCGCAGACCCGCGAGCATGGTGCGCAGTTCGTCGCCCTCGACCGTGGCGGCCATGACGTGGCGGGCCCAGATGCCGACGCGGTCCATGGCGTCGTGGATATAGAGGGTGGTCATGTCGGCCATCAGCTGGGCGGCTTCCTCGCCGTCCTTGTCCGCCTTTTTCAGGGTCCGAAGCAGGGCGCTTTCGCAGGCGTAGGCTTCCATGCAGATGTCCGCCGCGTCGGCCAGCACCTCCTGCTGATCCTTCAGCCCCTGGCCGAATTTCTGAGCGGCCATGCCGAGCGCGGCCAGGACGACCTTCTTCATGCTGGCCACCAGCTTGCCTTCGGTCTCCAGGTATTCGGGTTCGCCGGGCTCGGCGAACGAGGGCAGACCGGTCAGTTCCTCAGCCACGGCCTGGGCGGCCTGCAGGAAGGGCAGTTCGCCCTTGAGGGCCTTCTTCATGATCATACCCGGCACCAGCATGCGGTTGATCTCGTTGGTGCCCTCGAAAATACGGTTGATGCGTTCGTCGCGGTAGAGCCTCTCCAGGGGATATTCCTGGCAGTAGCCGTAACCCCCGAGCATCTGCAGGCATTCCTCGGCGGCCAGGGCGCAGACCTCGGTGGCGAAGACCTTGATCATCGAACACTCGATGGAGAATTCCTCGACCTGCTGGATGCTGGCCCGGTCATAGCCCGGGTCGTTCTTGTCGAGGGTTTCGATGGCGCGGTCGAGCAGGCCGGCGGTCCGGTAGACCATCGACTCGGCCAGGAACACCGCGGTGTTGACGTCGGCGATCTTGCGCCGGATAAGCCCGAACGAGCACAGGGGCTGTTCGAACTGGTGGCGATCCTTGGTGTAGGGGATGGCGGCCAGGAGGGCTTCCTTGGCCCCGCCGACCGTGCTCGCGCCCAGCTTGAAGCGACCCACGTTCAGGATGTTGAAGGCGATGTGATGGCCCTTGCCTATTTCGCCGAGCACGTTGGCCACGGGAACCTTGACGTCTTCGAGGATGATGGCGCAGGTCGACGACCCCTTGATGCCCATCTTCTTTTCCTCGGCCCCGATGGTCACCCCGTCGCTGGTCAGATCGACGATGAAACCGGTGAACAGCTCCCCGTCGATCTTGGCGAACAGGATCACCATTTCGGCATAACCGGCATTGGTGATGTACTGCTTGGTGCCGTTCAGGACGTAGTGCTGACCGTCGTCGCTCAGTACGGCGGAGGTCGCGGCGGCCAGGGCGTCCGAGCCGCTGCCTGGTTCGGTCAGGGCGTAGCAGGTCAGTTTCTCGCCGGTAGCCAGCTTCGGCAGGTACTCCTGCTTCTGCTCGTCGGTGCCGAAATAGACGATCGGCAGGGTGCCGATGCCCGCCTGGGCGCCGTGGGTCACGGCGAAGCTGCCCGCGGCGGCGATGTATTCGCTGATGATCATGATGGTGGCTTTATCCGAGCCCATGCCGCCGTAGGCTTCCGGAACGTCGGCCATCAGCAGCCCCATCTGACCGGCTTCCTTGAGCAGATCCTTGCCCAGGCCGGTGTTGCCTTCGTATTCGAGCTCCTCGCGCACGGGCGCGATGAATTTCTCCACGAAGTCCTGGACGGTCGCCGCAAACATCCGCTGGTTCTCGTTGAAATCCTCGGGGGTGAAGATGTTTTGCGGGTTGCATTCCTTCAGGAGGAACTCGCCGCCGGTGGGGTAACTCTTGTCGGCCATCGTCTTTCTCCTTTGCGGAACCGCGGACGCGCCGCGGCCGGTCATATCGCTTCGAAAATCCCCGCGGCGCCCATGCCGGTACCGATGCACATGGTGACCAGGGCGTATTTGCCGCCGCGGCGTTTCAGTTCATGCAGTGCGGTGGCGGTGAGTTTGGCCCCGGTGCACCCCAGCGGATGGCCCAGGGCGACTGCGCCTCCGTTGGGATTCAGCCGGGGGTCGGATGGGTCCAGACCCAGGCCCTTGCAAACGGCCAGGCTCTGGGCGGCGAAGGCTTCGTTGAGTTCGATGACGTCCATCTGGTCCAGGGTCAGACCGGTCTGCGCCATGACCTTGGGCACGGCGGCCACCGGGCCGATGCCCATGATCTCGGGTTCGACTCCCGCCACGGCGTAACCCACGAAGCGGGCCAGAGGTGTGGCGCCGATCTCCTTGGCAATTTCCGGGGTGGTCAAAAGGGAGGCCGCGGCCCCGTCGCTCATCTGGCTGCTGTTGCCGGCGGTCACGGTGCCGCCCTGCTTGAAAGCGGGTCTGAGGCGTCCCAGGGCTTCGATGGTGGTGTCGGCGCGGGGGCCTTCATCCACCTTGAACTCGATTTCCTGCAACGTCGGCCGACCGTTCTTGGCCTGCGCCGGGAGCGCGGCCATCACCGGGACGATTTCGTCGACAAAGCGCCCTGCTTTGATCGCCGCGACCGCCTTCATGTTGCTGTGGTAGGCGAAATCGTCCTGGGCCTGGCGGGTGATTTCGTCCCGCACCACCAGGTTTTCGGCCGTCAGGCCCATGTTGGTCAGGTACTCGGGGTGTTCGCGGGCCATGGCGGGGCTGGGCAGGTAGCGCAGGCCGCCGATGGGCACCAGGGTCATGGTCTCGGTGCCGCCGGCGATGACGACATCGTCCTGGCCCGCGGCGATCTTCAGGGCCCCGTAGCTGATGGTCTCCAGGCCGGAGCAGCAGAACCGATTCAGGGTCATGCCCGGCACGGTCACCGGCAGGCCGGCCATCAGGGCGATGTTGCGGCCCACGTTCATGCCCTGCTCGGCCTCGGGCATGGCGCAGCCCATGATCACGTCCCCGATGCGGGCGGGATCGAGGTCCGGATGGGAGGCGACCAGTTCCTTCACCACGGCGGCGGCCAGATCGTCCGGCCGGGTGTGGCGCAGCGTACCCTTGAGGGCCTTGCCGACAGCGGTTCTGCGGGCAGAGGCGACGACGACTTCTCTCATGATCAACCCTTTCTCCTGGTGCCGTTAGTTCCGCAGCGGCTTGCCGGTTTTGAGAATATGTTCCATGCGTTCGAGCGTCTTGCGTTCACCCAGCAGGCGCATGAAGCTTTCGCGCTCCAGGTCCAGCATGTTCGTTTCGGTGACCGTCGTTCCGGGCGGCACCACGCCGCCGGCGATGATCGTCCCCAGTTCCATGCCGATCTTCATGTCGTGTTCGGAGATGTAGCCGCCCTGCATCATGTTGAACAGCACGGCTTCAGCCAGGGCGATGCCCGCGGTGCCCATCACCGGGATGGCTTCGTCATAACCGGGGGAGGCGTGGTTGCCGGCCGCCAGGGCCAGCGCCAGATCCTTGGCGTCGGCCGCCAGGTGATCGCGGTTCATGGACCAGTTGTCGCCCGGGCGCAGGAAGCCCAGGTCCTTTGCTTCGGCCGCGCTGGTGGCCACCTTGGCCATGCCTATGGTCTCGAAGGTCTTGCGGAAGGCGGGCTGCAGGTCTCGTTTGTCCATCAGCTGCGCCACGTTGCGCTGGTAGAGCCTCAGGCAACCCCCTCCGGCGGGGATCACGCCCGCCCCGAACTCGACCAGGCCGATGTAGAGCTCGGCTGCGCTCCGCACCGCGTTGCCGCCCATGGTGACTTCGCAGCCGCCGCCGAGAGCCAGGCCGGCCGGTGCGGTCACCACCGGGACCGCGCAGTGCTCCAGCCGGCCGGTGGCCGCCTGGAAGGCGCGGATGATCAGGTCGATGTCTTCCCAGTTGCCTTCCATGGCCTCCATCAAAAGCATCATGAGGTTGGCCCCGACGGAGAAGTTGTCCGCCAGGTTGGTCACCACCAGGGCCTGCCAGTTGTTTTCCGCTTCGGTGCAGGCGGTCATGATCATGTTCAGGGTGTCTTGGCCGATGGCGTTCATCTTGGAGTGGAACTCCAGGCCCAGGATGCCGTCGCCCAGGTCCAGCAGGCTGGCGCCGGGGTTGCGCTTGACCTCCCTTTCCTGGCTGCGCAGAACGTCGAAGTCGAAGGCCCGGGGATCGGTCGGTACCGGGGCAAAAACTCCGGCTTCGGTCGTGGGGCTCTGCCGCACTCCATCGACGGTCCGGTAGAGAGTTTCGGCCCCGCTGTCGTACAGGGCGTCCACCCAGCCGGGCAGGGGCAGGCCGTCGGCACGCATTTTCTCGGTGACCTTGCGGAAGCCGAGCGTGTCCCAGGCCTCGAAAGGGCCCAGGTCCCAGTTGAATCCCCAGCACACCGCCTGGTCGATCTCGGCGGCCTGGTCGCAGATTTCGCCCACCCGCATGGCGCTGTAGCTGAAGCTGGCGGCGAGCATCTTCCAGATGGCCTGTCCGGCCTTACCCTTGCCGAAAGCCAGGGTGTTGAGGCGTTCGCCCAGGTCATCGATGCTCTTGGCCATGGCGATCTCGGGAAACTTCACCTTCTGCTTGTCGCGGTACTCGAGGGTGTCCAGGTCGAGGGTGAAGAACTTCTTCTCGGGTTTCTTCTCCATCTTGTAGAAACCGCTGCCGCTCTTGCGGCCCAGCAGACCCTTTTCGACCATGCGATAGAGATAGTCCGGGGCCTTGAAGGTTTCGCGCGCCTCATCGTCGGGAATCAGGGGATAGATGTTGTCGGCCACGTGCAGGAACGTGTCGAGCCCGACGAGGTCGGCCAGCTTGAAGGTCGCGGTCTTGGGGCGTCCGATGGCGGGCCCGGTCAGGGCGTCGACTTCTTCGATCGTCAATCCCATCTCGTTCATGACCTGCACGGTGGCCATCATGGCGTGCACGCCCACGCGGTTGGCGATGAAGTTGGGCGTGTCCTTGGCCATGACGATGCCCTTGCCCAAACGGTCGCGGGCGAAATCGGCCACGAAGGCAACGATCTCCGGGTCGCTGTCGGCCGTGGGAATCAGTTCGAAGAGTTTCATGTAACGCGGCGGATTGAAGAAGTGGGTGCCGAAGAACCGCGGCTTCAATTCGTCGGGAAGGGCCGCCGACATCTCTGCGAGCGAAAGTCCGGAAGTGTTGCTGGTGAATATCGCCTCGGGCCCGATATGCGGGGCGACATTTCCCAGGACGATCTTCTTGACCGCCATGTCCTCCTTGACCACCTCGATGACCCAGTCAGCTTCCTGGAGCCGCGGCAGGTCGTCTTCGAAGTTGCCGGTCTCGATGAGCGCCAGGTCGCCGGCGATGAAAAGAGGGGAGGGGCGGGTTTTTTTGAGGGCGGCCACGGCTCCCGCGGCAACGCTGTTGCGCGCTTTCGGGCCGTCGCCGGCGTCCTTGGGGACGATGTCCAGCACCAGCGACGGAATTCCCGCGTTGGCGAAATGTGCCGCAATGGCGCTGCCCATGACACCGGAACCCAGAACGGCCACTTTCCTGATCTGCCTGCGCATGATCCCAGCCTTTCATCTCTGAATTTTTATTAATGAATGACTATTCATTATAGTAGGCGGGATGGGACCCGGTGTCAACGGATTTGAAGATGACTGGCCAATTTGGGTTGATGCCTTTAAAATGTGTGATATAATAAGATATTAGGATTTTGGTTGCAGGGGTCATCGACAGTCCTTGCGCTTTAATTTTGAGTGAATAGGTCTTCATTAATCATGGCGCGCAACAGCGACGGAACCAAAAGAACAGCCATTCTGGACGCCGCGGTGGTGGAAATAGCCCGGCACGGGTACCACCAGACCACCGTGGCGATGATCGCGCGACGAGCCGGCGTGGCCGACGGCACCATCTATCTCTACTTCGCCAACAAGGATGAGATTCTCCTGTCATTATTCGAAAGGGCGATGGGCCGGTTCATTTCCGAGGGGCGGGTGCAGGTCGAGCAGGAGGCTTCCGCGATGGACAAGCTGCGGCGCATCGTGCAACTGCATTTGACCTTGGTGGGGCAGGACCGCGACCTGGCCATCATGACCCAGGTGGAATTGCGGCACAGCACCCATTTCATGGACCAGCTGTCACGGAATCAAGTGGGGGAGTATCTGTCCATCCTGGGGGAAGTGGTGGCTCAGGGGATGGCCGAGGGAAATTTTCGCGCAAACCTGGATCCTGTTTTTGCGGCCAAGGCGATATTCGGGGTCCTTGATGAAATGGCGACAGACTGGGTTTTGTCCCACAGGAACAAACGCCTGGAAAGCCAGGTGGGGGCGGTTACGGAATTTCTTCTGGGGGGCTTGACGTCCTGACCTTCGTAGGACCAAGGGCCTATATCCAACGATATTCATCTTGCCTAAAATCCTTTCCATTGCATGATATCGACGTGGAATACATCCAAGGAGGATGGAATGTTTGGATTTGCCCGAACCATGTCCCTGGTTCTTATATTTGCCCTGATGATGTTCGCCATACCCGCCCTGGCGGACGAGGGAGCCGAACCCGAAACCCAGGCCGTTGATACCGGAGGCGGCCAGGACCGCGAATCGATGGCCCTGGACAGCACCGCCACCCAGTGGTCCTTCCAATTGGCCTACCAGGGAATGGGGGAATACTACGACGACATCCTGGACAACGGCATGCCCCGGCCGGCGGGCAACAACGACTACGTCCAGTTGCGGGTGGTGGCGCCGGTTCCCCTCAAGTCACTCACCTTGCTGCCCCGTCTAACCGTCCGTCACTACGAAAACGCCCAGGGCCAATCTGGGATGGGTAATACAGAATTGTTCGCGCTGGTGATCCCCAAAAAATGGGATTGGGGTAGTGGCCGCACCGGCATCGGTCCCCTGGTCACCCTGCCCGGAAATAAGGACGTGGCCAAGGACGAATGGGGCTATGGACTCGCCGCGGCGGTCGTCAACACCAGCGGCAAGTGGTACTACGGCCTGCTGTTCACCCAGACCTGGCGGGGGGTCGATCCTACCGTCGTGCCGGCCGGGGAGAGCGACACCAATCCGCTGGGCATCGCCCCGTTCCTGAACTTCCGGCTGGACAAGGGCTGGTATCTGGGCAACGGGGACATGATCGCCCGCTACAACTGGGACAACGGCGAATTCTACATGCCCATCGGGATCAGGCTGGGCAAGGTTCTGGTGCAGCCCAAGTCGAGCTGGAACTTCTACGTCGAATACCAGACCAGTCTGTTCAAGGACAACTGGAATGGAGCCGCCGTCAAGGAATCATGGCGCTTCAACGTGACGTACACCATGCCCGTAGGGATGTAAGCCATAACCGATTCCCGGCCGCCACGGCGGCCGGGGGCACTCCCGGACCGGCTGAAAATCCCACCCTTCCCTATCCTTTACCGACCTTGACTTTCCTCTCCGGGACGGACCACCTTTCGAAATACAGTAAGGGGGATCCCAGTTTCCATTCC
>CBDTUS010000096.1:0-14322 GCA_965363725.1 uncultured bacterium | reverse complement strand
AGGATATCCCGCAGTGCACGGTGCATTAAGTGGGTAGCGGAATGGTGGATGACGAGGAAAATCTACTAGGGGTGATCAATCAGGCCCTCGTCGATGACCAGGGCCAGGTCTACCTCCTGGACATCCAGCTGGTGGAAGTCCAGGTGTTCGACTCCGAGGGGATCTACCTCCACTCCCTGGGCAAGCGGGGGGACGGTCCCGGTGAGGTCAGGAACGCTTTCGCAACCCTGTTTTTGCCCGACGGAACCCTGGGCCTGGTACAGGGATTTCCCGGTCGCATCGTCAAGGTGGATCTGGCAGGGGTGCCGGCCGGCGAGATGAGGCCAGGCGGCGACGACCCCTCCGCCGGCGGGTTTTTTGCGCTGCGCAGCGCCGCCACGATGGGCCAGCATCTGGTGGTCAGCGGCATGAAGATGACCCGGGGTGACAACACCCGCACCGCCACCCACTTCATTGCCGCCCACAGCCTGGACGGCACCGAAACCACCCGCTTTCTGGAAAAAGTCACGGTGCGGGACTTCGGCCGGGCGGAAATTTCGGAAACAGCGGAGTACTTCCCTCACCAGGGGAACTGGGCCCTGGGAGGGGATGGCCGGGTCTACGTGGCCCCCGCCAGGAACGACTACCGAATTGACATCTACGGGCCCTCCGGAGCCCTCGAGAGGGCCTTCACCCACAAATACGACTCCTGGAAGCGGACCTCTGCAGAAGTAGAGCAGACCCGCGAAATGATGATGCCCCGCCGCGGACGCAACCGAAACAGCATCAATGTCGTAGTGGACCCCATGGAAAAAGACATCCTGGCTGTGCGCGTCGACCCCGAGGGTCAGGTCTGGGTGCTGCCCAGCCGGGGAATCCGGGATCAGGATGAAGGCGTCCATTCCACCTGGGACGTGTTCGACACCTCGGGCAACTTCGCCCGGCAGGTTTCGTTCGAATGTGAGGGCGACGGCCAGGAGGACGCGTTATTTTTTCCTGGCGGCGGGCTCGCTGTCCTGGTCCGGGAACACGCCCAGGCCATGTTTGCCTTCCGAGGCCGCGGGGCCGACAATCCTGCGGACGAGGAATCGGACGCCGAAGCTCGACCGCTGGAAGTGATCTGCTACAAAATCCTGCCCTGATCCCGCTCGGGGCCAGGTCTGAACAGGGGGAGCCACCCATGTCCGTTTGTTATCCGAAGCCAGGACACCTGGTATTGACGATTCTCACCGCTGCCTTGCTGTGCGGTTCGGCCCTGGCCGGTCCCGAAACAGCCCAACTGACGGAACTGTGGCGGGCCGGCGGGGAAGACGACGAGGTCTTTTTCGGCTCGGTGGCCTCGATCCGCACCGATGCCGACGGCAACATCCTCTTGCTGGACCAGCAATTGTCCGAAGTCCACATATTTTCGCCATCTGGGGAGCACCTGCGCACCGTATTCCGGGAGGGCGACGGCCCCGGTGAAATCCGCGCGCCCAACGACATGTTCGTCACCGCCGACGGCACCATCTGCGCCCTGACCGGCTTCCCCGGGAAGATCGTCAAGGTTTCCGCCGACGGGCTTCCCGCCGGCCAGACAGCCTTCTCCCGGGGGGAAGACTCCCAGGTGCCGATGGGTGTTTTGAATCGCGGATTCGACATGCCCGAGGGTATCCTTTTGATGGGTATCCGCATGGTTTTCAGCGGCTCCGTCACCACCCAGACCTATTTCCTTTCCCTGTGTTCGGACGATGGTGCCGAGAAACTCGCCCTGGTGGAAAAGACCAACGCCATTGACTACAGTGATTTCGTCATGACCGAAGCGGGTCTGGATTTTGTCTGGAGCCGGGTTGCGGTCGGTCCCCAGGGCACGGTTTTCGTGGCGCCGGAGCGAAACACATATGAAATCCAGGTGTTCGACCAGACGGGCGAGGCGATCCGCACCATTTCCCGCGATTACACCCAGGGTGCGCGCGACAAGGAAGAGAAGAAGGCCCAAAAGAAGATTCTTGAAGGCATCGCCGCCTACTACCCCCGCCCTCCCCACAGTTACGTCACCGAGGACACCTCGCCGGCCATCGCCGGCTTGTGGGCCACCGCCGACGGCCGCCTCTGGGTCCAGACGGGAGATTCCCACAAGTCCGTCCCCGAAGGCAGCTGGGTCAACCTCGACGTTTTTTCCCCCGAGGGTGAATTTGAAAAACAGGTGGCTCTGCCGGGTGCCTATGATGCCCAACAGGACGGCCTTTATGTGCAACCGGACGGTCTGGTCATCGTAGTTGTGGGGGCACTGGACGCCTTCCTGAACCAGCAAGCTGTCACCAGCGACGAAGGCGGTGGCGAATCGACCGCCCAGCCGCTGGAAGTCATTTGTTACCGGATGGAACCCTGATCCGTCGAATCCCTTTTTGCCCGGGCGGGTCCCATCCCGCCCTGAACCTTGCCGATACCGGGAAAGGCTGACCATGCATCACTCCTCCGACGTCCTCCGTTCGCGTTTGGCCGCGATCGTCCTTCTCCTTTTCGCGACCTGCTTGATGAGCCTGGCCGGATGCTTCGGTTCCGGCGGGGACGGCTCCGCCGCGGACTCCACCGCCGCGGGCGACAGCCTGACCGCCGAGGCCGACACCACCGGCGGCGGCAAAGCACCCAAGAAGGAAAAGGCCATCAAGGTGAACATCGGCGCGATGAGGACCGGCGACCTGGTCCTGCCCGTCTATGCAGACGGCGCCATCCGGACTCCCCAATCCGTGGTGATCAAGACCAAGGCCGGCGGGGAACTGAGCGATGTTCTGGTGCGCGACGGCGACCGGGTTCGTCGGGGTCAGATCCTGGCCAGGATCGACCCGCGGGAATACGAGATCGCCGTGGAGGAAAGCCGCTACCGGCACCTGCAGGCCCTCAGCCAGATGGCCGCCGAGGCGGACACCTTCCAGGTGAACCACCAGGCGGTCCGGGATTTCACCTCCGCCAGGGACGACCTCGACAAGCTCCGCGCCAAGGGTACCATCACCCGTGAGGAATACGCGAACCGCCTGTTGGAACTGGAAATGGCCGCCCTGCAGAAGGGCGCGTTCCGGGAAGCGGTGTTCCAGCAGCGCACCGGCCTGGCCGAAGCCCGCATGGCCGAGGAGAGGGCCAAGCTGAACCTGGAATACACGGAGATACGCGCCCCCTTTGCCGGCATCGTGCAGGGTCTGGAGGTGGTCAACGGCGAGATCGTGGCCACCGGCGCCGCAGTGTGCACCATCTACAACAACGAGAAGCTGGAAGCCTCGGTGAACGTGCTGGAAGCCGACCTGGGCCGCCTCGCTCCCGGGCGCCCCGTGCTGTTGGCGGTGGCGGCGACGGGCGACACCCTGCGCGCGGCCGTCGACGTGATCAGCCCCACCCTCGACGAAGCCACCCGAACCTGCGAGCTCCTGATCCGCTTCCCCAATCCCGAAGGCCGCTACCGTCCCGGCATGTTCGTGCGCGCCCAGATCGCCGGCGTGGTCTTCAAGGACAAGCTGCTGGCCCCCCAGGCCGCCCTGCTGATCCGCGACAACCGACCCCTGGTCTTCAAGAAGGAAGGTGACCGGGCCCGCTGGCTGTACGTAGACATCGGTCTGGAGAATGAGCAGTGGGTGGAAATCCTGAAGGTCCACAGCGGCGGTTCCCTAAGCCCCGGCGACGAAGTGGTCGTCAGCGACCACCTGACCCTGGCCCATGAAGCCAAGATCTCCGTGCGCAAACGCATCCCGCCCCAGGACAAGTGGGATTTTGCGGAGTTCGGTGAGGGCGGATCGCAATGATCATCCAGACCGCCGTCCGGCGGCCCGTCGCCATCCTGATGCTGTTTGCCGGCCTGGTGCTGATTGGGTTCCAGGCCCGGCAGAGGCTGTCGGTGGATCTGCTGCCTTCGATCAACTATCCCAACCTGACGGTCATCACTAACTACACCGACACACCCGCCGACGACCTGACCCGCCTGGTCACCCAGCCCCTGGAAGAGGTCATCACCGGGCTGGCCGGGGTGCGGCGCGTCGTTTCCAAGACCCGTGAAGGCGTCTCCACCATCACCGTGCAGTACGAGTGGGGCACGGAGATGGACTTCGCCAACCTGCATCTGCGCGAGGCCATCGACCGGGTCAGTTACCGCGACGACTTTCCCGAAGACGCGGACCGGCCCCTGATTCTACGCTGGGATCCTAGTGCCCGGCCCATCGCCATCATGGTCCTTCACGGCGACGACCCCATGGCGCGCATGACGGAGTTCGCCCGCGAGGTCGTCAAGCCCGCCCTCGAGCAGATCAACGGCGTCAGCCAGGCCGAGGTCATCGGCGGGGCCGAACGGGAGATCCTGGTCCGGCCGGATTTCGACAAGCTGCGCCTCTACGGCCTGACGATGGAAGACCTGAGCACCGCCCTGAGGATCGCCAACATCAGCTTCCCCGGGGGCCGTATCCGCAAGGGGCCCTTGCACTTGCCTCTACGAATCCTGGGCGAGTTCGAGAACCTCGATGAAATCCGCATGACCGAGATCCCGGCCGCCGGTCCGGGTATCACCATCGGCGACCTGGCCGAGGTGATCGACACCGTCAAGGAGCCCGAGGGCTTCACCCTCAACGGGGACGAAGAGGTCGTCTCGCTCCACCTGTACAAGGAGGTCGGTGAGAACACGATCTCCACCACCGCCGAGGTGGACAAGGTCCTGGGCATCCTGTCGGAGCAGTATTCCGACCTGGACTACTCGTTCATCTACAAGGACGCCGAGTTCGTCCAGGAGAGTTTCAAGGGTCTGGAGGACTCGTTGAAGTACGGCGCCGGACTGGCCTTCCTGGTGCTCTTCTTCTTCCTGATGAACTTGCGCAGCCCGATCGTCGTCGGCCTGGCCATTCCCGTCTCGATCATGACCACGTTCGCCTTTCTCTACTTCGCCGACGTGGGCCTGAACCTGATGTCCCTGGGCGGACTGTCCCTGGCCGCCGGTATGCTGGTGGACAACTCCATCGTCGTTCTGGAAAATATCAACCGGCATTTGAGATTGAAGCGGGGCAGCACCACCCCCATCTCCGACATCTGCGCCAGCGCCACCAATGAAGTGGCCTCCCCCGTGATCGCCGCCACGCTGACCACCGTGGCCGTGTTCTTCCCGGTGATCTACGTGCCCGGCATCGCCGGCGAATTCTTCCGCGACCAGGCCCTGACGGTGACCATTTCCCTGGTGGTTTCGATCTTCGCCGCCCTGTTGCTGCAGCCCATGCTGTCGGCCTACATCCTGAAGACCCCCAAGGAAATTCCCAGCCCGATCTTCCGACCGGGGGAGCGTGCCTTCCAGGCCGTCACCCGCGCCTACCACAGGCTGCTGAGCAAGGTCATGGATCACAAACTGGTCTTCATGGTCCTGCTGCTGTTCGCCCTGGGCTTGAGCTTCCTGGTGGGCAGCCGGATGCGGTTGTCGTTCATGCCCGACCGCACCCGAGGCGACTTCACCCTGGCCATCGAACTGCCCGCCGGCACGCCCCTGGAGATGACCCTCGACACCGCCCGCGGCCTGGCGGGATACCTGGTGCCCATGGAAGAGGTGGTCACCGTCTACACCCAGGTCGGGGTCACCGAAAAGACCCTGGCCAGCCTCAAGGAATACAGCTCGGCCAACACCGCCCGCATCCGGGTGATGCTCAGGCCTTCCCGCCAGGGTCGCGCCGACATGGAGCGGGTCAAGGAACGGCTGCACGACCGGTTGGCCGACAAGGAGGGCGCCATCTTCGTGTTCAGCGAGGAAGGCGTGGGCCTCCGGGAGATCCTGGCCAGCGGGGAATCCGCCTTCACCCTGGGCGTCGTGGCCGAAAAATCCGAGGAAGCCCGGATCGTGGCCGAAGACCTGCTGCCCCGGCTGCGGGCGATCGGTGGCCTGGAAGACGTGGAGATGGACCGCATGATGGGCAACCCCACCGTCGAGGTGACCATCGACCGGGAAAAGGCCCTGCGGTTCGGACTCGAACCCGAGGCGTTGGCCCGCGAGCTGCGCAACCGTATCCAGGGCACCGTGGCCACCACCTACAACGAGATCGAACAGAGGATCGACATCGCCGTCCGGCTGCCCCGGGACCAGCGCTATGACCTGCCCAAGGTCCTGGCTTCGCCCGTGGCCGTGGGTGAAGGCAAAACCGTGCCCCTCGGTAGTTTCGTGGTTCAGACCCGGGGCACGCCCGTGCGGGAAATCGTGCGGCGGGACCAGCGACGTCAGGTCACCATTTCGGGCGACGTGAACAACCGCAGCCTGGCCGACGTCTGGAAGGAAGTGGACACCCTGCTCGCAGAGACCCGGGTCTCCGAGGGCGTCGCCTTCATCACCGGCGGCGAACAGGAAGAGATCAACAACAGCTTCCGCGATCTCGGTTACGCCCTTCTGCTGAGCGCCCTTCTGGTCTACATGATCCTCGCGGCCCAGTTCGAAAGTTTCCTGGACCCGCTGATCATTTCCGCGGTCCTGCCGATCGGCGTCGCGGGCGCCCTGGTCACCCTGGCGGTGACGGGCCAGACAATGAACATCATTTCGTTGATCGGGATGATCGCGCTCCTGGGCATCGCGGTGAACGACGCCATCGTCAAGGTGGCCACCATCCGCCGGCTCAGATCCGAGGGTCTGAGGGGGCGTGAAGCCATCATGGAAGCCAGTACCTTGCGCTTCCGTCCCATCATCATGACCACCGTGACCACCGTGCTGGCCATGGTGCCGATGGGACTCGGACTGGGCACGGGCGAACAGATGCAGCGCCCGCTGGCCATCACCATCATCGGCGGTCTGAGCATCGCCACGCTATTGACCCTGTTCCTGACCCCGGTGGTCTACGAGATGCTGCACCGCCGAACCGACAAGGAATACTGACCGGGAGCCTGACGCCGTGATCCGTTTTGCCGTTGACCACCCCGTTGCCACCTGGATGCTGTTCACGGCGCTGATCGTCACCGGCGTGTACGCCCTGCCTCGGCTCAACATCGAGGCGATGCCCGAGACCGAACTGCCCGAGCTTTCGATCGTCACCAGCTGGATCGGGGCCTCCCCCAGCGCCATCCAGCGATCGGTGACCCTGCCCATCGAGGAAGCGGTCGCCGGCTGCCACGGCGTCGAGGACCTCGATTCCCAGTCCCGGCACGGCCAAAGCTCAGTCACGGTCAAATTCAAGCGCGGCATGGACATGGAGTTCGCCCGCCTGGAGCTGTCCGAAAGGCTGGGCGCGGTGCGCCGCAACCTGCCCGCCCAGGCGGGCCAGCCCTTCATCCGCCCCTATGTTCCCGAGGAATTGCGCTCCGAGGAGTTCTTCTCCGTAAGCCTGATCTCCCCCCTGTCCATGAACGAGCTGCGCGAAAGCGCTGAAGACTGGCTGGTGCCGCGGTTCCGCGCGATCCCGGGCGTGGCCGACGCCGAGCTCCGCGGCGGCGCGCGCCCCCTCATCAAGGTGCTGCTGGACCTGAATCTGATGGAACGCTACGACCTGACCGCCGACGGGATCGCCAGCCGGCTGGACGCCCTGGACAACATCATTCCCGCCGGGGCCGTGAGGCGCAGCGGCCTCGAGCTGACCGTCAGCGTGCAGGACTCCGTCTCCCTGGAGATGCTCGAATCCACGGTGCTGCGCATCATCGGCGGCCAGCCCATCACCCTGGCCCATGTGGCGCAAACACGACCCGACTTCGAGGACATCTCCTACTTCAGTCGTATCAACGGCGAGAATGTCATTTCCCTGAACGTCACCAAACGCAGCGGGCAGAATTCCATTGCGGTCAGCCGCCGCCTGCGCGAGGAAATTCCGCGGATCGAAGCCGAAGCCCCCTTCGCCGTGACCTTTGAAATCGACCAGGACGAAGGGGACGATCTGGAGGAGAAACTCGAGGAGCTGGTCATCCGCTCCCTGGTCATCCTGGGTCTGCTGTTCATCCTGCTGGCCATCGCGCTCAAACAGGTGCGTCTGACGGCCATCGTGATCTTCTCGATCCTGCTGGCCATCGTGATCTGTCTGTCGCTGTTCTACTTCTTCGGGGTGTCGGTGAACTTCATCACCATCAGCGGGTTGACGGTCAGTTTCGGGATGCTGCTGGACAACAGCATCCTGGTTTTGGACGCCATCCACCGCCGCCTGACCGGCCGTTTCGAGGGCGACAGCCGCCTGGCCCTGATCCGCGGCACGCGCGAAGTGGCCTTCCCCATCATGGCCACCACCCTGACCACCGTGGTGGCGTTCCTGTCATTCATCTTCATGACCGACCGGTTGAGTCTGTTCTATGTGCCCTTGGCCGTGAGCGTGGGCATCGCCATGCTGGCCTCGATCTTCGTGGCTTTCGCCTGGATTCCCGTCGCCCTGAAGGGGCCCGCGGAAAAAGGGATGCGCGACTCCAAGGCGGCTGACGAGGAGTTCGCCCTCTCCGGTTTCGCCATGCTATGGCGCTGGGCCCTGGGCGTGGTGATCATCGCCGCGATCACCCTGACCGTCGCGCTGATCTGGAAGGGCCGCCATGCCGCGATGAACACCTTGCCCTGGATCGGCGTGACCGGCGGGCTGCTGATCGGAGTCGGCGTCTTCGTCAGCTACGTGGGCCAGTTGACGCGGATGCACCTCAAGATCTGGTTCTACCCGGCCATCGTCACCGTGGCCCTCTTCGTGGGCACGTTCTTCGTGTTCAAGGACAAGGTTCGCACCGGCGGCTTCTGGCGCCCCCAGTCCAAGGAGCAGATCGTCGTCTACTGCGAGCGTCCGGTCGGGACCGACGTCAAGCTGTCCAGCGAAACCATCAAGCTGTTCGAGCAGGAAATCCTGCCCCTGCCCGAGGGCGCCCACATGCGCAGCGGCGCCTATCAGAACCGGGCCTGGATCAATCTCGAGTTCGAGGATGAGCTGCTCAAATCGGCCTACCCGGAGATGTTCCGCAACAAGTTCATCGTGCTGGCCGAGGAACTGGGCGGAATGTTCATCTGGATCAACGGCTTCGGCGACCCCTACATGAAGGGCGGCCGCGGCGGGGGCCAGAGCAATTCGACCATCCGCATCACCGGCTACAACAGCAAGGAGCTGAAGGCCATCAGCGACGGCGTGCTGGCCAGGCTTGATCGGAACCGCCGCGTGCGCAATCCCCGTCTGACCGGCGGCGACCGGTTCAGCCGCAACGCCACCGACGAAACCGTCATCCTGCTGAACCGCGAGGTCCTGGCCTCCCATCGGTTGAGCATGGCCGAGGTCATGGGACACATCCGCCGCCTGCTGGGCGTGGAGACACCCTGGCACATGGTCCTCGACGGCGAAGACCAGCGCCTGATGCTGACCTTCGACGACTCCGAATCCATCGAATACGACCAGGTCCTCGGCCGCACCATGACCACCAGCCGCGGCCAGAAGGTCATGCTGGGACGATTGATCTCGATCGAACAACGGCCGGAGATCAGTTCCATCAACCGGCACGACCAGCGCTACAGCCAGCTGATCAACTGGGAGTACATCGGCACGGACCGCATGCGGCGCAAGTTCATCAACAACATGATGGAGGGCATTCAACTGCCCTACGGATACACGGCCGAGGACATGTCCGGCCAGCAGGTCACCGAAGAAGAGGAAGAGGAGCTCAAGCAGACCCTGTGGCTGACCCTGATCTTCATCTTCATGGCGCTGGCGGCCATGTTCGAGAGCTTCTTCTTGCCGGTGCTGGTCCTGCTCTCCATACCCATGGCCCTGGTGGGGGTCGGCAGCATCTTCTGGGCGACCGGCGCCGAGTTCGACTCCTCGGCCAAGATCGGATTGATCCTGATGTTCGGCATCGTGGTGAACAACGCCATCCTGCTGATCAACCGGTTCCGGCTGCAGGTACGCGAAATTCTCGTCGAGGAGGAATTCCCCCACGGCAACGAAGAGGGCGAGATTCCCGAAAAGCGACGACTGGGCGGATTCGACCTGTGGCGGCTGCCCGGCCAGGTGCGACAGAAGATCCTGAGCCGCGCGATCATCGACGGCACGCGCATCCAGATGCGTTCGATCCTGCTGACCAGCGGCACCACCATCGCCGGGCTATTGCCCCTGCTCTACAAGAAGGATGCGACGGCGGGCAAGGACATCTGGGAGAACCTGGCCCTCAGCTCGATCGGCGGACTGGGCAGCAGCACGGTCCTGATCCTGATGGCCATTCCGACCCTGTACTGGATGTTCACGCGCTGGGGCTGGGGATTGGCGCGGTTCGGACGCTGGATCAAGCGGCGGGGAAAGGCGCAAATAGAGGCAGCCCAAGGGGAAGCAACCGGGGGCCTGGCCCCCCGGACAGAGGCCCCCGAGGCTGATTGATCTTCTAGCGGGAACTGTCGCCCGAGTTGCGGTTTCTCCAGACCGAGGTCTCGTTGGACGCCGAAGCCGCACTCGTGGCTCCGTCGGATTCCAATTCCTTTTCCGGAACGATCAGATTGCCCGGTATGGGGGTCATGTTCCCCACGGGCTCCAGCATCCGCTGCTGCTCCCAGCCCAGGATCAAGGCATCGATCTCGTTCAGCCGCTGACGCAGCCGATCGCGTTCGCTGATGACCGATTCGTGCTGGATCCGCAGGGCCTGCTTGCTGTTGGAAGCCGCGCGGTCCAGGTTCTCCTCGAACAGATCCATGTCCATCTTGATGGCCTGCAGATGCATTTTGGCCGACTGGATTTCGGATTCGTAGCGGATGAGGTCCTGGTCGATCCGGCGGGCGGTGTCTTCGACCTCGGTCACGCGCACGTCCATTTTCTGTTCGGACGCGTGGACCTCGTTCAGGATCTCCTGGTTCTGCAGTTCCTGCTGCTCGGCCAATTCGTTGAGATTGCCCTTGGTGGCTACGCCGAACAGCGAACAGCCGCCCAGAGCGGCCATCAACGGCACCAACAACAGGATGAGACTGATTCGGAATAAGGCGCCTGTGGCGACCCGGGGATGTTTCATGGCCATTCCTCCTGGCACGATCGTGGGTATACCCGTACACAAAGCCAAAATCAGGGGGCGATCGTTCAGGGGTAGCTGGAGGACCCAGGCCATATCTTTGGCGGAATAAAGGCTCCGAAGAACCTCCAGATATTATTATCGTTCAAATCCGGCTCCGGGTCAACCCCACCCGGCCACCTTGGTTCCCTCAACCTCCTGGCACCAATACTGCAATTGAACCTGCGGCCGGCTCCGGCTTGCAGAAATCGTGCATTCGGCACGATCCTGCGGCTGTGTCGGACATGTGTTGCGCATTCATCCCGTTGCCTTTTGGCACTTCGAGGGGACATCTTAATGAAATACTGGAAAATAATCCTGATGACCGGGGTCCTCGCCCTGGGCCTGCTGGCTCTGGCCGGTTGTGAATCCGACCCCGTCGCACCGCAGGAAACCTACGAGGTCGATGTGGAAGCCGCCGAAGAATGGTCGCTGCAGGCCATCGAGATGATGAGCCAGATGGCCGCCGCCGTCGGACCTGCCAGCCAGGGCGATTTCTCGACTTTGGGCCCCGACAAGGTGGCCTCCGAACCGGTCTGGGACGAAGTTCAGATGGCCTGGGTCCTGGACGAAACCGAGACCTTCAGCGAAGGTGATCCCCCGACCAGCACCGGCGAGATCCGGGTCTCGGTCTGGATTCAATTCCGGACGGACGAAGGCCCCCTGCCCTCTCCGTTGGGCGCCACCCAGATGGAGTACCGCGAGTCCGCCGGCATGACCCTGCACAGCGAACACGAACAGGGCACCAGCGATCTGGACTTCGATCTGGCGACCGGCATGGTGGTAAGCTTCATGGACAACGGTTACGACATGGACGGAACCGGCGCGGCCAACATCACGGCCTCGGCCACCACCGAAGGCCGGACCGAGAACATGAACCTGACCATGACCTGGGGCCTGGACCTGACCGCGCCGTTGGAGGGCTGCCCTGCCGGGACGGCTTTTGTCCAGCTGGGCCAGTTCCGCACCGAGGTCCAGTACAACGGCCAGGGCGCCGCCAACTGGACGATGACCGGTCCGAACTACAGCGCCACCGGTGTGGAACCGGTGCCCTGCGGTCTCGTGCAGTAAGCGGAAATATTTTCAGACAAGGGGCCGGCCCATCAGGGGCCGGCCTTTTTTTGCAGGGCCCGATCCCGCCAGGCCATCAACCCGATTCCCAGCACCGCCAGCAGCGACACGAACCGGGGCCAGACCGGTGGACGGAATTCGAGATCCAGGACCGGAGTAAGCCCATCCAGGCCCTGGATTTCCATCAACCCGGAGGGATGCTGGGACAACTCGGCCCCAAGATGATCTGGTGCCCGCCAGAAGGGGTGGTAGGTGGTCTTGACCATGAGGCCCTGGGGATGGGCCGCATCACCCAGCGGAATCCTGATCTGTCCGCTTTTGAAATCGACCCCCTCGAGGCCCGTGCCGTCGGCAAACAGGTTGGCCCAGTCCCCTTGATTCCCCACCACCCGCATCACTTCGAAACGGCCGGAGGCGAAGAGGGGCGCAAAGCCGCCCGAAGCCTTCAGGACTCCCGCGGTGCGCGGATCGCTGGTCAGGATGTGGGTGGCGTTGGCGAACCAGGATTTTTCCGCCACGTACCTGGCATCGGCCGGCAGCGTGATGAACTTCCCGAACAGGGTGGAGAATTCGCTGGCCGTCCAGGCGACCGTCGGGTAGGGCGCGACGCTGTACATGGATCCCACCTGCCGCACACCTGATTCCCGCGCCGTCAAGGCCAGGACATGCGACGCGCCCAGACCATTCGGTCCTGGATCCAGCTGGAAGGTGTCCTGCAGATGGACGCGCCCCCAGTCGTCCTGCCGGTTGGCCGCCAGCCAGCTCCAGGTCCGTCTCAGATCGGCCATGTCCCGGGAATCTACGGTGGGCGTGTTCTTCACCAGGGGCAGGCCTGAAGCATAAGCCAAAAGCAGCATGATCGGAGCCAGGGCCACCATGGTTGCGGCGGGTCGGGTTGCCGACAGGGGCACAAGCGCCAGAAGCGGTAGGGCGCTGAAGGCCAGACCGATCCGGGCGAAATAAACCAGGCGCCAGGTCACCGGCCCCAGGATCTTGACATCGATCCGGGTGACCACCAGGGTCAGAACCACCAATACCGCCGCCGCTATTATCAGGCCGTACAAAGGGGCGTCATCCCGCCGCCGCTTCATGAAAAAGGCGCCGGCCACCCCGGCGCCCGCCAGCAAGACCATAGGAATGGCCCCCAGCACCGTGTCCCAGGACCAGGCGGGCATCCGGTTGGTGAGCATGGCGAGAATATCCGTGGGGACCAGCAGGCGGGCGAGGATCTGGCCCGGCGACAGGACCTGCGGTTCCAGCCGCGTCAGTTCTCCCGCCAGCAGCATGGGCAGCCAGTACCAGGCCGCTGCCAGCACGCCCAGGGCCAAGCCGCCGCCCAGAGCCAGGGCCCGCACCCGCGTCAAGCGGCCCCGCGCCAGATGGATCAGCAGGGCCAGGCTCGACAGGAGGGCCACCGGCACCACGGGGAAAAGGTGGGAGATCAAGATCAGACCCGTCAGGACGGCGGGGCGCCAGGGAACCCGCCACGAAGTGCGGGCCAGTTCATCGACCAGCAGGATAAAAAATCCCGCCGACAGATAGAAGGTCCACATACCCCCGAATGCGGAGCCGACCCCCAGGATGACCGGACGCTGGATCAATAGGGCCAAGGCGACCGCCCCGGCAACAGCCGGCGACAGGGACCGCCGGGCCACCCGGTACATGGCAAGCGCCGGGGCGAGAAACCCCAGCAGGACCGCCCCGAAGTAGAACGGATCCACGTCGACGCCGGAGCGGGCGATCCAGACCAGGGGCGCGTACCACAGCGGAGAATGGAGGTTGCCGACCGGAAAGCCACACCAGGCGTCATCGGTCCAGCCGCCCTGGGCATTGTGGGCGGCGCCATGGATCTCCGCCAGGTGGGGCGGGTTGTCCAGGTAGAGAGCCAGACCGCCGGTGGATAGTGGCCGGGCGACCAAAAGGGCGGACAGGATCAGAAGGACCACCATCCAGACATCGGAATTGGACAGGATCCTCGGGCGGGGGTTTTCCATTGTCGGGGCCTTCAATCGCTCTCCTTGCTGGGGTTCGGCCTGGGCAGAGACTAACATGGCCCGGCCCGACCCGGCAATCGACCACACGCCTGGCGTATTCGAGAACCACTGCCCACAACAACTCCCACCATTGGCCCGGGCCTTTCTGTTTGGCCCCAACGACTTGCCGCCGGTTTTTCCGCATCCTGTTAAAAAATTGTGCTGTCCACCACCGCAAACTATGTTCTAATTCCACACGCCACTTATTGGTTCTGCGAACCCTTATGCCAGGAGTGCGAATTCATGGTTTCTTTCGGCTCGGCCGCCTGGTCGTCGGTGGGAAAGAAGGTGA
>CBDTUS010000095.1:0-14459 GCA_965363725.1 uncultured bacterium | reverse complement strand
GTCCCGGGCCTGCCTCAGCAGTCCGTCCAGATCCGTGCCGTGGTTGGTCGGCTCGGGAATGACCGGATCATCCAGGCGGAATTCCCGGACAGGCTCCAAGCCGTTGCCCCGCAGATACACCACTCCGACAGGAGGATCGTGTTCCGCAAAGGCCTCGGTGACGGTGCCGGCCAGATCCAGGGCGTCCTGCCAGCGGCTGGTCGGTTCGCCGGCCTGCCCAGGGGAACCCGCGGCGGCATCCCCGATGGACATGCTCCCGGAGTCCTCGATGACCACCAGGAGTTCGGCGGGTTCGTGTTCCTTGATCAGCAGGGAAAGAACCGGACCGGCGATGGCCAGGACCAGCAAAATGAAAACCGCGGACCGCATGACGGTCAGCAGGCGCCGCAAGGAACGTGCCGGACGGGGAACGGTCCGGTCGTAGGCGACGACCGTCAACAAGACGGCCCCTGCCGCCACAATCAGCAGCAGGGGCCACATCCAGGGGGGTGTCGACCAGTGAATACCCACCGGCAGCTACTTCCCGTCCGCGAGTTTTTCCTGGACCACGACCTGGGCCGCGGCCAGCCGGGCGATCGGTACCCTGAATGGCGAGCAGCTCACGTAGTCCAGGCCGACCTTGTGGCAGAACGCCACACTGCTGGGATCGCCCCCGTGCTCACCGCAGATACCCAGATGGATATCGGGATTGGTCTGCCGGCCCTTGACCACTGCCATCTCCACCAGCTGTCCCACGCCCGTCTGGTCCAGCTGCTGGAACGGGTCGCTGGGCAGGATTCCCAGGCGGACATAGTCCGGCAGGAACACCCCCGCATCGTCACGGCTATAACCGAAGGTCATCTGCGTCAGATCGTTGGTCCCGAAGCTGAAGAAGTCGGCCACCTCGGCCATCTTGTCGGCCAGCAGGGCGGCGCGCGGGATCTCGATCATGGTGCCGACCAGGTAATCCACCTTATGATCCATCTCCTCCATGACCGACTCGGCCACCCGGATGGACATCTTGCGCAGATCGCCCAACTCGCGCTGGGTGCCCGTCAGGGGAATCATGATCTCCGGCTGGACATCCACCCCTTCCTTCTTGACCACGATGGCCGCGGCGATGATGGCCTCGACCTGCATCTCGTAGATCTCGGGATAGGTCAAGCCCAGGCGGCAGCCACGGTGGCCCAACATGGGGTTGCTTTCGTGGAGGGCATCCACCTTGCGCTCGATGGTCTCCAGCGGCACGCCCATCTCCCTGGCCAGGGCTTCCTTATCCTCCAATTCGTGGGGCAGGAACTCGTGCAGGGGCGGATCCAACAGGCGGATGGTCACCGGCAGCCCGTCCATGGCCCGGAAGATGCCCTCGAAGTCCTCCTGCTGCATCGGCTTGATCTTGACCAGGGCCGCGCGGCGGGCCTCTTCGTTTTCGGCCAGGATCATCTCGCGCATCTTCATGATGCGGTCCTCGCCGAAGAACATGTGCTCGGTCCGGGTCAGTCCGATGCCCTCGGCGCCGAACTCGATGGCCTGACGCGCGTCGTGCGGCGTGTCGGCGTTGGTACGCACCCTCAAACGGCGGGTCTCGTCGGCCCAGCCCATGACCTTCAGGAGGTTGGGGTCGTCGAGGTGCGGGGGCACCAGAGCCGGCGCTCCGGCAATGACCGAGCCATTGGTCCCGTTGATCGTGAGCTTGTCCCCGGCCTTGAAGGTCTTGCCGTCGATGGTCATTTCACCCTTGGCCGAGTCGACGAAAAGGTCGCCGCAACCGGCCACACAGGGCTTGCCCATGCCCCGGGCCACCACGGCCGCGTGGCTGGTCATGCCGCCGCGGCTGGTCAGGATGCCCTGGGCCACGTTCATGCCGGCGATGTCCTCGGGGCTGGTTTCCCGGCGAACGAGCAACACCTTGCGGCCTGCTTCGGAAACGGCTACGGCGTCTTCGGCGCTGAAAACGATCTCGCCCTGGCCGGCGCCCGGCGAAGCAGGCAGTCCCACACCCAGAACCTTGACCTGCGCGTCAGGGTCGATCTGGTCGTGCAGCATTTGATCCAGGTGGTCGGGCTCCACCAGCAGCAGGGCCTCATCCTTGGTCACCAATCCTTCGGCCTGCATCTCGGCCGCGATACGGATGGCCGCCACGCCGGTGCGTTTGCCGTGCCGCGTCTGCAGCATCCACAGCCGGCCGTCCTGGATCGTGAACTCAACGTCCTGCATGTTCTTGTAGTGATTCTCCAGACGGGTACGGATCCCGTCCAGTGCTGCATAGGCTTCGGGCATGGCCTCTTCGAGGGTGGGCAGGTCCTTGGCCTCGTTGCCGTCAGGGAGCCCGTCACGCCCGGCGTTGTTGATCTGCTGGGGTGTCCGAGTGCCGGCCACCACGTCTTCGCCCTGGGCGTCGATCAGGAACTCACCGTAGAACAGGTTCTCCCCCGAAGAGGGGTCCCGCGTGAAGGCCACGCCGGTGGCACTGTTTTCGCCCATGTTGCCGAAGACCATGGCCTGGACGTTGACCGCCGTGCCCCAGTCTCCGGGGATGTGGTTGATGCGGCGGTACTCGATGGCCCGGGTGGCAAACCAGCTCTCGAAGACGGCGCGAATCCCGCCCCACAGCTGTTCGAAGGGATCCGAGGGAAAGGCCTGGCCGGTCTCGGTCTGGACGATGCCCTTGAACGTCTTGATCAGTTCCTTGAGGTCGTCCACCGACAGTTCGGTGTCCAGCTTGACACCCCGCGCGGCTTTGATCTGGTCGATGGCGTGCTCGAACAGGTGGGCGTCGGCACCCATTACGACGTCGCCGTACATCTGGACCAGGCGGCGGTAGCTGTCGAAGGCGAACCTTTCGTTGCCGCTTTTGGTGGCCAGGCCCTGGACGGTGTCATCATTCAGCCCCAGGTTCAGAACGGTGTCCATCATGCCGGGCATGGAGACCCGGGCGCCGGAGCGGACCGAGAACAGCAGGGGGTCGGCCGGGTCGGCGAATTTCTGACCCATGACGGCCTCCACCTGGCCCAGGGCTTCCTTGACGTCGTTTTTCAGGGCGTCGCTGAGATCCGACGTGTCCTGGAACTCGATACACTGCTCGGTGGTCACCGTAAAACCCGGAGGTACAGGAACTCCCAGACTGACCATCTCGGCCAGATTCGCTCCCTTGCCGCCCAACAGGTTCTTCATTCCGGCATGCCCGTCAGCTTGCCCGTCTCCGAAGAAATACACCCTCTTGCCACTCATGATCACTCCCAGGATTGATGATGGATTCGAGTCTTTTTCGGCCGAAAACCGCCAACGGCGGCTCGCCGGGCCCGACTTCTAGCGGGATACAAATCGGACTGAAATGTAGCACCGCAAGGCCCGACCCGGTAGAAAAAAGGAAGGCCCGGCAACCATCTGCCGGGCCCGGATTTTTTCGGATAGCCGTCGGCCCCGTGGATTTGTCCTAACGGATCACCACCAGGCGCCCCCAGTAGGCCTCATGGTCGGGAATCTCGACCTTGTACAGGAACACCCCGGAGGTGATCGATTCACCCGAGTCGTTGCGGGTGTCCCAGTGGATGTTGCCTTCCAGGATCGCCTCGGCTCCGATTTCGACCACGCGGTCTCCCGCCGAAGTGAAGACCAGGATCTTCGACCCATCGGGAATGTTCGCGAAGGTCACGGTTCCGCCCTCGTCACGAGGAAATCCGGCTCCCTCCCGCAGGGGGTTGGGGAACACGTAGATTTCCTCCCAGCCATCCTCACCCAGGGCCCGGGGCTGGTTGATCTGGATCGGTGTCTGATTCCCGGGTCCGGGGAAGGGTGAGACGCCTCCGTTGACGATCTGGTCCCCTTCGAAGCGGGGCGAAAAGATCATCTCGTTGGAATTGTTCTCGGGGGTGGTCAGGGCCGTGTTCCCGTAATCGAAACTGGTCACCGAATAGTTGTAGGTGAACCCGTTGTAGATTTCCTCGTCGAAGAACCGGATGGTGTCCGGGTTGTCCAGGTTGAAACAGGCAGCCCGCTTGGCGGCGAAACAGTTGGGAATGATCACGATATCCTGGTCGCCGCAGAACCCCTCGAAACAGTCCTCGGGGTTGACCCGGTCATACAGGCCCAGCAGGGTCATCTCCTGAGGCGCATTGCTGGCCCCGCGCCAGACCGCCCACCCCTGGAAGGTCTGACAGACCAACTCGAAGGAGTCCTGGCGGTTCCACTCCCCCTCGCCAAAGGTAATGTCCAGTCCGAGGTCGAGACCCCGCAATTCATCGGAGGTTATCGTGCTGTAGGTTTCCGTCAGGGGAATGGGTGTCCCGGCAAGGTAGACACCACCGCCATAGGAACCCATGACCAGGTCCCCGTTGCCTGAAGCGTCCGAAAACAACTGAAGGCCCCGGTTGATCACGGGCTGGAAGAAGAAATTACTCCAGGTCGCGCCGGAGTTGGAGCTGACCAGGAGGGAAAATTCGTCAATCAGGAGAAAGTCTACACCCGGTGATCCGGCCAGCCGGGTCATTGACAAGTTCAGGATTTCTCCCCTGTTGGCCGGCATCAGGGATTCGGCCACCTGCACCCAGGTTGCGCCCCCGTCGGTGGTCCGGTACAGACCATTCTGTTTCACGCCCATCAGCATCGTCTGGGGGTTGACATCATCATAAAGGAAGTCCAGGCCTGTATGGACCCAGGCACCACTAATTTCGGGATCGGGATCGGGAACCACCAGATCGCCGTAAAGGTCTGTCCAGGTCACGCCACCGTCCAGGCTCTCGTAGGCCCCGTGGAACAGCAGGGCGGCCGCCACCCGGTCGGGATTGTCGGGATGAAAACTCAGGGCGTTGATGACCGGCATTATCTGGTTGAAGGGTGGGTCCCCGTCCAGGGTCTCGGGCACCATGAAATCCGACCTGGTAAAACTCTGGCCGTTGTCTTGGGAAATAAACAACCCGTAGTTTTCCAGGAAGACAAAGACCCGATTGCCGGACCACTCCACCACATTGGCCTGGAAATTGGTGGGCATGTCGGCAAACCCGGGATCCAATTGGCTGGTCCACTGGGTGAAGTTCAGCCCCCCGTCGGTGGTTATGAAAAGTCCGTCCCGGGCCGTGCCCACGGCATACATGTCGTTGCTGGTGGGCGAAACCGCGATGTCGGTGATCAGTTGGGCCGCACCGAACACATCGGTGGCAATCGGGGACCAGCTGGTCCCGTCGAAGGAGAACAGCCCCACGGGGTCGGACTCGGGAGTCGAGCCCCGGGAAAAACCGGCCACCATGAAGTCACCGCTGCCAGCAGCCAGCCCCACGGTATTGACCGCCAGCCAAGTCATGGGCAGCTGCCCGTTCTGCTGCCTCCAGCCTGAGCCGTTGTCGTAACGCCAGATCCCGCCATTGTTGGACAGGTTCAAAACGCCGCCGATGTTACCGTAGGTCGACGGTCCGGCATTCCGCCAGGTGACCACGATGTTCTCGGGCTGCACCACCCCGACCAACCCTGAGTCCGGCGAGGTGAACTCGAAGACACGGTCGACCCGGTCCCCGAAGCCGCCCGTCACCCCCACCTGGAATCCCAGGTCGTCGGTATTCTTGAGGCTGAAACAGGTGGCTTGGTTCAGGTCGAGGTTGGGCCAGGAAATCGTCAAACCCGTGCGCCCGGTCGTTTCCAGCCTGAGATCCAGTTCATCGGGAGAAATCAGGTAGAGGGAATCCGCCGCGCAGGCTTCATCCGGGGTCTGGGCCAGGACCGCCCCGGCCGACGACAGGGCCATTGCAAAAAATACTGCGACCACAATGTAGCCTGCAATGCGGCCGGCATTCCGGTAGGAAATGGCCGTTCGAAACATCCCGACCGTTTCCACGGTCCCCGACCTTTTCGCCACTACGCTTCCAGCGTTCATTCATTCCTGCCTTTTTGGTACCGGTACCGGTAGATCTCCGGGCGGCCACCCAGGGCAGCCGCCCGCAAATCGGGACTAGGGATTGATGGTCAGGCCCAAATACTGCAGCACCCAGCGGATGGCCTTGCGCGCATCTTGCTCTTCGAACCGGTAGGGATCGAATCCCCAATATACATCGGGCCGCCGGAACGGTTTGTCCCGGATCACCTTGTAGGACACGAACCCGTAACCCAGCCCGTTGAGCCTCGAACTGGAACGGTTCACACCATTGTAACTGGTCAGGGCCCTAGGGCCGCAGCCATCATCCAGGTCGAACTCGCTGTAGATGCTGTGGGGCCAATCCGGATCCGGAGGGTCATCGTTGAATTTCTGTTCCCGCAGCCAGTCGAAGCGGGAAATCCCCCGGAACATGTGTTCGACGCACTTGCCTCCGGGAGCCTCGATGGCATCGCAATCCTGAAGAGGACTCATGTCCAGGCGGTTGCCGGCATTCGCGTCATAGATTTCGTCGTTCCGGAAGGGGAAAGACGCGTTGAACAGTCCCAGGGAATCCTGTATGGCGTTGGCAACATCGGGCCAATCGATGACGGGGTTGGTGTACATGGTGTCGGCAATCACACCCGGCCCGATCCCGTGATTCGTCTTGAACTCCGGGTCCAGGACGATGCCCTTCAAACCGACGCATTCCGACTTGCGGTCGAACCTCGTGGTGACGTTACGCCCATAGATGTACTTGGTGTTGGGGCTGGTCCAGTCGAGGGACACGATACCCGCCGTGGCATAGGGGTACTGGCGGACGCCGCGCGGCACCACGGAATCATCGGGCAGCCGCACCGTTCCGAAGCCCGTCACATAGGTCTGGCCGTCCAGCACGAATATGGGTTGCCGGGAATCGAAGACGATGGGCGTCATGTAGTTGGCGATTCCTTCCAGGAAGGATTCCATGGAGCCGCCACCGATCAGGAAGAAATTCCCCCCCCGCTCCTGGTAGGGTGTCAACCAGACGAACTTGTCGACACCGTCGATGGGCCGGAACTGCCGGAACATGAGCTGGTCCCGGTTGTTGAACTGTGCGTAACAGAGCACGGTCTTGTACAAGACCACATCCTCGTATTGGATATCCACGCGATGGTCCTTCCAGTCACGATCCCAGGTGACCCCGGACACACCGCCGGAGCCCTGCCCCAGGAAATTCCAGAAGGCGTTGCGGAAACGCTCCGAGTTCCGGGGCTCTCCGCCCTGGTCGACCCAGTTGTTCGTCAAGCCGTCAGGATCGATCACCTGGTCGATGATCAGCAGTTCCAGCTGATTGGGCCTGGCCACGAAGGGAATGACCTCAAGGCGCCAGGTGATCAGGCGGACCTGGTCGGAATCGTCCACCACCCGCAGGGTAAAGGTGTGCAGACCCTCCTGGAAGGACCGCTCGTTGGCAAATAGATTCTGCCGGGAAAGCCCCGGAGGAACCGCCCAACCCGGATCGTTGGGGTCCCTGGCATCGATCAGGTCCCACCCGTGGCGGTAGGAAACGATCTTCCCGTTGTAGGCGTTGGCGTTGGCGTTCCAGCTGAAGTTCAGGGGCTGTCCGCCCGCGATCTGATTGAAGGGCTCCGAGGAGGTGGGTTGCCCCAGGAACGTTTCACCGATGTTCACTTCGGGCCGGAAATTGCCCCTCTTGATCCAGAGGTTGGCCACTTCGATCTGATAGCCCATGCCGATGCTCACGGCGCCGGCGGTATCGCGGACCTGCAGCGCGAACAGGAAATACTCCCCATCAGGCTGGTCGGGGAACTGGACACGGCGGTCCTGGTCCTGGGGGGCATACTCGCGCCAGGCCTCCCAGTCGGGGTCTTCGAAATCCAGGACCTCGTTCCGGTGGAGGTTGAATTCGAACGGGGTCCGGATATAGCTGGGATCCCCCGTGGGGGTGGTATCGTACTGGGCCGATTTCCACAGGAACCGGACCTGTGTCGGAACCTTGAGTTCAAAATCCAGATCCGTTCCCTCCCAGCCGACGTTGACCGAAGGGGGAACGGTCATGGCATTCTGGTTGTTCAGGTTGGGGTAGACGACCCGGCAGGTCGGTACGATGGTGGTGGCTGTAAAAGAAATGAAAGCCGGCACGGGATCAACCGCCCCCTTGTCGTCCACGGAACGGATAAAGACCGAGTGCGTCCGGAAACTTCGGGGCTCGTCATGCTGATCACTGGGGAAATCCGGCTGGTCAGCCAACACCAGGAAGGTGGTGTCATTGGCCGCCGTGAACCGCCAGGGGTTCAGGATCGCACCGGTCAGTGGATCGACCGTCAGGGTATCCCGCGGGCTGATCCCGTCGGTCCCGTTGTTGCTGATCTTCCATTCATACCCGACGATCCGTCCGTCCGCGTCGCTGCCGGTCCAGTTCAGGTCCACGGCGAAACTCGCCTCCAGCAACGTCGGAGGCTGCCCCGTGATCCTGGTATCGGGCCGGCTGTTGGGAACACGGACACCGGACAGGTCGGTGTTGGTGGAACAGCCGGCGGCAAGAATCAGAAGCATGAAGGCCGTCACCGCAGTAATTCGCCTGATCATGGAAAAACTCCTACGTCCACTGGTCACCATTAGAAATCCTCAGAACCGAAACACTGGAAATCACCGGTCGATGTTTCCACGATGATCCGGAAGTATTGCGCCACGGTCCGGCCCTCAAGACTCTCCATGGCTCCGGGCGAAATATCCAATTGGAGCTGGATTTCCGGAACCTGGGGAAAAGATTCGGCCAGGTCGCAATCGCGCCAGGACCTGCCCCCGCCCAGTTCGGCGACCGAGGGCCGCACGTGCCGGAAGAAATTGTATCGAGCCGGACGCACCGGGTCGAAACCGCACCGGGCCTGGTCCAGGGCCACGGCCCGAATCTTGCCCTTGCCGAACTGCTTGGTCGTGTCTTGAAGAACCCTTTCCCGGATTTCGGGATCCTCGATCCCCACGATGAACCGCAGGGAAACGTCCCTATAGGCCTCCGGCCCCAGGGTCATCAAATCGCGAGGCACCGCCACATCGACATAAACCTTCCACAGACCGGTGCCTGCGTCGATCTCCAGCCCCGCACGGGACGGATCCTCGCCCCAGGTGGGCTCCTTGAGGTCGTCGTTGCCGCCCCCGTCCCGGATCTGATTGAAGGGGTCGCATTCATAATCGATTTGGTAGGTCCACCCCAAAGAACGCCGGTTACTTTCCGCCCAGGCCTCCCGTGCGTCGTCCTTACTGTGGAGCAGAATTTTCATGCGGTAGAGATTGGCGATTATTTCAAAATTCGTATCCCCGCCCTGGTCGGGATCGAGCACCACCTGGGTAAACCCCGTGGATTGGTCCACCAGCATGAAGGCCTGCTGGATGAACTCGAGGTTGTCATCCGGGAGGTCGTTGATCGCCACCCTCAGCTCCGTGGTGTCGCTGAAACAGGGATGGGCCGCGATGGCCGCATCGGTCGTATCGGGGAGGATTTCGAGAGATTCGTCATATGCCGAGGGCGTAAACGTCTTGGGCAGCACTTCGAGGCACTGGAGGTCAGGCGGATATCCCACGTCGAAACTCAAATTCGAGGGCGAACCATCCTTGCGACCGTGCTCGTCCACGGACTGCATGTTGATGGTGAATTGGGTGCGGGGCCCGGTCAGGAACCCGAGAGTATCCGCGTACCAGCAGGTGTCGCAGGTGGCATCCCACGGCGGCTCAGTGTTCACCACGCTGGACTCCGAGTTGAAGCTGAACTGACCACCGAAAAAGTTGCTCCTCGTCCCCTGGAGGAAGCCGGAAATACCGATCTTGAAATTGGGATCCAGCTTGTTGTCCTGGGGATTGTCCCGCGCCAGGGCCTTGACCACGACGTAGGTCCGGTCAGGAATCCGCTCCCCCGACTGGAAGGGATAGTGGGTTTGGGTCGGGTCGTTCAGGAGGATGTAGTAAGGATAGGATTCCGTATCCTCAGGATGGGCCCAGTCCTGTTCCCCGTCCAGAATGATGGTCTCGGGATCGAAGTTGACCACGAAAGTGAAGGGGCGCAGGAAATTCGCCACTTCGACCCCGGCGACGTCGATGGAGTTCACTTCGATGTTGACCGCCCCGCTGTCCAGCAGCTTTTCAAAGGGGTCAATGTCGTTGGGTGTCTGGTTCTTGAACACGAGATCCTTGACCGGAGGCAGCAGGTTCCCGTCCCGGTCCGTCAGCACGAAAACAGAAAAGCTGTCACCGGTGGCCTCGTTGAACTTCCGCGGGGACCAGCAATCGGTGAGCGAAGGCACGCAGTTGCCGCCGAGGTCATTCAGCAACCGGTACTTGAATCCCAGCATGCCGTCGCCCATGGGCACGGGCAGGCCGGCGGCCAGGTCATCGCGGAAATCGGGCACCGTATCGACCAACGCCAGAGCCTCGGCGCTGTAGCCGCGGATGTTGGGCGACACCCCCTCCCAGTGGACATGGTAGGGCACACCGAAACCGACGGTGTCGGCACTTCCAAGAGGCACCCGGATCAGGGAGTCGTTCACCACGCGCGAGAATTCGATGATGGGGTTGCCCAGGGTATTGCTGAAAAAATGGAGCCGCGCAGGAGTACGATCGTAGTCCCCGAAATCATCGACAGCCACCATGTGCAGGGTCATGTCGTAGGAAGGACTCACGCCCTGGTCGATGGTGAAGTTGAAGATGGAATCGGTGCGGCTGGTCCAGCGCCCGATCTCCAGGGTCGAGGCATCCAGGGCGGGATTGAATCGCACATCCTCCTCGTCGTCCGTCGTGTCGTCGTCCTGGACCGTGGTGTCGGTCAGGGCCCAGACGAACCGTTCGACCCGTCCGTCGGCATCCGACCCGTACCAGAAGACGTGGAACCGGTAGTATCCGCCGCCGTCTTCCACCGGCGCCCCGATGATGAAGGTCTCGGGGGCCTTGTTGACCACCACGGCCTCGGGCTGGAAGGCGCGGCATCCGGTCAGGAGCAATGCGGCCAGTACTGCTGCAAAAAGCAGTCCGATAACGGTTTCTCGCCTGTTTCTCATACTGGAATGCGCCCCCTCGGAAGCATTTTTCGAGACTTCTGGTTTTTGCGCCACGGTGGTGGGACTTGCGGCGCAGGTCCTGCCGGCCAACCGGTCCGGGCCTGGGGAGTGTTTGATTTTCAGCTCCTGAAATATAGGGATTCAGTCCGGTCGGTGTCAACCTCAAGGTTCGCAGAAATCCCCTGTCAATACGGGATTTCAACAGATCGGCAAGGGTTTGCTGAGGCCAAATATAGGCAATAAAACGGGAGCGGCCCCGAAGGGCCGCTCCCTGTCAGCAGCTGCTGAAGCAATTCCGCTAGGAAACTACTTCACCAGAGCCATCTTCTGGACCTTAACTTCGCCGTTGGTGCGGGCTTCGTAGAAGTACACACCGGAGGAGACGTTCGAGCCCTGGTTGTTGGTGCCGTCCCAGACGACCTGGCCCGCGCCGATGTCACGATGACCATCGACGAGAGTCTTAACCAACTGTCCGCGCACGTTGTACACGTTCAGGTCCAGTTGCCCAGCCTTGGGCATGTTGAACTTGATCGTCGTGCTCGGGTTGAAGGGGTTCGGGTAGTTCTTGGTCGTGAAGGCCTGACGGATGTCAGGAACCTCAGACACGTTAAGCGGATCGCCAACCTGGCCGAAGTACATCAGGACGTCCTCCAGCAACTGCGCACGGCCGGGAAGGTCGTTGGGCAATCCACTGGGATCGGTGTGGACGTACATCAGGTCGTAAGGCATCGAAAGGACCCGACTGTCAATGGTCCCGGGATCCTCGTCATCGATGATGTTGAGGGTCGCGGCCGAATAATTATACTGGCCACCAGTCCCCGAAGGATCAGTGAATTCGGCGATCCGCGTACCGGTGCCGAAGGTGTTGACCGCATCGAAGGTGTTGATGTTGAAGCAACCGCCGTAGGCAATCCAGCTCTGCAGCTCGCTCTGCCAGACCGGGTTGCCCGCAATAGCCTTCACCAGCGGTGTGGTCTGGGACCCGATCAACGGACGGATGTCGTTAACCACGACCGTCACACCCATCATGTTCTCGAGGAAGCCCAGAGTCACGGTACCGGATTCGGACAGGTTGACGGCCAGGTCATCACCCGTCAGGAAGAGGTCCTTACCACGGACACCAGTGTTCTGTCCGAGCCAGTTGTTGACCGTGCTGACATCGTCACCGGCGTCGTTGGTGAAGTCGCCGTTGGACAGGGTATAGGCACTCAGGTTACCGGAGGTATAGAGAATATCCCAGTAGCCTTCGAGGGTCAGCGACGAGGCGCGACCACCGATACCGTTACCCACACCGGAGCTGGGGCTGCCGACATAGTAGATGTCATAGTCGGTCCGGCTCAGCAGGCCGATGTTGTTAAAAGCGCTATACCATTCATTCTCTCCGCCGCGATCGCCGAAGTCGTTGATGAACAGGATTTCCGGATGCTCAAAGCCGCCTTCACCGTCAGGACGGATGCTCGGCAGGGCGTGAACGACGAACGAGGAGTTGTACCCCATCGGGTCGTCGAAGTCGCCGTAGCCGGTAATGTCTGCCGGCAATCTGGACGTCTGAGGATCCACGCCACCAGTTCCACCGATGGCATCGGTCGCCTCGATGTAGTAGTGCAGCACGTCGCCGGGGAACAGGAAGCCCGTATCCGGCAGGTCAAAGGCCCACTTGCCGGGAGTCCAGGTTCCGCTGGATCCGACGGCGGGCATGCCTTCACTCGTTCCGACCGCGGGCATGCCGGCGGTACGGAAGGCGTCGAAGACAGGGTTGAAGTCGACGGTGTAGTGCATCGTCGGCATTCCGTCGAACTCGGCTCCGGAACGGACCGGATTGATATCCACGACCGAGCTGTCGCCCGGGTCGTTACGCAGGTCGGCGGCCAACGCGATGTTGTTCGCCGCATCGAAACGGACATCGTGAGAGCCCAGGTCGGCGTAATCGATGGTACCGCGTGCGGGGAAGTTGTCGTTGGCAATATCCAGCTCACGAAAGGAGAAGCCGGGGCCAACGTACGGGAATATCTTGACAACCACGTTGTCAAAATAGGGAGCAGGGTAACCATCGTTGCCGATGTAGTTCCAGATCCAACCCAGCTCGTAGCAAGCCAGCTGCACCTGGACCAAATCGCGTCCCTGGTTCATCAGATCGGTAACGTCGTCGCCGCCGGTGACGTAGTTGGGGTCACCGTAGTAGACGAAGTTACGATCCTGCCAACCCTGGTCCTCGAGGACCTGGGGATCGCCAGCCGAACCGTCGGTATCGGCGGAACGAACGCCCCACGTGTAGAAGATACCAGGAGAGTCGCCGTCCAGATCCTCATGACGATAGGCGCCAAAGGCCAGGTCGATACCGTCGGGAACCGGCTGACCGGCTTCCTTGTGATCCGGCCAAACCATGGCAGGCGACTCGATGGCGTTGTGCATGTGCTCGGACGGGCCGGCGAGACCGCCGGTGGTGGTCACGATGTAACCGCCGGGACCGTAGCACCAGTTGATGCAGTCACTGCCGCCGGTGGGAAGCACGACACCGTCATCGATGAAGGCAACCGAGGCGGAGTAGTTGGTGTTGCAGGGGTCGTTGTCTTCGAGACCGATCCAGATGGTGGCGTAGTCGCCGACACCGTCGGGGAAGGCCACGGCCCAGAGACCGAAGTCGTCTGCAGCATTGTCGGTGAAGTCCTCGAAGTAGTCGGCGTTGAAGGCACCGTTGACAATGTTGACGTTGATGTCGTCAACCTGGCAACCACCGGCGCTCGGGAACGAGCAGTCCTCATCGGACCAGCCACCGTCGGACTTGAAGCGGAAGTACACCGCAATGTCCGAGCCGCCCATGTATTCGGGAGGCAGGTAGCCGACGGAGTTGTTCACGGCCACGGTACCCAAGCCGTCCCACGACTGGATGTCGCCGAAGGGTTGGTTGTTGTACTTGTAGCTCAGGTAGGAGTAATCGTACCCGGGCTCCGAGTCGTGCTGCAGGGTGGCCGTGATGGTCACCGTGGAGCTCACGTCGGTGTTCGGCACCGTCTGGCGGAACTCGATGAGATCGTGCCAGCTGTTGCCATAGCCACCTGCGGGGTCGGTCTCATTGCAAGCAGCAATGTTGATGTCCCCGCACCAGGCGGCAAGGTTGCCAACGATCGGCTGATTGTAGTCACTGACATTCCAGTGCGTTTCTAGCGGCTGGGTGATGTCATAGTGCGTCCAACCGTGCCAGTTGGGCGTGCCATCAGCGTTTTCGAAATCACCGAGATAATAAGGCTCATTGCCCATATCCAGGGGATTGCTGTTGTTGGTGGGGTCGGAGAGAGGAGCCATCAGGTTGATGGTATCCAATCCGGCTTTTGCGAAATTGACGCTTCCCCCATGGCCGGTGGAGCTGCCCACAGTCATTTTCGGGAGTTCCCCGGCAAATGAGCTTAGAGCAAACACCAGTGCCAGCGCGAGACAAGCGAACATGGTGAATTTCTTCATTATTTTCCCCCCATCGTTGACGTCTGCTGTCAACACATGGTTAGGCGAACGGTTCAGTGCAGAGAAGGCGTAATTCAAGCGCCTTCCTGCACAAACGGGCGACAAAAGGATTCCCTCAACTATCAGCA
>CBDTUS010000094.1:0-14838 GCA_965363725.1 uncultured bacterium | reverse complement strand
AGGCACCTTCGTGGAAGCCTGTTCGCTGGTGGAGAGGGAAAACTTCATGAGCGGCCGGACCAACCGTTACCGTTTCGGGGTGGCCATCGATCCGGTTTTTGTCCGGGAGCAGAACCTCTACGCCCGCCTGGCCGTGGACCTGGTGTTCCAGTCCCCCCAGGTCTGCCAGCTCGAGCACAAGGGCGGCTTCATGCTCGAGCGCCTGTTCGGCGCCCTCAAGGAGAACTATCTCACCGACGGCGGCCCCGGACAGCCCCTGCTGTCACGGGATTTCGAGCGTGAGATGTCCGCCGCGGGGCCTGATCCGGCCGTCCGCGCCCGCATCATCTGCGACTACCTGGCGGGCATGACCGATGGATTCGCTACGCGGATCTACAAGCGGATGTTTGATCCGGATTTTGGGTCCATTGTGGATCTTGTCTGAGGTTCCGTAAGATTGCCTGGGGTTTCGCCGCGTTCGAAATGTCCTCGTTCCTGCGGATTATTCGAAAGCGGCGAAACCCCAGGCAATCTTACGGAATCTCAGACAAGCAAGGGCCCAACCGGGACTCATCTCCCCCCCACCTTGCCTCCTACCTCAGGTCCTGATTTATGCTGGGATATTTCCTGAATCGAATAATCCGCAGGAACGAGGACATTTCGATCCAGGGAAATATCCCAGCACAAATCAGGACCTGAGGTAGGACGCACAGTTGATGTCGATGATCCCTCCCGTGAGGGCATCGGCCTTCCCCGAACAGATCAAAAGCACCACCTGGGCGACTTCATCGGCCGTGGCCGTGCGGCCCATCGGACTCTGGTTGCGGATCTCGGCGCCGCCGGGGCCTTCGAGGTAGTCGCGGGTCATGTCGGTCAAGACCCAGCCGGGGGCGACGGCCACCACCTTGATGTTCTTGGGCGCCAGGGCAACCGCCAGCGATTGGCTCAGGCTGTTCAGCCCCGCCTTGCTGGCGCCGTAGGCCGGAGCTTCAGGTTCGCCCCGGAAAGCGCCGCGGCTGGAGATGTTCACGATGTGGCCGCCGCCGGCGGCTTCGAGGTGGGGAACTGCCCCGTGCAGGATGTGAGCGGGTCCTGACAGGTTCACGGCGATGGTCCGGTCCCAGGATTCCTGCCAAACGGCGGGGTCGAGTCGGGAAATGTCGTGAGGGGCGTAGATACCGGCGTTGTTGACCACGATATCGAGGCGTCCCAGTCCGGCGGCCGCAGCTTCCGGCAAACTGGCCGCTTCGGCGGGGTCCCCCAGATCGGCGGCCAGCATGACGTGGCCGTCGCCGGGAAGATCCTGCAGGACCTTCCCGGCCGCCTTTTCATCGGAACCGAAATGGACAGCCACCTTGGCGCCCATCCGGGCCAGGAGCTCCGCCACGGCCTGGCCGATCCCGCGATTGGCGCCGGTGACGAGGGCTCCCTTCCCTGTCAGGTCACAGGGGTTTTCCAAGTCCATACCCCTACTTCAGGAGGACCATTTTGTGTTCGGCGGTCTGGCCGCCGGCGAGGACCCGCACCAGGTAGACGCCGCTGCCGACGCGGCCGCCGGTCTTGTCGAACCCATCCCAGGGGACGCTGTGAGGTCCCGCGGACAGGGATTCGTCGACCAGGCTGCGCACCAGGCGGCCTTGCAGGTCGTAGACATTGACCTTCGCCCGGCCCGGTTTTTCAAGCACGAAGTTGACGGTCGTCATCGGATTGAAGGGATTGGGATGGTTCCCCACGCTCAGCCGGAAGCCCGCAGGGACATCCACATCCGAAGTGGCGTTCGCCAGGCCCCAGATCTCGACGTCGTCGATGTTCCAGCCGGAGTACTGCCAGGATGGATCGGTGGTGCCCATGACCCAGCGCAGATAGACCGTCTCCTGGCCGTCCGCGTACTGACTGATGTCGTATTCAAACTGGGTCCAGGAGCTGTCGTTGATTTCTTCGGTGTTCTCCCAGATGGTGACGAAGTTGCTCCCGTCGTTGCTCACCTCGATGGAGGCGTGATCGTACGAGGGCTGTTCCACATTGAGCCAGCGGTGGAACTTCAGGCTCACCCCCTGGAAGGCCGAGCAGTCGATGGCTTCCGATCGCAGGCCCTGTGGGGTCAGATCATTCTCGTAGTCGCCGGCCAGGTTGTAGCCGTAGACATAGGTACCGGTGTTCCCGCTCACCGGATCGATGTTGCCGTGGTCGCCACCGCCCCCCTGGGGCTGGCCCCAGGCCCACAATCCTTCGGTGGCCCAGTCCGGATCAGTATCCATATCGAAGGAATAGACCATGCTGGGAACGCCCACGGTCAACATGATGTTGCGGGAGGTGTCTCCCTGGTTGTCGGTCAGGTTCAGGATGTCCAGGGTTCCCGTGTACTGCCCCTGACCCAATCCGGCGGCCGACGCGTTGACGCTCACCGAAACCGTAAAGGTGCCCCCTTCGGGGACCAGCCCGGTGCCGGGAGAAACGTCGGCCCAGGGCACATCGACGCTGGCGTTGTAGGTCAAAGGGACGTCCGAGTTGTTGGAAATGACGTAGTCCACCGAGGTCGGGGCGAAGGGCCCGCCATTGTCACCGGCGAACTCCGCGGTGGCGCTGGGGGTCACGGACATGGTCAGCGCGAAGGGATTGTAGGTGTCGAGGGTCATGGCTCCGGTGGCCACAGGATCGAGGTAGGTGCTGACCTGGGGCCAGGTGACGGACAGGCGTCCGTACCAGTCCGAATCGTTGTTGCCGCAGGCGGCATACCCGCCGTGCAGCTGGCCCACGAACCGGTGGTTCAGATCATACAAGGGAGAACCCGACGACCCACCCTCGGTGGTGCCCAGATCCCAGTCGATCACCCGGATGTGGGTGCCGTCGCCGGGGGCATCATTGCCCAGGTAGGACGTGGTCGTCGTCCCGTCGTTCTCGAAGCTGATGCTCTTTTCATCGGTGCTGGGATGGTGAACGCAGACCACGCCCGCAAAATCACCGTCGGCCCGGTTCCAGCCGGAAAACGAGATCTCGAAGGCCGGGTCAATGGGGTCGTCCATTTCGACCAGGGCAAAATCCGAGGTGGACGAAGCGGCCAGGAAGGTGGCGCCGGTCATCGACTGGGCCAGCGAACCGCCGCCCTGTTGCCCGCAGGTCGGGCTTTCGAAGTTCCAGTAGACCACCAGGGACGAGGAGTTGCCCGCGCTCAGCCCACAGTGATTGGCGGTCATGAACAGGGCCCGGCCGTCCTCGGCCGTATTGTTGATCATGAACCCGGTGCACTTCCAGACGCCGCCGATGGTGAACACGCCGACCGAGGCGATTTCATTGCGCCAGTCGTCCCCCTCGGGGCAGTTCACGTCGATGTTGCAGGACCCGGACTTGTCGGCGCTTGCTTGAAGATCTTCGCCAAAGAATCGGTAACCGCGATTGACGGAGGTCAACCGGAGGTCGTAGTCATTCCGGGACTGGCGGGGCATCACCAGTTCCAGAACCAGATCATCGCCGAGCACCACGGGTGTCCACAACTCCAGGTTGTCGTTGTTGTCCCGTTCGGTGAAGGTCCGGACGCCGCGGGGATCGTCCGCCCCCTGGGCGTCGGCGGGATACAGGGTCAACCGAGCGCCCTTGGGTAGCCGGAATCCGGAAAAGCCCAGGTTGAGTGATAGGGCTCCCGGCGAGGAGATCCGCAGGCGCCAGAGGTCGAATTGGGAGTCCAGGACTTCCCAGGATCCATCCGTGTACGGAGAAATGTTCACGTTCTCGGCCACCGCAAAGCGGGGCGGCAGATCGGTCCCATCGCGGTCCTGATCCTCGGCCCGCAGGGTCACGGCGTCGATCGCGGCGGTGGTCACCCGGCCGACAGTTTGGAGCGGCTGAACCGAGAATTCGGGCGCCACGGGCCCTTCGACGGCCAGGGGGTTGATTCGATCGGATGCGGCCATGGTGTCGGCGGCGATGAAAAACGTCAGAGCCAGGGTCAGGGCGATGATCCCGGAAGCGATTCCGGCCCCTCTCGGATGTTTGTTGATTGGCACGAAAAAACCCCTCAATTTGTGGATGAACCGGCCCGTGACGCCCGGGCGATTGAGCGCCCACATACCATCATCCTGAATCATAGGAATCCCTTATTTTACCGCGAAATCGGACAAATTTCCAGTCAATTTGAACAAAGGTAAGGATTCTTGCCGGCTAACCTCTTGAAATGAAGGGGTTTGAACGCCTTCCGGCCCGAAAAATGGGGGGCGCTCGGCGCCCCCCATTCCTTCCTCAGACTGACGTGGCCCCCGGGCAGGCTACCGGCTGATTTCCTTGATCTTGTTCAGGGCGGAACCGGCCTCGAACCAGGCGATCTGGTCGTCGGTCAGGGTATGGTTGAGCATGATCTCCTCGCTGCGGTTCCCGTCGTGGTGCAGGACCATCTTCACCGGTTGGTCCGGCTCCAGATCGGCCAGGCCCAGGATGTCGATGCGGTCGTTTTCGAGGACCTTGTCGTAGTCCGCCGGATCGCAGAAGGTCAAGGGCAGGACGCCCTGCTTCTTGAGGTTGGTCTCGTGGATCCGGGCAAAGCTGCGCACGATCACCGCGGCGGCCCCCAGGTGCCGGGGACACATGGCGGCGTGTTCGCGGCTGCTGCCCTCGCCGTAGTTCTCGTCCCCCACGACGACCCACTTCAGCCCCTCGGCCTTGTAGTGCCGGGCCACCGCAGGCACTTCGCCGTACTGGCCGCTCAGCTGGTCCTTGACGCTGTTGGTCTGTTCGTTGAAGGCGTTCACGGCCCCGATCAGCATGTTGTTGCTGATATTGTCCAGGTGTCCGCGGTATTTGAGCCAGGGCCCGGCCATGGAGATATGGTCGGTGGTGCACTTGCCCAGGGCCTTGATCAGCAGGGGCAGGCCCAGGTAGTCCTGGCCGTCCCAGGCCCCGAAGGGTTCGAGCAGGGCCAGGCGGTCGCTACCCGGATCCACGATCACTTCCATGTCCGCGGCGTCGGCGGGCGGCGCCTGGTACCCTTCGGTCGAGAACACGAACCCGTCGGGCGGCAGTTCATTGGCCACGCCCGGCGCGGCCAGCTTGACCTCTTCCCCGGCCTCGTTCGTCAGGGTGTCGGCCAGGGGGTTGAACTTCAGGGTCCCGGCCAGCCCATAGGCCATGACCACTTCGGGGCTGCCGATGAAGGCATGCGTTTCGGGATTGCCGTCCGCCCTCTTCTTGAAGTTGCGGTTGAACGAGGTGACGATGGAGTTCACGTCACCGGTTTCGATATCGTCCCTTTGCCACTGCCCGATACAGGGGCCGCAGGCGTTGGTCAGGACCGTGGCGCCGATCTCCTCGAGGGCCGCCAGCTGGCCGTCCCGCTTGATGGTCTCGTAGATCTGGTCGCTGCCCGGGGAGACCCACAGGCTGGTCTTCATTTTCAGGCCCAGCTCCTTGGCCTGGCGCGCCACGTCCGTGGCCCGGCAGATGTCTTCGTAGCTGCTGTTGGTGCAGCTGCCGATCAGGGCCGCGGTCAGCGGAGCGGGATAGCCCTCGGCCTCGGTGTCGGCGGCCATCTGCCCGACCGGGTGGGCGATATCCGGCGAATGCGGCCCCACCAGGTACGGTTCCAGGGTGGTCAGGTCGATCTCGATGATCTGGTCGTAGAAATCGGCGGGATTCTCAAGGACCTCGGGATCGGCGCAGAGCAGATCCTGGTTGGCGTCCGCCAGCTCGGCCAGGTCGGCCCGCCGGGTGGCCTTCAGGTAGGTCGCCATCCGCTGGTCGTAGGGGAAAATGCTGGTGGTGGCCCCCAGCTCGGCGCCCATGTTGGTGATGGTGCCCTTGCCGGTGCAGCTGAGCGCTTCGGCCCCCGGACCGAAGTACTCGACGATGGCGTTGGTGCCGCCTTTGACGGTCAGGATGCCGCACAGTTTGAGGATGACGTCCTTGGGCGCGGTCCAACCCGTGGGAGCACCGGTCAGCTTGACGCCGATCAGCCGGGGATCCTTGACCTCCCAGTTGAGGCCGACCATCACGTCGACGGCGTCGGCACCGCCCACACCGCAGGCGACCATACCTAAGCCGCCCCCGTTGGGCGTGTGGCTGTCGGTCCCGATGATCAGGCCGCCGGGGAAGGCGTAGTTCTCCAGCACGATCTGGTGGATGATCCCCGAGCCCGGTTTCCAGAAGCCCATCTTGAAACGTGCGGCCGACGAACTGAGGAAATCGTAGACTTCCTTGTTCACGTCCAGGGCGTGGGTCTTGTCATAGTCCGCCCCCTTGTGGGCCAGCAGCAGGTGGTCGCAGTGGACCGTGGTGGGCACCGCTGTCTCCTCGCGCCCGGCCTGCATGAACTGCAGGATGGCCATCTGGGCGGTGGCGTCCTGCATGGCGACGCGGTCCGGTCGCAGGGCCAACGTCGCTTCACCGCGTTCGAATTCCTGGCCCTCGGGATCGGCCAGATGCCCGAAGACCACTTTTTCGGCCAGGGTCAGGGGACGACCGAGCCGCCGGCGCACGACCGCCAGCCGTTGCCGGGTCTGCTCGTAGACGTTGCTCACCATTTCTCGTGTCGTTTCGATGGCCATGGCCCTGCTCCTTGTCGCGGTCCCTGACGGGCGTGTGTCGCACGGAACCGGGGCCGTCCCTTTATCCCAAGGGGAGGCGCCGGACCACATTGTCGGTTGTGTGAAGGAATAATAGCCAATCGGCGAGTAAATTTCCCGGTTTTTCCCATCCCGGTCAAGGCCCGGCCGGTCAGCGCCCCTCGAGAAGGCGGTCGCCCAGGATCCGGGGCAGGCCCGCTTCGAGAATATCCTCGCGGGCGGCGAGATTGTCGTACTCGACCCGCTCGAAATTGAGGGTGCCTTCTACCCGGTCCCACCACGCGAACGAGGAGCGGGGATCGTTGTCCCTGGGCTGGCCCACGCTGCCGGGATTGACCAGCATGCGCAGGTTTTCCTCCAGGAAGATCTTCTTCTGCTTGACCGGAATGAAGCCCTGCCCGTCGAACACCACCGGGTGGTGGGTGTGCCCGAAGAAACAGACGCCCGGACCCTCGGCTTCCAGCACGGCGGCCGCGGCCTCCTGCAAATCGTCTAGATAGATCAGGTAACGATCCCGGTCGTCGGGCGAACCGTGCACGAACAGGGCATCATCACCGTCGCGGAACGACGTGGGCAAGGCGCCCAGCCAGTTCAGGTCGTCCTGGGTCAAAAGCTGCCGGTTGTGCTCGACCGCCGCCAGGGAATAGACGTTGAAGTCCAGCCGCAGGGAGCCGTCGGCGATCAGGGCGTCGTGGTTGCCCTGGACCGTGCGGACGTTGTTTTCCCGGATAATGCCCAGACATTCCGCCGGCTTGCCGCCGTAACCCACGACGTCCCCAAGGCAGAAGATGGTTTTGATGCCGAGTTCATCAATCCGGGCCCAAACAGCGGTCAGGGCCTGGAGATTGCTGTGTATATCCGATATCACCGCAATGCGGGTCATGGTCACTCCCGGGACAAATCCTGGTTCGGCCTGGATTTCAATAAATAAAGGGCCGGTTCAACCTTCTTGTTTACCGCACCCTGTCGGTCTACCATATATCAGCCAAGCCAATTCCGCAAACCGACCTTACCGGAGCAAGCGCCATGGACATGACCCTGCCGATCGTTGATGAATCCGTCGTGGAAATCGCCGCGGCCCGTTGCCGGGAAAAAGGGATCGTAATTCCCACCCTGGCCCAGATGAAGGACCCCTCCCTGATGCCCGTTTCCATCCGGGAAAAACTGCCCGAAGTCGGCCTCTGGGACATCGATCCGCTGAACCTGTTCCGCATCACCTGGAAGAACGATCCGCACACCGGCCTTTTCAACGAAGGCAACTGGGTGGAGTTTCCCTCCTCGCTGACAGGGGTGGACGCGCGGATTATCGGGCTGGTCGGCCACTGGTTCCCCACCGGCGCCCACAAGGTCGGCGCCGCTTTCGGCTGCCTGGTGCCGCGGTTGGTCACCGGCGGGTTCGACCCCACCAGCCAGAAGGCCGTCTGGCCCAGCACGGGCAACTACTGCCGCGGCGGGGCCTTCGATTCCCGGCTGCTGGGCTGCGAATCGGTGGCCATACTGCCCGAGGAAATGAGCGCCGAAAGATTCGCCTGGCTCAAAAACGTGGCCACCGAAGTGATCGCCACTCCGGGCTGCGAATCGAACGTCAAGGAGATCTACGACAAGTGCTGGGAGATCCGGGCCACCCGGCCCGAGTGCGTGATCTTCAACCAGTTCGACGAGTTCGGCAATCCCATCTGGCACTATCATGTGACCGGGTCGATCATCCAGGAGATCTTCGAGCGGATCGCCGGGCCCGGGCAGCGATTGGGCGCCTACATTTCCGCCACCGGTTCGGCGGGCACCATCGCGGCGGGCGACTTCCTGAAAACCCGTCATGCGGACATGATCACCACCGCCGTGGAAGCCCTCCAGTGCCCCACCCTGTATTCCTGCGGTTTCGGCGGGCACCGGATCGAGGGCATCGGCGACAAGCACGTGCCCTGGGTCCACAACGTGCGAAACACCGACATGGTTTGCGCCGTGGACGACGCCCAGTGCCTCGATCTCTTGCGCCTGTTCAACGAGGAGGCCGGCCGCGAGTTCCTGGCCGGGGCCGGCGTGTCCTCCGAGGTGGTCGACGACCTTCCCCTGCTGGGGATTTCCAGCATCTGCAACCTGGTGGCGGCCATCGAGACGGCCAAGTACTACGGCATGGACGGCCGGGACATCATCTTCATGCCGCTGACCGATTCGGCAGCCATGTACACCTCCCGGCTGGAGGAAATGACCGCCGCCCGAGGGCCCTACGGACGCGAACAAGCCATCGCGGACCACGCCCGCTGGTTGCAGGGCGCCACGCCCGACTATGTCCGCGAATTGAGCTACCACGACCGCCAGACCCTGCACAACTTCAAGTATTTCACCTGGGTAGAGCAACAGGGCCGCACGGTGGAAGAATTGCGCAGACTTTGGGACCGGGATTTCTGGACGGAGACTTTCGCCGTAGCTGAGGCCTGGGACCGCAGAATCGGGGAGTTCAATGATAGGGTGGGTTTGAACCCGTAGGGAAAGTCTGATCCTCGATAAATTCCGAAAAGGTGCCCGGGTCAAAAATCCCGCCGGATTTATTTGATTTTCAGATTTCATTGCGTATTTTGCCAAATACACCATTACTGTCGATCTCCTGCGGGGCTCCACTATGCACCCTGATCAAAAACAACTGCTCCAAGCTCGGGCCAGCGTCTTCAAGGCCCTGGGGCACCCTTCCCGGTTGGCCATCATCGACGCCCTCACTGGTGGCGAAAGGTGCGTGGCCGATCTGAACGAAGCGGTCGACGCCGACATGTCCACCGTCTCGCGCCACCTGGCCGTTCTCCGGAACGCCGGCATCCTCTCCAGCGAGAAGCGCGGAAACCAGGTCTTCTACCGGCTCGAATGCCCGTGCATCACCTCCTTCTATTCCTGTGTCGAGAGCGTGCTGAACGGAACCGACCTCCCCGTCCAGCTGGAGGGTCTGGAGTGATCTGGAAGAAGGAGGCCAAGGCTCTCGGGATCGGCATCGTCACCTTTGCCGCCCTCTACCACTTGCCCGTGGGCTCGTCCCGTTTCGACGGCGCCGTGCATGAAGCCCTGGCACTGACCCGATGGTATGCCCGCGAACACGTCCTGCTCTGCCTGGTACCCGCCTTTTTCATTGCCGGAGCCATATCGGTGTTCGTGAGCCAGGCCTCCGTCATGAAATACCTGGGAGCCGGGGCAAAAAAGGTCGTCGCCTACGGGGTCGCCTCGGTCTCGGGCACCGTGCTTGCGGTCTGCTCGTGCACCGTGCTCCCCCTTTTTGCCGGCATATACGGTATGGGGGCCGGCATCGGACCGGCGACGACGTTTCTCTATTCAGGGCCGGCCATCAACGCCCTGGCCATAATCCTGACGGCGCGGGTGCTGGGGCCGGATATAGGTTTGGCCCGGGCCGTCGGCGCGGTGATTTTCAGCGTGGTGATCGGCCTGATGATGCACTTGGTCTTCCGCGGTGATTCAGGGAAGGCTCCCCTGACCCCGGCCGCCATGCCGGTGGAAGAGTCCCGCCCGCTCTACCGGACCGGCCTGACCTTTTTCGCCATGGTCGCGATCCTCGTGTTCGCCAACTGGGGCGGAGGCGGGACCGGCTTCTTCGAGACCGTATTTCGGATCAAGTGGTGGTTGGCCGCCGCCGGCGGAACCGGTCTGGCTGTGGCGCTCGTTTCCTGGTACGGCCTGCCCTGGTGGAAGCCTGTGCTTTGCGCCCTGGCCGGCCTCGTGGCGGGATTTTGGCCCGGCGGGCCGGTGGCGGTCTTCACGGCGATCTCGGTGGCCTTCATCTGGGCCATCGCCAGCGAAAAAGGGGAGCTCCAGGATTGGTTCCTCGCCAGCTGGGGATTTGCCAAACAGATCCTGCCCCTGCTGCTCACCGGAGTTCTCGTCGCCGGCCTTCTGCTGGGCAGACCGGGTCGCGAGGGACTGATTCCGACCGAATGGATCGCGGATCTCGTGGGGGGCAACTCCCTGGGCGCCAATTTCTTCGCCGCCGTTGCCGGAGCGTTCATGTATTTTGCCACGCTCACGGAGGTCCCCATCCTGGAAGGGTTGCTGGGAGCGGGAATGGGCCGCGGACCGGCCTTGACCCTGCTTCTGGCCGGGCCGGCGGTCTCCCTGCCCAGCATTCTCGTTCTGCGTTCGGTCATGGGCGGAAAGCGGACGGCGGTATTCATCGGCCTGGTCGTAGTCCTTTCGGCATTCACCGGATTCATCTTTGGCCACCTGGCCTGAAACCTTCACCGGGAGGCATCCCGTTTTGGAAATCAAGATTCTGGGCACCGGCTGCCCCAAATGTGACAAACTCGAAAACGAGACCCGGTTGGCGGCCGAGGAAATGGGACTCGACTGCACCATCGAAAAAGTCTCACAGGTGAAGGACATCATGGCCTACGGAGTGATGATCACCCCGGCGCTCGTGGTGGACGGCGAGGTGAAGGCCGTCGGCAAGGTGCCGGCGCGGGACGAGATCAAAGGACTGCTCACCTAGGCGAAAGCCGGGAGGATGATGATGGGAAACAGGAAAACGATGGCCCGTCTCGGCGCGGCCCTGGCCGTGGTCGCCGTGGCGGTGACCGTCTTCTTTCTCAGACCGGCGGCGGACGCTCCGGCTTCCGGCGGCGCGGGTGTCGAAACGGCCGTGGTCGCCGGTCTGCCCCGGCTTCTGGATCTGGGCGCCGACAAGTGTATCCCCTGTAAGATGATGGCGCCCATCCTCGACGAATTGAAGGCCGAGTTCACCGAATCCTTTTCGGTCGAATTCATCGATGTGTGGAAAAACCCCGACGCCGCCCAACCATTCGGCGCCAAAGTCATTCCGACCCAGATTTTCTTCTCGGCCGACGGAACCGAGCTGTTTCGGCATGAGGGTTTTTTCAGTCGGGAGGACATCCTCGCCAAGTGGCGTGAGCTCGGTATCGCAATTCCGGTCAAGGACGCCTAGAACGTGGGCAGCCTCTTCGAAACCCTGACCGCCTGGGTGGGCGGCGCCCCCCATGTGGCCCTGGCAGCGGCCCTGGCCTGGGGCGTCCTGAGTATTCTGCTCAGTCCCTGCCACCTGGCCAGCATTCCCCTGATCGTCGGTTTCATCGGAGGACGAAACGAGTCCTCCCCTCGGCGCGCCGCGGTCCTGGCCACCCTGTTTGCCACAGGCATCCTGATCACCATCGCGGCCATCGGCGCCGTCACCGCCTCGGCCGGCCGACTGATGGGCGACGTCGGCACCTTCGGCAACGTCCTGGTCGCCGGCATCTTCATCGTGGTCGGGATGGCTTTCCTGGATATCGTGCCGATGTCCTGGACCGCACCCACGGCCGTTGGCACGCAGCGGCGAGGAGGGTGGGCCGCGTTCCTGCTGGGTCTGGTATTCGGCGTCGCCCTGGGACCGTGCACCTTCGCCTACATGGCGCCAATGCTCGCAGTGACTTTCAAGGTGGCCGGAACCAACCCCTTGTATGGCGCCTCGCTGTTGGCTTTTTACGGGATCGGGCACTGCCTGGTCATTGCGGCTGCCGGGACCAGCGCCGCCTGGACGCAGCGCGTCCTGGACTGGAACGCCGCCTCGCCCACGGGCAAAATCGTAAAAAGGGTGTGTGGCGTGCTGGTGATCCTCAGCGGATTCTATTTGCTCTACACGGCCCGCTAGTCCGAGCGGATGCTCAGGCCCTTCTTCTTGACCCGGTTCAATTCGAAGCTGGATGTGGCCTCGCAGTAGAGTTCCCGGAGTTCGTCCTCGAAGGCCAGGAACTGCCTTTCCAGATCCGCGGGCAAACTGGTGTCCTTGAAGGGAACGCCGCTTTCGGCCCGCGCCATGCGGCCCGCCTCCTCTTTCCACAGGGAGGTTTTTTCGGTCAACCCCGCAGTTTCCAGGGCTTCGGTGTGATTCATGATCAGGGTATGGATGACCTTGCGTTCGGAGATCGAATATCCCCGGCCTCCGGCCTCTTCGAAGTCCTGGTTGGGCTCTTGTCCCAGCCAGGAATTGTAGGCCAGGACATAGATCCAGATGTATTCCCCCAGACTCATCCGGTTGGCGAGCAGGGCCTCGTTCCGCACCTGGTTGAAGGTGCCGATGTTGCCCACCATTCCGAAGACGCTCCCCATCAGGCCGCCCATGGCCTTGAAGACTTCACCCTTCGAGGGATCTTCCCCGCCCTTGTCCAGCTCGTCCATGGCGGTGAAACTTTCCCCGATGCGCCGGAATTCCTCGCACAGGGGCACCAGGGCCCGGCGGACTTCCAGGAAGGTCTCGAGCCTGTCGGGGGTGACACCCTGAACCGGCGGGATGAAGGCGTCCCTGGCCCCATAGGTCTCCGTTAGCTCTTCCTGGGCGTCGATGGCCTTGTTGAAGGGCTTCATCATGTACAGGCTGCCGCCCACCGAAAGCAGAATGGCCAACAGGACCGCCGCGCCGCAGCCCACGCCGCAGCCGATCAGCCATTTTTTTCCCGTTCCTGCCACGACGACTCCTTTGGCTCCCCCGATTCTCGGGTGGCCGGCCTGATATTCCCGGATTTCCTGCCATTATCCCCCCCCAACGCAGGAACACAACTTATGGTTTCATCCCAGTTGGCCCAATATCCCAAAATGAGAACCCGTTATATCGTTCCCGTGCGGAAAAAATAAAATCTTGTTATCCTATGGCGACCGGCCGGTGGGCGACCCACACCGGCCTCGCCCGACATCAGACTTTGATTCCCATCACCTCTTCCCTTGATCCCGGGAGGTCATGTATGCAGCTGAAAGTATCGGACCAGATTGAAAACAAGGTCAGCAATGGCGAATTGTCCGGCGAGGACGCCAGCCGTTTCGCCGCCTTCGTGGAAACCTGCAACCGTGAACTCATGACCCATCCCGTGATCACCGACAACCGGTTCTGCAAATGGTTCGCCAGCGGCGCCGCCGACCGTGAGATCGTCAAGCATTTCATCATCCAGTTTTCCGTCTTTTCCAACCTCTTTCTCCTGGCCCAGCTGCAGAAGGTGATCAACGCCGGGTCGCTGGAGGGCATGCGGGCCTCCAAGGAAATTCTGGCCAACGAACTGGGAGTCATATTCCACAAACCCGGCGCCCCGGCCCAGGAAGTCAGCGACAAGGACCAGGAAGGCGACCCCGATATCGTGTCGATCGAAGGCTCCGTGGACGGCGGCACCTTCCGGTTCCGGGCCGCCCATTTCGAATGGCTGCTCAAGATGGGCGCGGTTCTCGGCCTCGGCTTCAACGACATGGGCAAAAGGCGGAACGGAACGCCCGCCTCCCTGTTCTTCTGTGACCAGCTGTCCGCCATCTACGGCAACGAGGACCCCAACATCGCCGAGGGCGCCAGCTTCGCCGTCGAGAACTGGGCCGCAGCCGGTTTCTGGAAACAGCTGGTGGCCGGCCTCGAGGCATTCAAGCAGGTCGAGGAGCCCAAACTTCCCCTGGCCTTCTTCACCTGGCACGACCGGATCGAGGAACAGCATGCCGGTCACGTGATGGACGAGCTCGAGGAGCTCTACTTCACCGACGATTTCGACGAGGAGAAGTTCCTGGCGGGTGGTCGCACGATGCTGGACGGTGTCCAGGCCTTCTGGACGGGACTCGACGAGCACCGTATCGCCTTCGCCCACCACGCCCGATAGACACCCCGCAATCAAAGGCCGGCCCCTTTCCGGGGGCCGGATATCCCTGGGAGAAATACGATGAATACCCTTCGCCCCCTGTTGACCTCAATCCTGCTTCTGCTGGCTGTGGCCGCCGCCGGATCGGCCGCCGCCGCCGAATATGCCATTGACCCCGCCCACAGCACCGTCGGCTTCCAGGTCAGGCACATGGCCATCAGCAAGACCAACGGCGTCTTCAGCGACTACGCCGGCACCTTCAGCTTCGAGCCCGGCCAGCCGAAATCCTGGTCCTGCGAAGCGACCATCCAGGCCGCCTCGGTCAGCACCGGCAACGAAAAACGGGATGACCACCTGCGCAGCGAAGACTTCTTCAACGTGGCCGAATTCCCCACCCTCACCTTCAAGTCCACCAGCGTCGAAATGGAAGACGATTCCGAGGGCACCCTGAAGGGCGACCTGACGATCCACGGCGTCACCAAAGCTGTAGAAATGGATTTCGAATTCCTCGGAACGGTAACCGACCCCTGGGGCAACGAGCGGGCGGGCTTCAGTGCATCTCTGAAGATCAACCGCCAGGACTTCGGCCTCTCCTACAACAGTGTTCTCGAAGCCGGCGGCCTGGTGGTCGGCGATGAGGTGAAAATCGTCTTGGAGATTGAGGGCATCAAGGCGAAGTAGGTGCTGAGCCCATAGAGGGTACGCAAAAAGGATCCGGG
>CBDTUS010000093.1:0-14920 GCA_965363725.1 uncultured bacterium | reverse complement strand
TTGACGGCCTGCCAGCGGCGATGGTCGCTCTCGGGCAGCATCCCCTCGATTTCCCCGATGACCTTTTCCACTTCGGGTCCGTAGTCGACCATGGCGTGGCCATGGACCGGATGCACGGCCGCCAGGTTGGCGGGGTCGGGGTTGGAGGTGCCGCAGATTTCCGCGGGTCCCGGTTTGTCCGCCTCACTGATGGCGACTTCGGCAATGGCCTGGATCAGATCGTCCATGCCTTCGCCCCGGTTGCCGATGGTGGGCACCACGGGCACCCCGAGCTTGGCGGCCAGACGGGCGACATCGATCACCAGGCCGCGGTCGCGGGCCACGTCGGTCATGTTCAGGGCCAGCACCACCGGACGGCCGATCTCCAGCAATTCGGTGGTCAGGTAGAGATTCCGTTCCAGGTTGGAGGCGTCCACCACGTCCACCACCACGTCGGGCTTCGAGCCCAGCAGGAAATCCCGGGCGACCAGTTCCTCTTCGGAATAGGCGGTCAGGCTGTAGGTCCCCGGCAGGTCGAAAAGTTCCAGCTGCAGATCGCCCCGCCTGTGGGTGCCCTGTTTCCACTCCACGGTCACGCCCGGGTAGTTGCCCACTTTCTGACGCGCCCCGGTCAGACTGTTGAAGATGGTCGTCTTGCCCGAGTTGGGATTGCCGGCAACGGCAACGGTGATGGTCCTGGCAAGAGTTTTTGTCATTACAAACTCCGGGTATATAAAAATGGCCGGACAGCAGGGGTCCGGCCAGAGAACTATTCTACGGAAATGCGATCGGCCATGCCCCGGCCGATGACGATCCGACTTCCCTTCACGCCCACCACGAAGGGCCCGTGGCCCGAGTTCCGGATCACTTCCAAAGTGGTTCCGGGCAGAAGGCCCAGGGCCGCCAGGCGGCCTTTCAGCTGGCGTCCGCCGTCGATGGACCGCAGAATCGCCGTCTTCCCCTCGAGAATCTTTGACAACGGCATTTTCATTCCTTCGCCTTGGTGTCCTTGCTCCCTGCCGGATCGGTCAAGTCGGCCGGCAGGGTCAGATCGAGGCTGTGCCCGCAGACATCACGTCCGCAGGAGTGTCCGCCTTTTTCCTCGTCGCTTTTTCCGCAGAAGTATCCTTCTTCGTCATCCCAAATCACGTCGTTCACCGGGCAGGTCTCGAAATACTTCACGAACTTCACCAGCCGGTCCAGAACCGGGACGCTGATGGCGTGCTCCATCCTGCAGGCCCCCTCGTCGGCTTCGTTCTCCGGCAGACCGAGGACCTTGTTGAGAAATTCGGCCAGGGTTTCGTGACGTTTGATGACATCCAGGGCGATCCGTTCGCCCGAATCGGTCAGGGTGATCACCTCGTAGGGAGCGTAATTGACCAGCTTCTTTTCGGAGAGGGAGCGCAGCGCCTGGGTCACCGAGGAATTGTGGACCCCCAGCCGCAGCACCAGGTCCTTGGCCCGCGCGGCGCCTTTGGCTTCGACCGTGTGATAGATCGCTTCGAGGTAATCCTCGAGGCTGGAACTGACCTGTGATTCCCCGGCCAACATCGTCTTCCCCTTCGCTTCGTTTTGATGACGTCCCGACAAGTATTTTCATTATACATGAAAAGTTTTTGCCTAGACAAAAAATCGTTACTAATAGGGTGAATGTCCAGTGATTAATCACGTTTTTTGGGCTTAACGGGAAAAATCGACGGCCCCATGCAACCCTGGGCCCGTTTTCCGTGTCATTATGGGTGTCGACAGGCATGCAGACGACAATCCACGTGGAGAGAGTGTTGGAAGAACGCCGTTTGATCAGCCGGATCCTGGCCGGTGACGCCGCCGCCGAAAGGCAGCTGTACGAAGCACACGTCGACCGCGTGTTTCGCCTGGCCTACCGGATGACCGGAGACGCCACCCAGGCCGAAGACCTGACGCAGGACGCTTTCATCAGGGCTTTCGACAGGCTGGCCGATTTCCGGGGCGACGCGCCGTTCGCGGGATGGCTGCACCGGGTCGCGACCTCGGTGATCCTGACCGGGCTGCGCAGGCGCAAGCGGGTGCAGGACGTGGAATCGATCCGGGACGACCTGGAATGGGCCGCCGGACCGGGACCGGCGACCGACCCGGATCTGAAGCGCAGCATCGACCGCGCCGTAGGCGGCCTCGACGAAAATCACCGCCTCGTGTTCGTGATGCACGACATGGAAGGCTTCACCCACCAGGAGATCGCCACCGCGGTGGACGCCCCGGTGGGCACGATCAAGGCCCGGCTCTCGCGGGCCAGGCAGAAGCTGCGGGTCGCGTTGAGCGGTCCGGGGTTGAGCATGGAGATGGAATGATGGATCCGAACAACGAAAATGACCGTGAAGAAATGGCGCGCGCGCACAATCCGCCCCCCGAGGTCCCCCGGGACCGCATGTGGGCGAAGATCGACGACGCACGGGCCGAACGGCGCGGCGTGCTGCAGCCGGATTTCACTGCCCGCCGCGGACCGACCTTCAGGATCGCCCGCCTGGTCGCGGCCGTGGCCGCGGTGCTGGTCGTCGGGATCTTCATCGGCCGGATGACCCAGGAAACCGACCGGCTGCCCGGCCCCGACCCAGTTCCGGTGGCCGCCGTGGAACAGGAAAAACCGGCTCCCGATCCCCGACTTCGCCAGGACATCTACGCCATGGCCGCGCGCGACCTGTTCGGACGGGCCGACTTCCTGCTCACCGATTTCAAGGTGCGCTCCTGCGGCACGGCCGAATTGACCGAGGTGCCCGACTGGGCCGGCGGCATGCTGGTGCAGACCCGCCTGCTGATGGACACGCCGGCGGCCAACGACCTCGAAATGAAAAACCTGCTGGAAGACCTGGAACTGGTGCTGGCCCAGATCGTCGGCCTGTCGCGCGAGGACTGCGCCGGCGACATGGCCTGGATCCGCCAGGGCCTCCGGGAAAGAGCGACCATCAACCGACTGCGAACGGTTTCGACCGGTAGCGCGATATGAACACCGAGGAAGGAAATGTCATGAAGACCTGGAACATCGTGGGATTCGTAGTCGTGTTGGCCGCCCTGGTGGTCGCCGGATACGCCCTGGCCGACGAGGATACCGAAGTGAAGATGCAGGAGGCGCGCGAGGCCCTCAATCAGGCCCGGTATGAAAAGGCGGCCCATCTTCTCGCAGAGATCTACGAGGTGGAGAAAGATCACCAGGCCGCCGGCAACGCCCTGTACTGGCAAGCTTTTGCTCGGTACAAGCTGCAGCGAACGGAGGAGTTGAAGATCGCCGCCGAGCTTCTGCAGCTTCAGCAGGAACAGTACCGGGAATCCGAAACCGCGGACGAGGGCCAGGCCCTGCTGGCCCGCCTTTACGGTGAACTGGCCGAGCGCGGCGAAGCTGGGGCGGCCCGGGAGATCCACGAACTCTCCGACGACGACATGCAACGCGAAGCCACCCGCGTGGCCGCCCTGGAAGCGCTCATGCGCATGGACCCCGACAAGGCGATGCCCATCCTGGAAAAAATCGTCACCGGCGAAAAGGAAGTCAGCGATGAAATGCGCCGGCACTCGGTGTTCATCCTGTGCCGGATGGACGACCCGCGCAGCGAAGACCTGCTCATCGACATGCTGCACAAGACCGAAGACCCCGAGATGCTCTCCGAGCTGGTGATGTGCCTGTCGATGAAGGACAGCGACCGCGCCCTGGACGCCATCGTCGACCTGTTCAAGCGGTCCGATGATCCCGAGATCGACGAGGCGGCCATGTTCGCCATCGGACGGCACGGGGGCGAAAGGTCGTTTGCGATGCTGGCGGAAATCGTGCGTGACCCCAAATACAACTCGGACCTGCGCCAGCAGGCCCTGTTCGGCCTCAGCCAAACCGGCCGCGACGAGGACATCATCGCCATCGCCGTGGAAATCCTGAAGACGGACGACGATCCCCAGTTGCTCGAAGCCTCCCTCTTCGCCCTGGCCAGGGCCGAAGGCGACGTGCCCGACCAGGTCTTCATGGACCTGATCAACAATCCCAATGCCGACGAGGATCTGCGCACCCAGGCCCTCTATTTCGCCGCCGAGCGCGGCCAGCTGGATGTCGCCTTCCTGAGGCAGATCTACACCAAGGCCGAAAGCCGCGACATGAAGCAGCAGGTCTGCCACGCCATCACGCGGATGGATGACGAAGAAGCCGCCCTGGACGCCCTGATCGAGATCATCCGCCTGGAGGACGACCCGGAAATCCGGCAGGAAGCCGTGTTCTGGGTGTCGCGCTTCGACAGCGAGCGCGCGGCGGAGTTTTTGCTTGAGGTTATCAACGAGGAGTGACCGGGCGGGATGTGGAAGGACGCAAAAAGGGGCCCCCGGGGGCCCCTGCTTTTTAAAATTTAACTGGAGATAAATGACGGCCCCCCAGGAATCGTATCTATCTCTCCACAAGCACCACGCGCCTGTTCTTCGCCCGACCGCCATCTGATTTATTGCTTGCCACCGGAGCAAGCGAACCCACACCACGGCTCTCCAGCCGTCCAGCTTCAATTCCATGTTCCTTGACCAAGGTGGCGGCCACCGCCTTGGCCCGACCTTCGGACAGCTTCATGTTGTGGGAGAAATCTCCCTGCCCATCGGTATGCCCCACCACATACAGCTTGAGACCCGGACGTTCCTTGAGAAGTTTCGCCACCTCGTCGATGGCGGGTTTCGATTCGGGTTTGAGCTCGGTCTTATCCGTATCGAAATAAATACCCTCGACAACCACAAAACCCTGCCGGTCCAGATCTTCGGTCAGCGCGGCCAGGTTCAAGCCAACTTTTCCGGTTTCCATTTTTTTCATTTCAACCACATGGACATCCGTATTGGCCTCACCCACGGCCAAAGCGAGGTAAACCGTTTGATCCTCCTGCTCGAGTTTGGCGAACATGTATCGTCCCGCTTTGTTGCCGATGGCATAAATGCCAAACTGTTGCCTTATATGCGCCCCGACATATCCATCGACACATTCCTGGTTCGCCTGGTTGCATTCATAGAGAACGGTGACCCCCTCCTTTTCGAGCGCGCTTTGGTAGTTCCGGTACAATTCCAGAAGTGATCGCTCAGGAGGGTTTTTGTACAAGATCTTGGTGACCTTGCCTTCGAGTGTTTGGGTGACGTATTCCTTCGCTTCCTTGTCCCAGCCCATAAATACCGTGTATTCATCAAACTGCTTCACGTCTTTGCTGTAGATGCTGGACCCTTCGTATGGCGTAACCAGGGGGTGGTCGGTTTTCACCTGTTTGGCGGCCAGAACGGGTTGAGCTGAAATCACGGCGATCGCTAGAATCCCGACTACCCAGAATTGAATTCGCATGGTAGGCCTCCCTCTGTCTTAAGTAATTTTGGACTCCCCACTTTCACACATCGGCCAGGACCGCCCTACTCCACCGGGTACGTCTGCCAGATCACGTTCATGATCATCCACTTGTCGCCATCCTTGGCCAGGTGGATGAAATCGACGCCCCACTCCGCGTCCAGACGAACGGTGGCCGTCTGGTCGAGCTTGTCGAGGATGGTCACCTCGAGTTTCGCCGTGGCCGGGTCGATGTGGCCGTCCTTGTTCCAGTGGGCGGTCAGCTCCCTCAGCTCATCGAAGGTCATCCACATTTCCCGGTAGCCGGCACCCTCCTTCTTCGGCGCGTAGCCCACCTTCTGAACCTTGTGGCTGACGCTCTTGTCCACCAGCTTGGGATTCACCTGGTAGATCGAGTTGGCGTAGTTCATGACGGCCTGCTTGATGGCCTCGGCCTCTTCGTGATGCTCGGCGAAAGCCGCGGTGGCGGCCGCCAGGACCACCAGAATCAAAAGAACACGCCAGGTCGATTTTATTCCCGTCATCATCTTCGTATTCCTTTTCTTTAAAGGAGTCCCTCGCCGGTTACTCCGCCTTGCGTCCGCTGAACAGCATGACGCCGGATGCGCCATCGGTCTCGTAGGTCACGGCCAGTTGGCCGGCCAGGAAACCGAACTTCTTCGCGCCGCTCAGTTGTGTCAGAAACCGCTGTTCGACAGCCATCACATCGTCCGGGCACATCATCTTGGTCCCACCGACCGGCCCCACGGTGAACTCGCCAGGTTTGTCGCCCACCTCCGGAGCCGTGAACCAATTGTTGCACCCGCTGCTTCCGCCCAGCCGCCCTGGGGAGTAGGTCAGGGTCACAACCGGATCGGCGGGCATCTCTTCCTCGATACTCCACCAGCGCAAGACCCATTCAGAATCGGCGATCGCCTCGAAGTTCAACCTGCGGGGGGCCGAAGCTGCGCCCGTCGGGGTCAAGACACCGCCCTCAAAGCGCCAGGCCTGCATGACCAGTTCGCCGGGGCAGCACAGGGCGTCTTCGGGTCCCGCCCGCAGCAGATCCAGGAACACACGGCCTTCGCCGATGCCCGCCTTGCGGACCTGGGCGCGGTCGCCCACCAGCACGGTGCCCAGATTTTTCAATGCGCCCTCTTCGAGACCGACCACCGCCAGGTAGATGTTTTCTCCGGTGCCGCCGGATCCAGCGGCCAGCAGGATCGCAGCTTCCTCGATCCCGTCACCGTCCAGATCGCCCATCACCTGGAAGTCCCGCACGAAGCGGACACTGGGCCGCGACGCCCCACCGGCGACGGCGGGTTCCCCTTCCCAGACCCCGTCCTTCAGGGTCACCGGGTCTTGCTCGACGACGCCCACGTAGGTCATGTTCTTGAGTCCGTCGAGATTCAACTCGACGGGCTCCTGTTTGCTGCATCCGTTCAGAGCCGTCAGCAGGACGGCCATCGCCACGAGATTCTTTTTCATGGATCGCTCCCTATTTGAGTTCCACGTCCAGCTTGCGAATGAACACACTGATCAGGTCCGGCCGCACGAAACACACCGAAAACGTCGCCATGGGATTGGCGTCGGGCTTGAAGAGGGCGTAGCTCCATTTGAGCATCGTTTCGCCCGCCAGGTATTCGTCCAGGTCGATGGCGCTGCCGTTGACGAAACCATCCAGTTCCCGGGAGATGAACCCGGGCGGATGACCGATGGTCACCTCGGTGCGGCCCGCCCTCAGATCCGTCAGGCCACATTGGTCCAGCACCGAATACATGGAAAATCGCGACACATGCTGGCGGCGCAGCAACGTGTAGCGCTGGACGAATCCCTGGGACTGCTCCGCCGTCAGGTTCAGGAAGGTGACTTCGGCCAGGTAACCGATCGCGCCCCCGTCTTTCGGGATGGACCGCACCCTGAGGTAGTAGAGATAATCCCCCGCGTCCCAGTTGCGCGCGGCGGCCTCCCGGACGAGCCCGTCGCTGCTGGCGTTCAGCTCGGCGGCCAGGAAATTGGCGAAGGGATCCTTGGGGTCCGGATAACTCAGGTAGCGGACGTCGCTGAAAGTCGATTCAGAATCCATTTTCAAGGTCAGCGAGATCTGCTCGTCGGCCACCAGACTCGAATCCTTGAAGATGGGTTCGGCCGATACGATCTCGTAGGGCGACTTCAGCTTGGTGCGCGCCAGCATGCCCTTGGCCACCAGCTGTTCCACGCTCTTGGCCGCGGTGTTGCGGGACTTGCCCAGCCCTTCGGCAAGGGCCCCGATGCTGATGATCTCGCCCTTTTCGAACCCGCTCTTCTTGCCGGTGATAGCCCATTCGAGATAGGCCGCCACCTGGTCCGCCAGGGTGCTGCCGGCCTGGGTGGGAGGCTGGGTCATCTGGTAAAGGTCGAAGGACTCCTGGTACTTTTCGGGGAAGTCTTTGCTGTGCGGTCGGCCCAAGGCCATAGCGATCTCCGGTCCGTCTGGAGGGTTGAATTCATAATGATAAACCCATATAATGATGACGTCATTAATAATAACCACCAGGCCAAGGGGGGGGGGCCATGAAAAAATGGGCCGTGGTCGTGACCGGAGCCTTGATTCTGGGGTCGGCCCTCTATTTGGCCGGCTGTTCCACCGCCCTGACCAGCCAAGCCCCTTATTCCCACTCCTCCACCAACCCTTTTCCGGATCGCAATGACAAAATTGGACTTACAGCGCCTCCCGAAGATCCTGCCTTGAGCCAGATGCCCACCGGGGCGCCAACCACTCCCACTCAGTCCCTGGCGGACATTCCCAGCAACCTGGGACCCACAGCGATTCGACCCAACAAGGCCCCCGCGATGCCGCGGAAGGGCGGAGGGTCCTCCTGATATTTTTTAATGTGTTGAAATAAAAAGATTTATACAACTTTCCGCCAAACCTGAATTTTTATTTGGATTTTCGGTTGACACTTCGCATCTTTAACGACATAATGTTGACATCATTAATTTATTAAGCTAACTTAATGAACATGGCTGCCAGCCGACAGGGGATTCTGATGAACGCAAAAATGAAAATGCTGATGGGGCTGCTGCTCCTGACCCTCGCCGCGGGGACGACCGGTTGCTCCGTGCTTCTTTACGAAGACGGATACGATCACTCTGGAGAAATCGTCCTGATTCCCGTGGAATATAACGATCCGCCCATCATCGTTTGTCCGGGACCCCACATTCCGCCGCCGCCGCCCCCGCCGGTCTACTATGAGACTCCCGCACCGGCGCCGGTCCGCCATAGGCCCTTGACCAAGCCCGACTCCCCGCGCATCAAAACTCCCCGCGGCGATCGCAGCCGCGACCAGGTAGCCCAGGTCCAAAACCCCCGGTCCAAGGGCCCGGTCACCACACGCAGATGAAAAGAGGCCAGGCATGAAAGGAAGGATCACGATGACACGGATATCGATCGGCATGCTGATGGGCCTGACCCTCATCCTGGCCGCCTGCACGAGCACTTCGGAACCAGATCCAGGGACGGAACTGTCCGGAACCCTGGCCGGCGTCTGGATTTTCGAAGAGGAGACCGAAGATGGAGCCAAGGTCTTCAGGCGGGCGGCCGCCCTCACCGGCGAGCGGACCGGATATGAATTCGGCGAACACGGCGGCCTGAAGGTGCGCACCGCGGGCTGGTGCGGCACGCCGCCGTTGACCTGGTCGAACCTGGACGGCCTGTGGGAAAAGACCGCCGAAGGTCTGCTCGACATCCGCCACGCCTGGCGCGGGGCGCCGCGGGAGTATCAGCTCGAAATCATCTCACTCAGTTCGCGTCGGCTGGTTTGTCGGGAGCGAAACGATGGCGGGTAGCCAGGCAGATCTTCACTAGCATCAGCATGACCGGCACCTCGATCAGCACTCCGACCACCGTGGCCAGCGCGGCCCCTGACGACAATCCGAACAGCATTGTGGCCGTGGCGATCGCCACCTCGAAATGGTTGCTCGCGCCGATCAGCGCCGTGGGCGCCGCATCTTCGTAGGTCAGCCCCAGCCGCCGGGACAGGAACCAGCCCAGTCCGAAAATCAGCACCGTCTGGATGAACAGCGGGATGGCGATCCACACGATCGTCAGCGGGTTGGAAACGATCACCTCGCCCTTGAACGAGAACAGCAGCACCAGGGTGGCCAGCAGCGCGATGATCGTGATCGGCGTCAGCACGTGGAGGAATTTTTCCTCGAACCACTGCCTGCCCTTGGTCGCGATGAGGAATTTGCGCGACAGGTATCCTGCCACCAGCGGCAACGCCACGTAGATCCCGATCGACAGCAGCAGCGCCTGCCAGGGCACCGGCAGCCGCCCCACGCCCAGCAAAAACCCGCCCAGCGGTCCGAACACGAACAGCATGGTCAGCGAGTTGATGGCCACCATGACCAGGGTGTGGCCGTCGTTGCTCTTGGCCAGGTAACCCCAGACCAGGACCATGGCGGTGCAGGGCGCGATGCCCAGCAGGATGCAGCCGGCCAGATAGCTGCGCCAGAGCGGAATCTGCAGCATCCTGATGCCGTCGACCAGCACCACGGTGCCGTCGCCGTGGGTCGCGCCCACGGGCAGGTCCAGGCCCAGGGGCATCCTGATCAGGTCCATCGCTTCGGCACCGATCAATCCCTTGAACACGACCCCCAGGAAAAAGGCCGAGATCGCCACCATGGTGAACGGCTTGATCAGCCAGTTGAGAACCAGGGTCAGGCCCACCGGCTTGGCCGACATGCCGGCCTTGACGACTTCGCCGAAATCGATCTTCACCATGATGGGGTACATCATGAAGAACAGGCAGATGGCGATGGGAATCGACACCACCGGTGCGCCGTTCGCGGTGATCGCCCGGCCGTCGAGATAGCGTGCGAATTGCGGCGCCAGCTTGCCCAGCACGATGCCCGCGACGATGCACAGCAGCACCCATCCGGTCAGGTATTTTTCGAAGACACTCAGCCCTTGCGGCTGTTTGGTGATGCAGGCTTTGTCCACGTCATTATTCCTCGGGTTCGGGAACCAGTTGATCCTGGATGCTCCAGCCGACCATCATCCCCGCGGCCAGGTTGCCGCGCCGGTTCCAGTGGGTGTCGTTAGGAATGTACAACCGGAAACCGGGCATGTGCTCGTGGCGCATGACCGGTAGCAGGTCCAGCACCGGCACCTGGTTGGTGGCCGCCCAGCTGTTCAAACGGTTATTCGGGGCGTCGAAATCGAATTGGTCCGGAGTCAGGCCCAGTCCTTCGAGCACCAGCGATCTGACCTTCGTGTCCACTTGCACTTCATCGGGAATCAGGACCAGCAGCCAAGGTACACCGGCCAGGCGGCAGGCGCTGTCGATCCCCTTCAGATATTCTTCGGCTTCGCCCCAGAGGACGGCCGTGCGGTCGTCCGGTTCTCGAGCAAAGACCGGCAGGGTCTGGTCCACGATCTTCAGATACAGGTCGTTCACCGGGGCATCGAGGGGGGCGGGCGCACCGGCCTGGTCTCCGCGAACCCGGGCCATCATCCGGCGCAGGACCAGGCTTTCGAACATGGCGAACAAATGCGACTTCCGCAGCAGGTTGCGCACCGGCAGCGGGCTGGTCCGGGGATAGACATGACCGCGAATGACCCGCCCGCGCACCGGAATGCCGGTCACGTCGTTGCCCACGAAAAAATTCACCACCACCAGATCCGGTTCCAGCTCCAGACCCTGGTCCATGAGGTAGCCGAGTTCGTTTTCCGTGCTCCACCCGGGAACGCCCATCAGCAGGATGTCCACCGGCAGACCGGAGTTTTCGTTCAGCGCCCGCTCGGCCACACGCAGGAAATTTTCCCCGGGCGGCACCGCTCCATAGACGAAGGAGTCACCCAGCCCCAGGACACGAAGACGCCCTTCCGGTTTGGTCGACCGATGGTTCCGGTCACGAAAACCCAGCCGATTGATGTGGTCCGGATGGTCTTCGGGATGCTGACCCGGTTCGCTGGGCCGCAGGAGATACATGCAGGCGTCGTCACCGATGAAGGGGGTGTTCGGCGAGTCGGAAAGCAAAGGCAGGACAGTCCGGGCGGCGACCTCCCCGATCACCAGGGCGAACACCGCCGAGCCCAGGGCCAAGAGGAGTTTCTTCCTCACGAGCCGATCCTGCCGAGCAGGCTGCGCGCGGCGGCCGACTGGTCGGGAAACCCGGCGGCCTTTTCCAGGTGGCTCCGAGCTTCGGCGTCGCGACCCAGTTCGAGGGCGCAATAGCCTTTCATCAGCCAGGCACGGCCGGCTCCCGAATCGATGTTGGTCGCCCGATCGAAGGCTGCCAGGGACGCCTCGAAATCCTCGTCCAGGTACTCGAGATCTCCCAGCAGGGACCACAGCCCGAGCGTTTCCTTTTCGGCCAGGGCTGTTTGCAGGGTGGCCCGGGCCCGATCGAGATCGTGAGCGCCCAGCCAGGCCGAAGCCAGCCGTTCGAATTCGGTGGCACGGACTTTTTCCACGTCATCCGCCGACGCGGGCATGCTCAGGGCTTGCTCGTAGAATCGCGCCGCCTGGATCGGCACCGAGATCACCGCATAGAGATCCCCGAGCTGAATGGTTTCACTGCGCGACAGCGGCCGCAGGTAACCGGTGATGGTCAGGTAGGCCGCGGCCTTCTCGAAATCCTCGCGGGAGGCGGTGAACTGGTAGGCCAGCTCCCAGGCCCGGGGCTCGGCGGGATGGTCATCGAGAAGAAACTCCACGAACGGCGCGACCCGGCCCGGCTTGCCGGATTCGTTGCCCGCCGAAATCAGGGCCTGATACCAGTCCAGCTCGGCGTCTTCACGGTGCCCGTTCAACAGATTTTCCAGGACCGCCAGGGCCCGGTCCGATTTCTGCCCCATCAAGAGACTGACCCCGGCGTAGTAGAGAATCTCCGGAGCGGGATCGGGAGTCAGGTCATAGGCCCGGCTGAAGGCATCCCCAGCTTCCGCGTATTGACCAACCCCGTAGGCCGCTTCACCCAGCCTCAGCCACGCCCGCCCATAACGGGGTTCGAGCGCCACCGCTTTCTTCAGATCCGCGTAGGCATCCTCATCCTGATCCAGCGCAAAGTGACTCAACGCCAGGTTGAACAGCAGCAGGGGGTGTTCCCTATCGGGGTTCCCCGCCATGAACTCCGACATGACCTGCGCCGCCCCAGCGAAGTCGCCGTTGTCTTGCTTCGATCGTGCCCGAAAAAGCGCCTTCTTGGCCCTCGCCGAGAGCTCTTCTCCAGATTCGATGGTGTTCTGTTCGGCCCGTAGTTCTTCGCCAGTCTGCGCCGGGACATCCGTGGAAAGGACCACAGCCATCAGGACAATAAGAACGGCTAGTGGTGCGAGTCTTGGAATCAGTGTGGTGGGTATCCTTGTCGCTGGGGACGCAGGTCCGCGACCTCCTGTCGCGGACTTGCTCGGCGTTACGGTCTCTCCGCCATCCATGGCGCAGAAGCCTGCACGACGCCCCCGCGACAAGGATACCCACCACACTGATTCCAAGACACCCTCCATCAGTCGTCCAGATTGAACCGGATGGTCGTGACCACCCACGAAGGCACGGCCTGACCATCGATGACACCTGGTTTGAATCTCCAGTTGGGGACGGCCTTTAACGTTTCGGCATCAAAAAGGCCTTTTGGCTGCGCATCCAAAATCGAAACTTCACCGACAGTTCCATCGGCCCGGACCAGCATCTTCACTTTCACGTACCCCTCGATGTTCCGCTGCCTCGCCTTGTAGGGGTAGACGGGCTGCGTCTGGACCACTTTTTGGGGCGGCTTGTCCAGGTCGCCGCTGTTGAAGACGAACTCCCCGCGCTCGGGACCCCCGGCAAACAGGGAGGGATCAATGTCCACCTGCACGTCCATTGGGCTGGGACCCCGCAGGGTTGGCAGAGCCAGTTCGGGCATGAAATCCATCTTCGGTTTGGGCTTTGGTTTGGGGATCTCCCGTTTCTTCTCCTGTTGGGGCGGGGTGGGCGGCTTGATGGTGACCAGGTTCACCGAGATGGGATTGGAGGCCACTTCCCGCACCGGTCGATCCCGCGACAGCAGGGCCGCGGTTCCGAACAGCCCGATGTTCAATAACACCGCCACGGCGGCTGCCACGATCAGCATCATGCCCTTGCGGCGTGTCATTCGCCGGCCACCAGACCGGCCGCCAGGCTCACGTTCGTCGCCCCAGCCAACCGGCACTGGTCCATGGCCTGCACCACAATGCCGGTGTTGCTGTCCTTGTCCGCCACGATCACCACACCGCTTTCGGGATCCTCGGCCAGGGCGCGCTCGATCAGCGCCCGCACGCTGCGCACATCGATGCGTTTGCCCTCCATGTGGACCTGACCCTCGGCGCTGATACCGAGCATGATGTTGCCGCGCTCCTTGTGTTCGGCGGTAGCTGCGGTCGGTCGCTGCACATCGATCCCCGTTTCCTTCACGAAGCTGGTCGTGACCACGAAGAAGATCAGCAGCAGGAACACCATGTCCACCAGGGGGCCCATGTTGATGTTCACTTCGCCGGTGCCCCCGCGCAGGGTGTTGCGCACGTTGATCATGATGACGTCCCTTCGGTCAGGTGGCGCGACAACACGGCCGTCGCCTCATCGAGTTTCGTTTTGAGACGTTGCGCCGTCCGGTTCAAGCGGTTGCTCATCAGCAGACCAGGAATGGCCACCAGCAGGCCGGTCTGGGTCGTGATCAGGGCCACCGAAATTCCGCTGGCCATGGCGCGTGAGTTGCCGGTGCCGTAGACCGAGATCACTTCGAAGGTCTCGATCATGCCCAACACCGTGCCCAGCAGCCCCAGCAGCGGGGCCACCGCCGCCAGCACGGCAATCGCGGCCAGCCGTTCTTCCAGGGTCTGTTGCAACTGCAGCGAAACCTGGCCGAGGATCTTGCGGTCCAGGCGCACGACCCCGGATCGCTCCCTGAGGAACTCCCGCACCAGTTGCGCCCGCAAACCGTCGGCCCCGTTTCCGGGAACTCCGGGCTCTCCCGAGGCCGCCGCGACCAGTTCTTTCGTGTCCAGGTCTCCATGGTCAAGGGACCGGAATTCCCGCCAGCGATCCACGATCAGCGTCCACAGGACCACCGAGGTGACCACCAGCGGCAGCATGATCCAGCCCCCCTGCCGAAAATATTCGACCGTGAACCAGAACCCGTCGATCATGGCGCGCCCGCGATCTTCTGCTTGTCGATGATATTCGTCAGCTGCACCGCCTTGGCTTCCATGTCGCCGATCAAATGATCGGATTTCCGCGACAGGTAGGTATGCAGCAGCATGATGGGAATCGCCACGGCCAGCCCCAGTTCGGTGGTCACCAGCGCCTCACTGATGCCGCCGGACATGAGCTTGGGATCGCTGGTGCCGAACAGGGTGATGACCCTGAAGGTGTCGATCATGCCGGTGACCGTGCCCAGCAATCCCAGCAGGGGAGCCACCGCGCCGAGCACCGCCAGCATCGCGATACCCTTCTGCACCTGGGGCAGCTCATGCAGGATGGCTTCCTGCAAGACGCTCTCCAGGGTCTCGCGCGATTCGTCCCGCGCCTCGAGCCCCGCCCGGATCACCCTCACCACCGGCCAGTTCTTGCCCTGGTGCCCGGCCACGATGTTTTCGCAGGCGGCCCAGTCGCCCCTGGCCGCCAGTTCGTTCACCTCGCCCATGAT
>CBDTUS010000092.1:0-14950 GCA_965363725.1 uncultured bacterium | reverse complement strand
CAATTAAGTGACGAAAACAATTTCGCACTGGCTGCCTAATTGGTAGCCCGTCCCGGGGTCGGGGGGTCACCGAACTGATCTCATGGGGCGCCGTTTTCGGTGTACTAGTTTCAAGGCAGGTCTCTGGCCTTGGGGCGAAATTTAAGTGAGTACTAGCCTGGCGGGCGGCATGTGACCTGGCCTCCCAACAGGTTAAATAACAGGTCACTAAGCATGTAGACGTTTGCGGAGTACCGGTTACGGACGCGGGTTCGATTCCCGCCGCCTCCACCAATCCTTATCCTTTTTCCCTTTAATTGAGGGACGGCGCGCTACGCCATCCTTGGCTTCGCGTGCCTAGGCACAAAGAACGATTGACCCTCCTGGTCAATCGTTCTTTGTGACGCCCTCCATTTAAGGGAAGAAGGAAAAGGATTGGTGGAGACGACGGGAATACCGTTCTCCGGAATAGACCTTGCCACATGGTGTGGTATTGTTTCCGCTGGTGTGGGTTAACTTTGTCCAGGAGAGGAAACTCCACGCCCGGCGAAATACTTGCAGGCACCCCCGACCGGGAGGGCAACTTGACCGATCCATCAGGAAATGCCACCACCTCATCGCCCCATCGCAAATCTCTCGGCCCCACAACCAAGGTTCTGCTCGCGCTGGGACTGGGGGCCGCCGTCGGCCTCTTTTTCGGGGAATACACCGCTTGGTTGAAGGTGTTTGGGGATATTTTCGTAGGGCTTTTGCAGATGACGGTGCTGCCTTACATCACCGCTTCCCTCATTGCCAGTATCGGTCGTCTGACCTGGAGTGAAGGCCGGCGGATGATGGGCACCGGGGCGATCGTCCTGATGGGATTGTGGATTCTGGGACTTGGGTTCGTGGTCCTGGCGCCCATGGCCCTCCCTCACTGGGAAACCGGCTCTTTCTTCAAGCCCAGCATGCTCGAAAGTCCTCCGCAGGTGGACTTTATCGACCTGTTCCTGCCCCTCAACGTGTTCGGGTCGTTGGCGAGGAATGTGGTGCCCGCCGTCGTGGTTTTTTGCCTCGCCATGGGATTCGCCCTGATCGGAATGCCGCGGAAGAATCATTTCCTGGACATGCTGGACACCGTGGCGGAAGCCCTCATGCGCGTCAATAAGGCTGTGGTGAGTCTCACTCCCTATGGCGTTTTTGCCATCGCGGCGGGGGTGGCCTCCACCATGACCATGAAGGAGATCAGCAGTATCCAGGGATATATCATCGTCTACACCGTCCTGATCCTGTACTTGGCCCTGGTGTTCCTGCCGCTCCTTATCTCCGCTTTGACCCCGTTCTCCTATCGCGACATCATCAAGGTTTCCCGGGGCGCGCTGGTGACTGCATTTGCCACGGGCAAGGTGCTTATCGTGCTGCCTCTGCTCATTCAGAACACCCGAGAACTCTTTGCCAAAGTGAAACCGGATTCGGAAGAGGCCCAGAGGTCGGTCGAGGTGATGTACCCCCTGGCCTATCCCTTTCCCAGCCTGGGCAAGGTTCTGACCCTGATCTTCATCCCGTTCGCGGCCTGGTTTTCGGGTCAGGCCCTGGATGTCATGGCCTACCTGACCATCCTCGTCGGAGGTCTCTTCAGCATGTTCGGCGGGCCGGTGGTGGCCATACCGTTCCTGCTCGAGGCCCTGAGGCTGCCGGCCGATCTGTTCCAGTTGTTCATCGCTTCGGGTGTGTGGACGGCCCGGGTGGGTGATTTCCTCTCGACCATGCATCTGGTGGCAATGGTGGTGATCACGACTTCCGTTTTGATGGGTCTATTACGGGTCCGGTGGAAGGCGATTGTCCGGCTGCTGGTGGTTTCTTCGGTGGTCATGGTGCTGGCCATGGTGGGGGTTCATTCGTACCTCGAAAGTACGATCGCCAATTCAGAGGATCCGGCCGATATCATCACCCGCATGGAACTCGTGAATACGAAGATGGGGCTGGCACCAGTGACCACGGTGCTGGAGAAAGCCGTCCCCAATCCCGACCCGATCACGGAGGGTGAAAGTGTGCTCGGCCGCATTCTGCGGCGGAAAGTGTTGCGGGTGGGATTCGGCGAAGGACGGATGCCATTTACCTACCGCAACGAGCAGGGGGATGTGGTCGGCCTCGACATCGACCTGGTGGGGCGGTTGGCCCTTGATCTTGATGTGGATCTGGAACTGGTTCCCGTGGAGGTGGACAACCTTCAGGAACACATCGATCTGGACCACGTGGACATGGTGGCCAGCGGCATCCATGGAAATGTACGGCGGGCCCGGACGATGAGTTTTTCCGACCCGTATCTGGATTTCCATCTGGCCGTGCTGGTGCCCGATACGGACGTCAAGCAATGGCGGACCAGGAAAGACATCAGGGCTTTGGAAAATCCTGTGGTCGCCGTCTTCCAGGAAACGGAATTCGAATCCATTTTGCCTCGCATGATCCCTGGATTGCGAGTGATCCGGTTGGAGGATCCCCGCGATTTTCTGGAGGGCCGACGTCCCGATATCAACGCCTTGCTGGTGGGCGCCGAAGCAGCGGCTTTTTGGACCCTGGCCTACCCCAGGTTCCGGGTCGTGCGGCCCGAGGGCGCGAGTGCGCAATTACCCCTGGTGATTTCCTACCGGTTCGAAGATCCGCGGCTGGATGAGTTCATGGATCATTGGGTGGCCCTCAAGCTTGGGGACGGCACGATCGAGCGGTATTTCGACCATTGGATCATGGGCAAGGCGGCCTCCGGGGAACGGCCTCGCTGGAGCGTCATTCGGGATGTGCTGGGTTGGGTCGACTGATGCGGTTTAGGCGATTGAACTAAGGGCGGCGGCGAAAGAGGGCTATCAGAAAATAACCGGCGCCGGTCAGTAGGATGGTCACCGCGCCGACGGGAAGGTCCGGGCCGTAGCTCAGCGCCAGGCCGCCGGTGGTCAATACGGCGGAGATGACGGTGGCCAGCATCATCATCTGCCACAGCCGGCGCGCGAAAAGATTGGCCATGGCCGCCGGCAGGGTCAATAGCGCGATGACCAGAATGATGCCCACCACGGACACCAGCAGGACCACCGTCAGGGCCGTCAGCACCAGCAGCAGGAAATAGAAGCGCTGCACGTGCACGCCGCGCAGGCCGGCGAACTCCCCATCGAAACAAACCGCCAAAAGTTGCTTGTGGAACAGCGCGACCGTCACCAGGACGACGACGTCCAGGACGGCGATCAACCACAGGTCCCGGCTGGTGACCATCAGGATATTGCCGAAGAGATAGCTCATCAGGTCGGTGGTGTAACCGGGTGTCATGCTGATGAAAAGGATGCCGGTGGCCATCCCCATGGCCCAGACCGCGCCGATGACCGTGTCTTCTCTTTGCTTCAGATGCAGGCTGACCCAGCCGATGATCACGGCGGCCACCAGCGCCGCGATCACCGCTCCGCCGATGGGGGACAGGCCCTCGAAGCCGTGGACCACGCGCAGGTAGTGGACGATGCCTAGGCCGGCCAGGACCGAATGGGCGATGCCCCCGGCGATGTAGCTGATGCGCCGGATAACCACGAAACTTCCGACCACCCCGCAGGGAATGCTCACCAGCAGGCCGGCCAGCAGGGCGTACTGGAGGAAGGCGTGGGTCTGCAGCGCGTCCCAGAAGGCCGTCATTTGTGACCGTCCTCGCTGCAGCGGTGGTCGTGGCGGATCAGGCGCACGTCTCCGCCGTAGAGATCGGCGATGACCTCGCCGGTGACCTCGCTGGTGGGGTGCACCACCACGTCCTGGCCCACGCAGACCACGCTGCGCACGAACCCGGACACGAAACCGAGGTCGTGAGACACCAAAACGACGGTCAGGCGTTGGTTGAGTTCCTGGAGCAGCTGGTAGAAGCCGGCTTCGATGTGGGCGTCGAGGCCGGCGGTAGGTTCGTCGAGCAGAAGCAATTCGGGTTCGCCGGCCAGGGCCCTGGCAATGAGGACCCGCTGCTTCTGGCCGCCGCTCAACGAGGCGAAATGGTGGGCGGCACGGTCGGCCAATCCGACTTCTTCAAGGGCCCGCCGCGCCTGCGCGCGATCATCGGCACTCCAGGCCCCGACCGAGCGCGTGCGGCCCAGTCGTCCCATCAGCACCACGTCCATGGCACTGACCGGAAAGAGGGGATCCAGCCGCGGATGCTGGGGCACGTAGCCGATTTTTCCGCGGGAGCGATCGGGTCTCTGACCGAGCACTTCGATCACTCCGGCGGTTGGCTTCAGCAGGCCCAGGGCGATCTTCAACAAGGTGGTCTTGCCGCTGCCGTTGGGCCCGACCACGCAGACGAAATCCCCGACCGGAATGGTGATGTTGACGTTCCTGAGAACCGGTTTGCCTTCGTACCCGAAATCAAGGTCCCGGCAGGAGATGGCGGAACTCATGAGCCGTTCCCTGCGGCAGTGGCGTCTTCGGCGGCGAACCTTTCGGCCAGTGTCTGCGCTATTTCCAGGAGGTTGGCCGGGTAGTCAAAGGCCAACGGATCCAAGACCACGATTTCGGCGCCGATGGCCGTGGCCACAGTCTCGGCCGCCTTGTGGGAAAACTGGGGCTGGACGATGATCGAGCCGACACCGGAGGCTCGGGCGCGGTCGATGATCTCGGCCAGGTGGCGGGGACCGGGCTCATGTCCGCCCGCCTCTACCGAAACCTGGACCAGGCCGTAGGCCTTGGCGAAATGACCGAAGGCAGGATGAAAGACGAAAAAGCTGCGTCCCTCGAAGGCTGCCAGGATTCTCCGGACCTCGTCGTCGAGTTTGGTGAGCTGTTCCACCATGAGCTCGTGCCGCTTGCGGATAGCCGCGGCCTGCCCGGGAACCATTGCCTGCAGGTGCCGGCTGATCGTATCGGCCATGGCCAATGCCTGGATCGGGTCCAGCCAGGTATGGGGATCAGTTTCGTGATGGTGGTCGTGGCCCTCGGCTTCGGGGCCGGCGATCATCGGCGCGCGGGGGAGCGACCTGATCCGGGGAACCAGAACATGTTCGAAGGGAACACCCGCGGCCAGGAAGAGGTCGGCCTGCTCAAGGACGGCCATTTGTTTGGGCGTGGGTTCGTAGGTGGCGGGGGAATGCCCCGGTCCGACCAGCACGGAGACTTCAACGCGATCGCCGCCGATCTGCTCGACGAACCAAACCTGGGTCAGGATGCTGACAGTGACCCGCACCGGTTCGGCTGAACCAGAGGCGGCCGCCAGACAGACCAACACCACGGTCAAAATGGCGGAAAGACTCGCAAGCCCGCCTCTCCCCAATCCGATCCTCGCAATAGCCGTGGCGAATTCCGTCAAGATCCCAACCGCCTTGTTTTATGCCGCCACCATGATAACGGGTGGGCTTTGTTGTGCAAGGTCCTAATGGATGAAGCCCCGCGGCTTGACAAGCGGTGTCCAGATTTCATAAAATCATGGCATTCATTAACCTGTATGAATGGGAGACCACCATGAAACGTTGCGCACTCTTCCTGGCCATTATGTTTGTTCTGCTTCTCGCCGGTCCGGCCTTGGCCCAGATCACCTTCGATTACCTAGACAGGTACACCGCCTGTGAGCTCGATCCCCAAGTAGGCCCTAACACCTTCTGGACCGATGGCTCCGTGGACCCGGGCCCTTATTTTAAGGATATTGAGGTGGATGAGGGAAGCCATCACATGCGGTCCGTCCATGATTCGGAGATCATTCTCGACGGGGCCAATCTGACGGTCACGGGTTCCTTTCTGGGAACCGTTTCGACCGAGGACCAGGCGTCGATTTCCCATGTGAGTGCATCCGCCAATCTGGCGGTGAGTTTCGTGCCCATGGATCCATCGGCCGTGTCCATCGAAGTATCCATTCCAGTCAATGGTGAGGCGTGGTTCTTCGACCTGACGGACGCCGACTACGGTTTCGACCACCAGGGACCGGGCGTGTTTACTCTGGACGATACCCTGGTTCCAGGCCATGAATACGTTTTTCAGGTGTTCTATTCGGTGGCCGTACATAATGAAGGGCCTCAACAGGCGGAGGAGTCCGTTACACTTTCCATGACGGTGACCCCTGACCCGGTGGCCGTGGGAGAGGTTACCTGGGGTTCGGTAAAAGCCCTGTTCCGTTGAAATCCCCTTAAGTTCCAGCCCCCCCCGCGGAAGGGATCTTCCGGGGGGGCTTTTTGTCATGCCGCAGCCGACCGCCGGCATCCACCCGACCAGGCCGACATTGCCTCCGGAGGTGGAGTCGATTAGCTTACCCGGGAACATATTTTCGTTTTCGCCCCAACAAGGAGACCGTCATGCCTTTGATCCCCATGCGCGTCATGCTCGATCACGCCGCCGAGAACGGCTACGGCGTCGGGGCCTTCAACGTCAACAACATGGAGCAGATCCAGTCCATCATGATGGCTGCAACCGAGACCAACAGCCCGGTGATCGTGCAGGCCAGCCGCGGTGCCCGCTCCTACTCGAACGACAACTACCTGCGCCACCTGATGCTGGCCGCCGCCGAACTGAATCCCAACTTGCCCATCGCCATGCACCAGGACCACGGCAACAGCCCCGAGACCTGCTTCAGTGCCATCGACCAGGGCTTCACCAGCGTGATGATGGACGGCTCGCTTATGGAAGATGGCAAGTCGCCCGCGTCCTACGAATACAACGTAGACGTGACCAAACAGGTCGTGGACAAGGCCCACGCGCTTGGCGTGACGGTCGAGGCGGAAATCGGCTGCCTGGGTGGAATTGAAGACGGTCACGGTGCCGGCCTGTCCGGTGAAGAGGCCCTCGAACACCTGACCGACCCCGAAGAGGCCGAGAGCTTCGTCGCCGACACCGGCTGCGACGCCCTGGCCGTAGCCATCGGCACCAGCCACGGCGCCTACAAGTTCACCAAGAAACCCACCGGCGACGTGCTCAAGATGGACGTCATCGCGGAAATCCACCGCCGCCTGCCCAACACCCACCTGGTCATGCATGGCTCCAGTTCGGTACCCAAAGAGTTGATCGACATCATCAACCAGTACGGCGGCGAGATGCCCGAAACCTACGGCGTGCCGGTCGAGGCGATCCAGGAAGGCATCAAGCACGGGGTCCGCAAGATCAACGTGGACACCGACAACCGTCTGGCCATCACCGGCGCCATCCGCAAGGTGTTCGCCGAAACTCCGGGCAAGTTCGACCCGCGCGACTACTTGAAACCGGCCCGTGAAGCCATGGCCGAAGTGGTCAAGGCACGCATGATCGCCTTCGGGCAGGCGGGCATGGCTGACAAGGTGCCGACTGTCACCCTGGATGAGATGGCCAAGCGTTACTAAAAGCGGCCAGGCCGGAAGGAACGCCAAAAATATGTACGGGAAATTCGGTGAGGTCCTGCGGACCGAGTTGGACGCCATCAGGCAGCAGGGCCTCTACAAGGACGAGCGTGTACTTGAGGGACCCCAGGGCGCGGAGATCCAGGTGGGCGGCCGGACCGTCCTCAATTTTTGCGCCAACAACTACCTCGGACTGGCCTCCGACCCGCGGGTGGTGGAGGCGGCGCGCCGCACCCTGGATCAGTGGGGCTACGGTCTCAGTTCGGTGCGGTTCATATGCGGGACGACCACGCTGCACAAGCAGCTCGAAGCCGAACTAAGCGATTTCCTGGGGACCGAGGACACCATCCTGTACGCCGCCTGTTTCGACGCCAACGGCGGGGTGTTCGAACCGTTGCTGGACCGGGACAGCGCCATCATCACCGATCAGCTCAACCATGCCTCCATCATCGACGGCGTACGCCTGGCCAAGGCCCAGCGGTTCATTTACAACCACGCCGACATGGATCATCTCGAATCGATGCTCAAGGACGCCCAGGGCGCGGATTTCCGCCTGATCGTGACCGACGGCGTCTTCTCGATGGACGGGCACCTGGCGCCTCTGAATGAGATCTGCGACCTCGCCGACAGGTACCAGTCGATGGTCCTGGTCGACGACAGCCACGCCACCGGATTCACCGGACCCACGGGACGGGGAACCCACGAGAAATTCGACGTCATGGACCGCGTGGATCTGATCACCACCACCCTGGGTAAGGCGCTCGGTGGGGCCCTGGGCGGCTGCACCAGCGGCCGGCGCGAGATCATCGAATGGCTGCGCCAGAAGAGCCGTCCCTACCTGTTCAGCAACTCGCTGCCGATGATGATCTGCGGCGCTGCGCTGGAGGTGCTGCGGATCCTGCGGGAGGACCCGGGTCCGCTCAAGACCTTGGAAAAGAATCAGTTGCAGCTGCGGGGCGGTTTGCGCGATCTCGGCTTCGACGTGGACGACGGCGACCACGCCATCATTCCCGTTCATTTCCGCCGGCACGACAATGACGCCTTCATGGCCCAGGGGATGGCCGCCGATCTGCTGGACGAGGGCATCTACTGCATCGGGTTCAGTTTTCCGGTCGTGCCCAAGGGTCAGGCCCGGATCCGGCTGCAGGCCTCGGCCGCCCATACGAGTGCCCAGGTGGATCGCTGCCTCGAGGCCTTCGCCGCGGTGGGCCGAATACACGGGGCCATTTGACCGGTAAATCGGCGCGGGCACGGGGTTTCGGGGGACTTTCCGATTCCGGAAATTTAATTTAGATAAATGATGTCAGGTTTGCTTTTTCGAGGGTGGGAGCCTATCTTGCCCCGCGCCACGTCTGCCGACCTGCCACTCGGGTACGGGCAGACGTGCGTTTTTGTAGGCTGAAATGTGGTATTTTCCGTCGGTGGGAATCAGCCCGCCGCGAACCGGGACAAGGGACATGACTGCAGATCTGAGCATGATCAGAAACATCGGGATCAGCGCGCACATCGATTCGGGCAAAACGACCCTGACCGAGCGGATCCTTTTCTATACCGGACGCATCCGCGACATCCACGAGGTACGTGGCAAGGACGGTGTCGGCGCCACCATGGACTCCATGGAACTTGAGCGCGAGCGCGGCATCACGATCCAGAGCGCGGCCACCTACACGACCTGGAACGGGCACCACGTCAACATCATCGACACCCCGGGCCACGTCGATTTCACCATCGAGGTCGAAAGGGCGCTGAAGGTGCTGGACGGCGCCATCCTGGTGCTCTGCTCGGTGGCCGGCGTGCAGAGCCAGTCCATCACCGTGGACCGCCAGATGAAGCGCTACAACGTGCCCCGCATCGCCTTCGTCAACAAGTGCGATCGCTCCGGCGCCAATCCCGCCCGGGTCACCGAGCAGCTGCGCGACAAGCTGAAGCACAACGCGGTGATGATGCAGATTCCCATCGGGCTGGAGGACAAGCACGAAGGTGTGGTCGATCTGATCACCATGAGGGCCTACATCTTCGAGGGCGACAGCGGCGAAAAGATCGTCGAGGGTGAGATTCCCGCCGCCCTGCAGGTCGAAGCCGAAGCGCGGCGTGAAGTCATGCTCGACGCCGTCAGCATGTTCAGCGACGACCTGATGGAAGCCATCCTGGAAGAGGCCGTCACCGAAGAGATGATCCACGAGGCGGTCCGCCGCGGCGTCCTGGCCAACGAGCTGACTCCCGTCTACATGGGCAGCGCCTACAAGAACAAGGGTGTCCAGCTGATGCTCAACGCGGTGATGCGCTACCTGCCTTCACCGACGGACATCGACAACACGGCCATCCGCCTGCTCAAGGGAGGCGAAGAGGAGGAGTTCATCCTCTCCAACAGCGTCGAGGACAACCTGGTCTGCAACGCCTTCAAGCTGGAGGAAGGGCCCTACGGCCAACTGACCTACGTGCGTATCTACCAGGGCGTGCTGAAAAAGGGCGAGGACATCTACAACAGCCGCACCGGCAAGAAGGTCAAGGTGGGACGGCTGGGCCGGATGCACGCCGATCAGATGGAGGAGATCGTGTCCGCAGCGGCCGGTGATATCATCGCCCTGTTCGGGGTGGACTGTGCCAGCGGCGACACCTTTACCGGCGGTGAGCGGATCTCCCTTTCAAGCATGCACGTGCCCGAGCCGGTGGTGAGCCTGGCGGTGGTCCCGGAGGACAACAAGGCCGCCACCAACATGTCCAAGGCCCTGCATCGCTTCACCCGCGAGGACCCCACGTTCCGCACCTCGCAGGACCCCGAGACCGGGGACACGATCATCAGCGGGATGGGAGAACTTCATCTTGAGGTCTACATCGAGCGGATCAAGCGGGAGTTCAAGGCGGTGGTCACCACGGGCGCCCCTCAGGTGAAGTACCGCGAGACCATCACCCAGCCCATCGAGTTCGACTACGTCCACAAGAAGCAGACCGGCGGTTCCGGCCAGTACGCCAAGGTCCAGGGCCTCATGGAGCCCAGCGAGGACGGGGAGTTCATCTTCGAGAGCAAGGTGGTCGGCGGGCGCATCCCGACCGAATACATCGGGGCCTGCAAGAAGGGTTTCGAGCTTTCCATGCCCGAGGGCCAGTACATCGGCGCCCCGGTCCAGGGCATGAAGGTGACCATGCTCGATGGTAACTCACACGCGGTGGACTCATCGGACATGGCCTTCCAGACCGCCTGCCGGGCGACTTTCCGGGAGTTCTACAGCCGGGGCAAACCGGTGGCGCTCGAGCCTCTGATGCTGGTGTCCATCGAGGGTCCCGGCGAATACCAGGGCGACATCATCAAGACTTTGATGCAGCGTCGGGGCGTGATCGTCGGTACGACCGAGGACGAAGGTTTTGTCCGGGTCGATGCCAACGTGCCGCTGGCCGAGATGTTCGGCTACGCGACGGTCCTGCGCTCTTCAACGCAGGGCAAGGCGGAATTTACCATGGAGTTCGCCAGGTACGCTCCGGCCCCGCGCGAGGTGGCCGAGGAGCTGGTCAAGGAATACGTGGAGAAAAAGTCGCAGGGTAAATAGAAACTGGACCCATTTGTTGTTATCCTGTGCTGGGATTCTTTTCAGGAGTGAAAAAGACGATGGTTGAAAAAAGCATGATGGAACGCAGTCCGGTCCGCATCTTCGAGCGGGCCATCGGCGGAGGTCTCGGTGAAGGGGAGCTGGGCGTGGTCTTGTCCCGGCACGGCGTGGGCAAAACCGGTTTCCTGATCGGCCTGGCGGTCGACCAGCTGTTGCAGAGCCGGAAGGTGCTCTACATCTCGACCAAGGAGAGCGTCGAGCACATCAACAACTTCTTCGACCAGATCTTCCACGCGATGGCGGCCTCCCTGGATCTGGATCAGTTGCCCCAGAAACAGCTGCGCATGGAGCGCAACCGTTTTATCCACGTCTACAACCGCAAGACCTTTTCGCTGGAGAAACTCGAACAGTCCGTCGCCTTTCTGAAGGACGCGGCGGATTTTGTGCCCGACATGGTCATCATGGACGGCACTCCGCGTTTCGAGTTCACCGAGGCGTGGGAAATCGAGGGATTGCAGAGGCTGGCCAACGAGTGGCAGGCCGAGGTCTGGACCAGCAGCAACACCCATCGCCAAGGCCAGGAGATGGACGCGCGCGGCGTTCCGGTCGGCGTGGCCCGCTTCGACGAGGCGCTGAGCGTGATCATCAACCTCGAGCCCGACAGCGACAATGTCAAAGTCAGGATCATCAAGGAGCACGGCAGCACCGAGCCGGCCCAGGTCCAGATCGAACTGGATCCGAAGACCCTGCTGCTGCGCTGGCGATAGGAATGCCCATGGCCGACCTGACGGTGGCCTCTCGCCTGGATGCGGTGCGAGAGAGGATTGCGCGGGCCTGCGCACTGGCCGGCCGACCGGCCGACGATGTTCGGCTGGTGGCCGTCAGCAAGAAGATCGACCTGTCCCTGGTGGTGGAAGGCTGCCGCGCGGGACAGTGGGACCTGGGGGAGAACCGCATCCCCGAGGCGGTGGACCGGCAGGAGGAACTGACCCGTCTCCTGGAGGCGGAGGAACTTTCCGCGGCCAACCTGCGCTGGCACTTCATCGGACATCTGCAGAGCAACAAGGCCGGCAAGGCAGCCGGCCGTTTTCATATGCTGCACGGCGTGGATTCCGTCGGCCTGGCGAAAAAGCTGTCGCGTTTGGCGGTCCTGGATGGCCACACCGAAGCCATCCTGTTGGAAGTCAACATTTCCGGCGAGGCCCAGAAAAATGGGCTGGCTCCCAAGGAAGTCCCGGACGCGGTCGCAAAGATGGCCGAACTGCCCGGCCTGGACCTGCGGGGGTTCATGGGCATGGGCCGTTACGGAGCTCCGGAAACCGAGTTGCGGGAAGGGTTTGCCTCTCTGAGGTTGTTGGCCGACAAGGTGCGGTCCGCCACAGGAAGGCCCCTGCGGGAATTGAGCATGGGGATGAGCGGCGATTTCGAGGCCGCCATCGCCGAAGGCAGCACCCTGGTGCGGATCGGCGGCGCCATTTTCGGCCCCCGCGGAACCTGATTCGCCGACCACCGGCCAGAAACGAGCCGGAAAGGCTGAGATATGACCATCACCAGACTCGCCGTGGCCATCCTGCAGGTCTATTCCTGGCTGATTGTCGCCCGGGTGATCATGAGCTGGGTCAATCCACGTCCCCGTAACGAGATTCTTTTGATGATCATCCGCGTGACCGAACCCCTTCTGGGTTTCCTGCGTTCGCTGATCCCCCTGCGCGGCATCGACCTGTCGCCCATCCTGGCATGGCTCTTGATACAACTCCTCATGAGATTGATCGTTCAAGCTGGTATCTGAGAGGGATTGTTGTGGTTCCGTCCGGTCGACGGGACCGGGGCAATCCGGGAATTCGGAGCCGGCATCCGCAGGTTGGAGGAGATTGACATGAGGATCACGCCGCTCGATGTACGCAAGCAGGAATTCCGCAAGGCCGTTCGGGGCTTCGATTGTGACGAAGTCCGGGCCTTCCTGTCCACCCTGGCCGACGAATACGAAACCCTCCTGGTGGACAACAAGCAGATTCGCGAGATGGTCATGCAGCAGGAAGACCAGATCAGCGAGTACCAGGGCATGGAACGCAACCTGCGTGATACCCTGATGACGGCCGAACGCGTCATGAACGAGACCCGGGAGAACGCCAGCAAGGAAGGCGGCCTGATCGTCAAGGACGCCGAGATGCAGGCCCGTCAGATTCTCGAGGAGTGCCGGATGCGCACCGAGGAACTGCGACGGGAAATCCAGGCTCTGCGCAAGGAAAAGGAATCCTACCTGGCTCGGTTCAAGTCCCTGGCCGAGGCCCAGATCAGTTTCGTCGAGACCCACGAAAGCGATTTCGAGGATCTGGACAATCGCCTGACCAGCATCGTCGATTCGGTCCTGGCCACCACCGGGCAGACCCGGCGGAAGGCCGACCCCAAACCCGACCCCAAACCCGACCCCAAACCCGACCCCAAACCGGTCGCCATGGCAGCGGCCACGCCCCAGCTGGATCCCTTCGCGGCCGAGAACCGGGTTGAAGGCGACCCGTCTGCTTCCCGGGACGAGGAACCCGACATGGGGGAGGAATCCCTGGAAGTGGCCCCTCCTGCCGCTGCCGTCGAGGATGACATCTGGCGGGACTACAATCCCGGATCGAAGTCCAACGAGGAAGAGGAAGCCGTCCATTCCATCTCCGAGCTGGTTTCCGAATCGTTGTCCGAGACGGATGGCGATCGGGCCCCGGAGGCGGCGGAAAAGGGATCGGACGACCATTCCTCTGACGCCGAACATGCTATCGAGGACGGACCGGTCCTGACCAACGGTGAAGAACCCGTTGGGGCGGGGGCCTCCCGGGACACCTAATAAACTACCGGCCTGGATCGGGCCCCAGGGTCCGGTCCGGGTCGAAAATCCTCAATCTCACTGCGGATACTGGCGGGAATCGACCGATTCCCGCTTTTTTCTTGGTAGGCCGCTGGGGCCATGTTAGTTTGTTTCGTCCTGTAATCCGCCATGCCGACTGGAGGGCCGTTTTGCACAAAATGTGGCAGCAGATCGAGGAAGCCGCCGGCTTCATCCGCACCAAAACCGAGTTCCAGCCCGAAATCGGGCTGATCCTGGGCACCGGCCTGGGGGAACTCGGCCACCTGATCGAAAAACCGATCACCATTCCCTACGGGGATGTGCCTCACTTCGTCGAATCCACTGCCACCAGCCATGACGGCAAGCTGGTCTTCGGCGAACTGGGGGGGCGCCGTGTGCTGGCCATGCAGGGCCGGGTGCATTTCTACGAGGGTTACAGCATGCAGCAGATCACGCTGCCGGTCCGGGTCATGAAGGCCCTCGGCTGCACCGCCCTCTTGATGAGCAACGCGGTCGGCGGAATGAACCCCCAGCTGGGCCCCGGGGACATCACCGTCATGACCGACCATATCAATCTGATGGGGGACAACCCCCTGATCGGTTGGAACGACGACCGCCTGGGACCGCGTTTCCCGGACATGTCCGAACCCTACGACCGCGCCTTCCTGGCCACCATGGAAAATGTCGCCCTGGACCTGAAGATCCCCCTCAAGAAGGTGGTCTACGCCGCGGTCGCCGGCCCCAACCTGGAAACTGGCGCCGAATACCGGTTCCTGCGGACGCTGGGGGCGGACACGGTGGGCATGTCCAGCGTGCCGGAGTGCCTTGCGGCCGTGCACGGAGGGATGAAGGTCATCGGCATGTCGGTGATCACCGACGCCTGTTTCCCGGACGCCCTCAAACCGGCCAATGTCGAGGAAATCATCCGGGTGGCCAACGCCGCCCAGCCCGACCTCATGGCCCTGGTGACGGGTTTCCTGAAAAAAGTGGCCCTTTGAGACCGGCCGAATCACGGATGGATCCAACCGGAAAAGGACAGTAGGGAACGATGTCGCAAACGCCAGCCGGGGACCGAAAGCCGATCTATCCGTCCCTGGAGAGCAAATTCCACGATTCCCACTCCGAGGAACGGATCAGCCGTTTCTGGCAGAAGGATGACACCTTTCGGCGCAGCATCGCTCAGCGCGCCGGTGCGCCGGACTGGGTGTTCTACGAGGGACCCCCGACGGCCAACGGCCTGCCCGGCGTGCACCACGTCATGGCCCGGCTGTGCAAGGACATCATGTGCCGGTTCAAGACCATGA
>CBDTUS010000091.1:0-15006 GCA_965363725.1 uncultured bacterium | reverse complement strand
CAGCACGTGGCTGTGGCCGTCCTGATGCTGGAGCCCTTCCCCGGCCAGGGTCGTGCGTCCGGCGGTGGCGCCGATCAAAAAGCCCCGCGCCTGGCTGTCGCAGGCCTGCCAGATCAGATCGCCCACGCGCTGGAAGCCGAACATCGAGTAGAAGGTGTAGAAGGGGATCGTCTGGACCCCGTTGTTGGAGTAGGCGGTGCCCGCGGCGATGAAGCTGGCCAGCGACCCGGCCTCGCTAATGCCTTCTTCGAGAATGGCCCCGGTTTTGGTCTCGTTGTAGAAGAGCAGACTGCCCTTGTCCACCGGGTCGTAGAGTTGCCCGGCGTGACTGTAGATGCCGGCCTGGCGGAACAGCGACTCCATGCCGAAGGTCCGGGCTTCGTCGGGCACGATGGGCACGATCAGCTTGCCGATCTCCTCGTCCTTCAAAAGTTTCGACAGCATGTGAACGTAGGCCATGGTGGTGGCCAGTTCGCGGTCGCCGGAACCCTCGTAGTACTCGGTGAACAGGGCCTCGGTCCGGCAGGCCATGGGCTGGCTGCCGTCGATGCGTGCGGGCAGCGAGGTGCCCAGGGCCTTGCGCCGGGCGCGCAGGTATTCCAGTTCGGGGCTGTCCTCGGCGGGTTTGTAGAAGGGCGCTTCGGCGATGTCTTCGTCGCTGATCGGGATGTTGAAGCGCGTCCGGAATTCCTTCAATTCGTCCTCGTTGAGCTTCTTCTGCGAATGGGTGATGTTCTTCCCTTCGCCCGCCTCGCCCAGGCCGTATCCCTTGACGGTGTGGGCGAGGATCACCGTCGGCGACCCTTTGTGCTCGATGGCGGAGCGGTAGGCCGCGTAGACCTTTTCGGGATCGTGCCCGCCGCGCCGCAGCTTGCGCACCTGATCGTCGCTGTAGCTTTCGACCAGCTTGAGAAGTTCCGGGTATTTGCCGAAGAAATGATCCCTGACATAGGCCCCGCCGGACACGCTGTAGCGCTGCATCTCACCATCGAGAACTTCTTCCATCCGCTGCACCAGCAGGTCCGTGTCGTCGGCTTCCAGCAGCCGGTCCCAGTCGCTGCCCCAGATCACCTTGATCACGTTCCAGCCCGCGCCGCGGAAGGCAGCTTCGAGCTCCTGGATGATCTTGCCGTTTCCCCTGACCGGTCCGTCGAGCCGCTGCAGGTTGCAGTTCACCACGAAGATCAGGTTGTCCAGCTTTTCGCGGCTGGCCAGGGTGATGGCGCCGAGGGACTCGGGTTCGTCCATCTCGCCGTCGCCGAGCATCGCCCACACCTTGCGGCCGCTGGAGCCCCGCAGGCCCCGGTCAGCCAGGTAATGGTTGAAACGGGCCTGGTAGATGGCCGTCAGGGCCGTCAGGCCCATGGAAACGGTGGGGAACTCCCAGAAGTCGGGCATCAAGAAGGGGTGGGGGTAAGACGACAGTCCGCCCTTGGGGTCCAGTTCCCGGCGGAAGCGGGTCAGGTCGTCTTCTGTGAGCCGGCCTTCGAGGAAAGCGCGGGCGTAGACGCCGGGGCTGGCGTGGCCCTGGAAATAAACCATGTCGCCCAGGAAATCCTTGGTCCGGCCGCGCCAGAAGTGATTGAAACCCACTTCCCACAGGTTGGCGGCCGAAGCAAAGGTCGAAATATGCCCGCCGATACCGGGCAATTCCCGGTTGGCGCGAACGACCATGGCCATGGCGTTCCAGCGTACGATCGATTTGATGCGACGTTCCAGCGTGCGGTTCCCGGGAAAAACGGGCTGGTCCTGCCGCGGGATGGTGTTGATGTAGGGCGTGTTGGCCGTAAACGGGATGCTGACCCCGTGCTCCTGGGCCCGGGTCTGCAGCAGACGCAGCAGCTGCACCACCCGCTCTTCGCCCTGTTCCCGCAGCACATAGTCCAGGGATTCGCGCCATTCGGCGTTTTCGACCTGGTGAAGCTGGGTTAGGTCCCGGGGATCCTTGTTCGCCATGATTCCCTGACTCCCGTTAAGTTGAATTCGAGAATTGATTTCGCCCAAAGCATAAACCGATTCGGGGGTCCGTCAACCCAAGGAAGGGGTTTTTGGTCAAATTGATATATCAGATAGCTGTTGGGGCTGAATGGTCCCTCAAGGTGCCAATAATGGCATTAAAAAAACGGCCCGGTTGCCGCCGGGCCGATGAAATATGTGAAAAACCACTGGATCAGCCCTCCGGGACCGCCCCATTCTCCACCTGGGCTTTCTCCGCGGCCATTTTCAGGCGGGCCAGTCCCTCCTCGAACTGGGGGCCGATCAGCGACGGCATCAGGCCCGCGAAATAACGGGCCATCAGGTTGTTCCCGTTGTCTCCGGTCATATGCCAGACCACTTCGGTGCCTTCGGGGACGGCCCGGTACTGGATCGAACGAAGGGAGGTGTAGGAGTTCTTGCTGAAGGTCAATTCATAGGCGACTCCCCAGCCGGGATCGCAGCGGGTGAACACCAGGTGGCCGTCACTGGAATCCCCCTGCCAGGACTGGCTGGCGCCCTCGCCGTTGGTCAGGTCGCCGAGGGTCACCACCAGGCCGGGGTCCTCCTGGAGCCAGGGAACCCAATCGGGCCAGCGGGTCAGATCCCCCACGTATTCGTGGATACGATCACCAGACGCCTTGATGACCAGGGATTCCTGGACCTCGAAAGTGCTCGGCAAGAACAGGGCCACCACCGCCGCCAGCACGGTAGCCGCCACGATCCCGATACCGACGCGCAGGAGAATGCTGCTCACCATCGACAGGGCCTCCCTATTTGGTCCATCTGGTCAGCCAGTCCATGACCTCGCCATGCCACTGGATGGAATTCTGGGGCTTGAGCACCCAGTGGTTTTCGTCCGGGAAATAGAGCAGGCGCGCCGGGATGCCCTGACGCCTCAGCGCCGTAAAGGTGCTCAGGCCCTGGGTGTCGACCACGCGGTAATCCAGCGCCCCGTGAGCGACCAGGGTCGGCACATGCCAGTTCTGGACGAAATCCGCGGGATTGTGGACCCCGAACCCGCTGCCCTCGGTCCAGGGTGTGCCGCCGTGTTCCCATTCGGGGAACCAGAGTTCCTCCGTGTCGAAGTAGGCCATGCGCTCATCGAGGTTGCCGTCATGATTGACGAAAGCCTTGAAGTTCTTGCTGAAGGGCTGGCCGTGCATCCAGTTGATCATGTAGCCGCCGTAGCTGGCACCGGCGGCTACCACGCGATCGCCGTCCATCCACTGGTATTTTTCCAGGGCGGCGGCGAGACCTTTTTCCAGATCCTCCAGGGGACGGTCGCCCCAGTGCCCGCTGATGGAATCGGTGAACTCCTGGCCGTAGCCGGTCGAACCGTGGAAATCGACGGCCACGGTGGTGAACCCTGCCCCGACGTAGGCTTGGGGGTTCCAGCGGTAGTGAAAATCGTTGCCGAAGCTGCCCTGGGGGCCGCCGTGGACCAGGAACGTCACGGGCCACTGGTGTCCGGCCGCGGCCTTTTCCTCGGTCCAGTCATGGGGTTTGACAACGTAGGCGTAGACGGTCTCGTCGTTCCAGCCCTGGAAGGTGAACTGTTCGGGCTCGCCCATCCGCGCGACCGCGAGTTTGGCGCCGTTGAGGTCGGTGATCTGCTTGAGGTTCTTGCCGCTGGTGCTGATGGTGAACAACTCGGTGGGCGACTTGAGGCTCTGCTGACCGAAGAGCAGGGCACCCTTGAGCAGGTTGAGGCTCGAGTTGCGGCCCATCTTCTGGACCATGGTCGCCTTGCCCGAAGCAACGTCGATTTTGAAGATCGAACGCTGTCCCAGGAAACCGGCCGTGGCATAGATGGTCTTGCCGTTGCCCGCGAACTTCAGGCCATGGGGGCTGAGGCTCAGGCCGTCGTAGGCGAAGTCGATGCGTCGGCTTTCACCGGAGGCCCAGTCCATCATTTCGATGTGGAAACGGTCGGCTTCGAAGCCGGGACGATCCATGGCCAGGTAGCAGAGTGTCTTGCCGTCGGGAGTGAACACGGGTTCGGTGTCCCAGGCCTGGTTGGCCTCGGTGATGCAGCGCATCTCGCCCGAACCGTCGGTCTTGACGGCGTACAGATCGTAGTCGGTGCTCCAGGCAGGCTCGCTGCCGGGCAGGATCTTGGCCGTGAACACGACCTCGGTCCCGTCGGGCGCAACGGCGGCTTCCTCCAGGCCGCCCCAGGGACGGGTGGGCACGTCGGCGTCGAGGTCGGGCATCAGGTCGACGGGCTTGTCGCTGCCGCCCTTGAGCAGGAACAGGTGGCTGCGCTTGCCGTCTTCCCATGAGTCCCAGTGGCGGAACATCAGTTCGTCGTAGACCATGCCCGTGGTCGGATCGGCCTCGATTTCGGCCTCGCGGTCAACGGTGCCCTGGATCCCCAGGCCCGGGAAGACTTCCATGGTGATCAGGAAGCTGTGCAGGTCGGGCACGATCTCCATGCCGCCGACGCTCAGGGGCAGCTTGGTGACCTGGGTAGCTTCGCCGCCGGCGGGATCGATGTTCCAGATCTGCGCCCCGTCTTCGCGGGTCGACAGGAAATAGATGGTCCCATTCTGGCACCAGCGTGGATTGTAGTCCGATGCCGCATTTGCCGTCAGTTGCCGGGTGGTCTTGCCGTCCACACTCGCCACCCAGAGGTTGGTGCGGCTCCGGTTGGCTTCCAGATCAGGTGTGCTGACGCTGAAGGCCACCCACTTGCCGTCGGGGGAAACCTGGGGGTCCCCGATGCGGTCCATGGCCAGCATGTCGAGGACGGAGAAGGGATGCTTTTCGACAGGGTCCTCCTCGCCCGCGGCGAAGGCGGCTCCGGAACAGACGAGCAACAGACTGAATACGAGGGCTGTCATGGGTCGCAAAGGGAGACCTCCGGGATGGGCATGGAATTCCCGCGGCAGAAGACTTGGCCGGGGCAAGACGGCCGAAAATATAACAATTCAAGGCCCCGGAGGGAAGGGTCTCCTGCCTAAAGCAAGGCTATGCTTTTGATCTGGGCGTGTATTTCGCCGCCCGGCTCCAGGTTCAGGGTGGTGGCGGAGCGCTGGGTGACCGCCGCCAGGATGACGGAATCACCGACCGCCAGGCGCACCAGGACCCGGGCCGGGGTGTCGTGGATCAGGTCGAGAACGCGTGCCGGCAGGATATTGAGAATGCTGGACCCGGTGGCGGGCTCCAGGGCCAGGCTGACGTCCCGGGCGTGAATCCGCATCCTGATTTTTTCCCCGATCGGAAGACCCAGGTCGGGAACCAGAAGTTTTCCCCCGTCAAATTCGAGTCGGGCCAGATGGAACTGTTCATCCAGGGACGCCACCCGGGCCAAGACCACACAGCCGGCTTCGGGGCCCCGCGCGAGGCCGGGTTCGGGGCTGGTCAGCAATTCCGCCAGGGGACCGCTGTTGGTGACACGCCCGCCCTCCATGAGCACCAGGTGGTCGGCCAGACGCGTGGCTTCCTCCAGGGCGTGGGTCACGTACAGAAACGGAATTCCCGTTTCGGAGGCCACGCGCTCCAGGTAGGGGAAGATGGCGCGGCGGCTCTCCCGGTCCAGGGCGGCCAGGGGTTCGTCGAGCAACAGCAGGTCGGGGCCGGCCAGCAGCGCCCGGCCCAGGGCCACCCGCTGTCCCTCTCCACCGGACAGTCCGGATACCTTTCGGTCCAGCAAAGGATCGAGGCCCAGCAGGGTCACCATTTCTTCGAAATCGGCCTTGTTTCCGGATCGCCTTTTCCGACCGAATTCCAGGTTGCCCCGAACATCCAGGTGATCAAAAAGGGCTCCTTCCTGAAACACGTAGCCCGCCTGGCGAAGGTGGGGCGCCAGGAACGAGGTTTCATCCTGCCAAACCTGATGCGCCACCCTGACCAGGCCCCGCGAGGCCGGCTCGAGACCCGCCACGCAGCGCAGCAAGGTGGTTTTCCCGCAGCCCGAAGGACCGAACACAGCGGTGATGCCGCGTTCCGGCAGGGAAAGATCCACATCGAGAAGGAAGTTATCCCCCTGTCCCGTCGTCCGGGCGAGCCGACACTTCAAGTCCAGGCTCATGACCGTCCCCCAGCGAAGCGGCGACCCGCCAGATGGGCGGTCAACAACAGGGTGAAGGAGATCACCAGGAGCGTGCCGGAAAGGACATGGGCCCGGGTGTAATCAAGGGCTTCGACGTGATCGTAGATGGCGATGGAAAGCACCTGGGTGCGACCGGGGATGTTGCCGCCGATCATCAGGACCACGCCGAACTCACCGAGGGTATGGGCGAAACCCAGAGTGGCGGCCGTCAGGAATCCCCGGCGGGCCAGGGGCACGGCCACGGAAAAGAACCGGTCGAAGGGACCGGCGCCCAGGGTGGCGGCGGCCTCGAGGTTCTGGCGGCCGACCCCCGCAAAGGCGTCCCGGACCGGCTGCACCACGAAAGGCAGGGAGTAGATGACCGATCCGATCACCAGGCCCGTGAAGGTGAATGCGAGAGGGCGGCCCCCGGCGGTGGTCAGCAGGCGGCCGAGGGGTCCTGCGGGGCCGAGAAGCAAAAGCAGGTAAAAACCCAGCACCGTGGGGGGCAGGACCAGGGGCAGGGACACCAGGGCGTCGATGACGGGCCGCACCCGACGCCGGGTCGTGGCCAGCCACCAGGCCAGGGGCGTTCCCAGCAGCAGCAGCACGGCCGTGCTGACGGCGGCCAGCTTGAGGGTCAGTCCCAGAGCGGTCAGATCGTCGGGGTGGAACATCAGTTCTCCGGGATAAGGTAACCGAAACGAATCATGATCATGTGGGCTTCGGGCCCCTTCAGGAAGTCCAGCAACTGCACCGCGGCTTCAGGGTGCGGAGTGTTTTTCAGGGCGACGGCCTGCTGCAGGATGGGTTCGTGCAGGGGAGGGTCGATCTTCCACCACTTGCCGCGCAGGGGTTTGGTCGCCACGATCTGGGCGTAGGCCAGAAGTCCCGCTTCCGCGTTTCCCGAAGCGACAAACTGCCAGGCCTGTCCGATGCTCTGGCCGGTGACCAGGCGGGGCTGGATGCCATCCCACAGACCCAGGTTCTGCAGGACCTGCTTCGCAGCCAGACCGTAGGGGGCCAGGCGCGGATTGGCAATGGCCAGATGTTGGAAATCGGGGGATCGAAGAAGGTCGACCGGAGCCCGGTTTTCTTCCGGCCGGGCCAGGGGAACCCACAGGGCCAATCGGCCTTCAGCGTAGGTGAACCTGGTTCCGGGCATGATCAAGCCATCGGATTCCAGCTGAGCGGGCCGCCGGCTGTCCGCGGCGAGAAAAACGTCGAATGGGGCGCCGGCTTTGATCTGGGCGAAGATCTTGCCGGTGGAGCCGCGGATGAGGACCAGCTGATGACCGGTGGAATCGGCAAAAGCAGGGGCCAGGGCTTCGAGGCAGTCGGCGAAATTGGCGGCAACGGCCACGCGGATTTCTGCGGCGGTGGCGTTGACGGCAGCGACCAGAATAATGGCCGGCAGGAGCAATTTTAACGGAAATGACCTGAGGGATGTTCCGAAACGATGAGGGTCGGACTTGAAAAGGGTTTCGCCCACGGGTGGATCCGCCATTGTTGAAAGTCCCCAACCTTGAGACAATGATGATCGAATCATCAGGGGCCGACGAAGGCCGATTGCCATTGACCGGAAAGCTGACCGTACCATGATCCGGATCGTCATTCCGGCATTCATATTGATCCTTGGCGCAACCTGCTGCTTCGCCGCCGAGGATACCGCGAACCAGGCGGCAGCGTCCATCGACACCGTGGCCGCCGGCCAGGCCAACACCGTCGTGCTGCCGGTCCTCGGGTACACCCCCGACTCAGGGTTCATGCTCGGTGTCGCCGCCTTGCGTTTTTTCTATCTGGAGCCCTACGGGCCCCATACCCGCCCTTCGGTCTTTTCCCCGACCTTCATCTACACCACCAAGAACCAGATCATGGTTTTCCTGGGCTCGGAGTTCAACTGGGGTGAAGGCCGGTCCAACGCGGGCCTGTTCCCCAGCTACGTGAAGTTCCCGGACAGTTTCTACGGAATCGGCCGCGACGTGAGCCTTTCTGACGAGGAAGACTACACCCCCGAAAGAATCTCGGTGGGCCTGAGGTACAATCGGGAAGTGCTCGGTGAGTTGAGGGTGGGGGTGGAATACCGGTTCACGCGCCACCGGATCCTGGAGATGGAGCCGGACGGACAGTTGGCCTCGGGCTCGGTCAAGGGGACGGAGAAATCCACCATCTCCCTGCCGGGCCTCAGCGTTTCCTGGGACACCCGCGACAACATCTGGGCTCCCTCGCGGGGATTGTGGCTGAAACTGGACGCTTCCGTTTCCAGTGGAACCTTCGGCAGCGATTACCGCTTCAACCAGTTCGGCGGCGACTTCCGGGGCTACCTGGCCATGGGAGAAAAAAGCGTATGGGCGGCCCAGATCCTGGCGACGGGACTGGACGGGGCTCCCCCCTTCTTTGTCCTGCCCAGGCTGGGCGGCGAGAATGGTCTGCGCGGCTACCGCGGGAGTCTTTACTTGGACAAGACGCGAGCCCTGGCGCGCGGGGAATTTCGACGCGACGGCCTCCTCGGGCGGTTCGGCGGGGTCCTGTTCGCGGGGATCGGCGACGTCGCGCCGAGTGTGGGCAAGCTGAGTTTCGTCGGCAACCTGTGGACCGCCGGATTGGGCATCCGCTATCTCTGGGATGAGACGGAAAAGTTGAAGATCCGCCTGGACTACGGCTGGGGCAACGGGGATTCAGGGTTCTACCTGTCCCTGGGAGAGGCGTTCTAGATGGGGAGCATCATGAGAGTGCTGCTGGTGGTTCTGTTGTTCCTGGCGATGCCTGCCCTGGCCCAGGAGGGTCCTGCGGATCACCTGTGGGAGCTCTACCAGGAAGGGCGTTTCGAGGATGTCGTGCGCGAAGGCAAGGTCGAGCTGACCACCGGCACGCCCACCGCCCAGGTGAACCTGGCGGTGGGAAGGTCCCTGGTCGATCTGGAAAGATCCGACGAAGGCCTGATCTACCTGGAAACCGCCGTGCGGCTGGACCCGGGCCAGACCTGGGTCTATGCCTGGGCCCAGAACTATCTGGGGGCCGCCCATTTCCACAGCGGGCGGCTGGACGAAGCCCGCGCAGCCTGGATCAAGGCCCGGGACTGCGGGGCCACGCGCAACTCCACGCGCACCGCAGTGAACAACCTGAAGATCCTGGGCCTGGCCGAGATGTACGACAATTGGAAGTCCTTCACTTCGGAACACTTCGCCTTCCGGTACTCGCCGTTGCTTGAGGATTTTGACGGAGTGGCCTACGCACGGCGGCACGAGGAGGCCTATGAAATCATTTCAGCCTGGTTCGGCGGAGGGCCCGAGAAAAAAATCAATTTCTTCGTCTGGGCGAGCAACGAAGAATCGGCTGAGGCGGGCATGCCTGCCTTGGGTTTTTCGCGTCCCGAGTTCTATCTCGTCCACGCGACGGCCAATCAGACCGTGGGCCATGAAATGACCCACGTGATTTCGGCCCACGCCCTTCAGCCGGAGATGGTGGTCGGCCTCATCAACGAGGGCACCGCGGTCTACCACGACCTGACCGGGCGCGACCAGCTGGAACGGGCGCGGCAGGCCCTGGCCGCCGTCGAGGCTCCCGAGGTCGAGGTCGCCGTGGCCGCTCTGTGGGAGGACTGGAGCCTGCTGCCGGATGGAATTTCCTATCCCCTGGCCGGAGCCTGGGTGAAGTGGCTCCTGGAACAGGGCGGCAAGGAGAAATTCCTGGAGTTCTTCCCGGATCAACGGCTGGCCCATGCCCGCGAGGTTTATGGGTCCGATCTGCCGACCTGGATGGAGGAATTCGACCAGGTGCTCTACCGGTAGCGGAGCGGTCCGAGGTTTCCCGGAATGCCCCCCGGTCTTGCGCATTTTTCCCTGAATATTAAATTGGACAAAAGGGTCCTGTTTTGAAAACCCCGTTTCTTCTGGAGAATCCATGACGTTGCCTGCCATCGCCCCCGAGATGACCTTGTTCGACATCACCGAAAAATTCCCCGAGACCATCGATGTTTTCGTGGCCAACGGTTACGAGCACGTGGGGGACGAGAAGAAGCGGACCACCAACGGGAAAATGGTCACCCTCGAGCAGGCGGTCACCATGAAGGGCAAGGACCTGGGCGCCTTCACCGCACTGCTGGCCAACGCGGTGGCGGCCAACGCCAAATCGGAAGACATCACCCTGGCCACGGTGAATGACGAGAACCAGATCTTCCCGACCGAGGGCGACATCAAGGTGGCCGGACTGCTGCCTTGCCCGGTGCGGATACCCCTGCTGGAGGCCTTCGATTCCCTGAGCCGGAAAATCACCGCCGAAACCGGCAAGACCGTGGGCGTGCGCCTGGCGGCCGCTTCGGTGGGGGCCGACGCCCTGGACGCAGGGATGCAGGGCCTCGCTAGTGAGGAGGATCTTCCGGACATCTTCCTGTCCGCCGGCTTCGAGGCTTTTTTCGACAGCCGGAACATGGCCCGGTTCAAGGATCGGGGCGTATTCGTCGACCGCTCCTGGCCGGCCCACAACGACCTGATGGCCCCCTACGGTCTGAAGGATCCCGACGGCCACTACGCCCTGCTGGCGGTGGTGCCGGCGGTGTTCCTGGTGGACAAGACCCAGCTCGACGAAGGCGAAGAGGTGCCACGCACCTGGCAGGAAATCCTCGGCCCCCGTTTCGTGAACAAGATCGCCATGCCTGTGGGCGACTTCGACCTGTTCAACGGCATCCTGCTGACCATCTGGAAGGAATTCGGCGACGCGGGGGTCGAGGCCATCGGCCGCAACCTGCTCGCGGGCATGCACCCCAGTCAGGCGGCGGGACGGTTCGCGCCCAAGGGAGGCAAAGGTCCCATGGTGTCGGTCATCCCGTATTTCTTCAGCAAGATGGCCCAGTTCAATCCCGACGCCGAGATCGTCTGGCCCGCCGACGGCGCGGTGGTCAGTCCCATCTTCATGCTGCTGAAAGACGCGGCCCCGGAAGAGGCCGTTCGCATCGCCGATTTTTTCGCGAGCAAAGAGGTGGGGGAAATCCTGTCCCATCGCGGCCTGTTCCCCAGTTGCCATCCCGAGGTCGTCAACCAGGTGCCGGAACAAGCGCCCCTGATGTGGCTGGGCTGGGATTTCATCAAGGCCAACGACCTGGGGGAACTTATACCCCGGGTGAACGAAATCTTCCTGAAAGCAGGCAAATAAATGCGATTCGTGACCGTTAGCGGCCCGCCCAGTTCGGGCAAGACCGCGGTGATCATCAAGACCCTGGAGCATCTGCAGAAGGCGCAGCAGAAGGTCGGTGTGGTGAAGTTCGACTGCCTGTTCACCGACGACGACGAGCTCTACCGGAAAAACGGCATCGCGGTTCGCAAGGGTTTGGCCGGGGCGCTGTGCCCGGATCACTACTTCGTCAGCAACGTCGAAGAGTGCGTGCAGTGGGGCGTGGGTGAAGGCCTGGACGTGCTGGTCAGCGAGAGCGCGGGCCTCTGCAACCGCTGCTCACCGCACATCCGTGAAGTGCTGGCCATCTGTGTGATCGACAATCTCAGCGGCACCGGTACTCCCAAGAAGATCGGTCCGATGCTCAAGGCCGCCGACGTGGTGGTCATCACCAAGGGCGACATCGTCAGCCAGGCCGAGCGCGAAGTTTTCGCCACGCGGGTGCACATGGTCAACACCAAGGCGCGGATCCTGCATGTGAACGGGATCACCGGACAGGGGAGCTTCGAGCTCAGCACCCTGTGGGCCGGGGACCGGGAAACCGCCACGGTCGAAGGCAAGAAACTGCGCTTCTCGATGCCCGCCGCCCTGTGCTCCTACTGCCTGGGCGAGACCCGCATCGGGTCCGACTACCAGATGGGCAACGTGCGCAAGATAGACCTGGAAATGCCCACCGGAATGAAGACCGACGGCGCCCCGGGAGCACCCGAGTGAGCATGAATCTGGATTCCCTGACCGTGGAAACGGTCCTGTCCCGCTGGCCTTTTGCCCAGCAGCATCTGGCCGAAGCGGGTCTGGCCGATATCACCGACCGGCCCGAGGCGAAGCTCGGCGAACTGCTGGACGGGGGACAGCTGGAGGTTCTGGGCAACTTCATCAGCGTGATGGAGGATTTCCTGGGCACCAGCGATGAGAAGGTACAGGAGGTGACGGTGATCGGCGGCCGGGCCAAGGACGGCTCCGACGAAACGGTGCGTGAATTGACGGTCCGGGTGGGCGAAGTCGTCTGCATCGTCGGCCCCACCGGCAGCGGCAAGAGCCGGTTGCTGGCCGACATCGAGTGGGTGGCCCGTGGCGATACGCCGACCGGACGCCACGTGCTCATCAACGGCGAGGTGCCCGGTGACAAGTGGCGTTTCAGCACCGAACACAAACTGGTAGCGCAGCTCAGCCAGAACATGAACTTCGTCATGGATCTGTCGGTGGAGGAATTCCTGAACCTGCACGCCGAAAGCCGTCAGGCGGGCGATCCCCAGGAGAAGATCCGGCGGATCTGGAACTGGGCCAATGACCTGGCGGGCGAGCCGTTCGCCATCGACACTCCGGTGACCAGCCTGTCTGGCGGGCAGTCGCGCGCGTTGATGATCGCCGATACGGCCGTCTTGAGCGCCAGCCCCATGGTGCTGATCGATGAGATCGAAAACGCCGGCATCGACCGGCAGCAGGCCCTCGACATCCTGATCCGGGAAGAGAAGATCGTCTTGATGGCCACCCATGATCCCATCCTGGCGCTGATGGGGGACCGGCGCGTGATCATCAACAACGGCGCCATGCAGAAGGTGATCGAACCCAGCGACCGGGAAAAATCCAACCTCACCGAACTGCGTGCGCTGGACGACCGCCTGATGAAGCTGCGGCACCGGTTGCGCATGGGGGAGCGGCTCGACGAAATCTGAGCGGCCTCGCCCTCGATGGCGAGGGGGAATTGAAGTCGGATCAGGATGATTTCCGCAGGAGGACCAGGGTCAGATCGTCCCCCACATCAATCTTGGTCTCGGAAGTTTTGTGCTGATTGAGGATTTCCTCGGTGGAGGCGCAGAGCTCCGTGCCTTCGACATGGGCGTGGACGGCTGATATGATGAAGTCGGTGATCCTGTTGAGGGGGGCGTGGGCCATGATCTTGACCACTTGTTCGAGACCGGTTTCCTCGAATTCCACATCGTCGTCGTTCGTCGCTTCGGTGATTCCGTCGGTGTAGGCCACCAGAAGGTCACCCTCCCCTAGACGGATCTCCCTGACTGGATATTCCATTTCGGGCACGATCCCCAATGGGGTTCCATTGGGCTCCAACCATTCCACACTGCCGTCGGCCCTCAACAGCAGGGGAGGGTTATGACCGGCGCTGGCATATTGAATGCCGCTCCCGTCCTCCGATACCGCCGCCATGAAGAGAGTGGTGAATCGCCCGGAGTCGGTCGCCTGGTACATGGCCGAATTGGCCGCCGCCAGCAATTCTCCGGGGTCCGCGAATACCTGCGCCAGGGCCCTGATACTGGCCTGAACCGTACTGGCCAGTAACGCCGCCGGGATGCCCTTGCCGCAAACATCGGCGATGACGAAAGCGGGTCTCCCGTCCCGGAGGGTCACGAAATCGTAAGTGTCCCCGCTCACGTGCAAGGAAGGCCGATTGAAACCTGCCAGTTCAAACCCGTCCCAGGTAGGACATTGTTCCGGGAGAAGGCGTAGCTGGATATCACGGGCGGAAGTGAGTTGATTCTCCAGGCGCTGCCGCCTTTGATGATCGTCGATTCCCTCCAGCCCGAGGTGGGCCACCGCGCTGCGAGAAGCTTCCAGGGCTCCAGCGAAGGTGTCACCTTTGATTCCCAGGCCGATCAGACCACTCAATTCGAATACCTGGTCATCCACTCGCTCGGCCAAGGCGTCCAGGGTCTGGTCGGTCAGATTCAGGCGGGTGCTCAGTTCCTGAATGTCGGGTATGGGGCCGCCGTCGCCGTTCTGGGCAAAACCGATGGCCCGGGCCGCCGTGACTGCATCCCGCAGCACGCTGACCAAGGGAGCGGTCTCGGGTAGGAGGTCTCCCTCGAAGGCAGGATCGGGAAAAACCCTGACGGTTTCAATGATCACCTTGGGCATATGCCAAGCCTGCAGGATGCCGGCTCCGAGTTCGCCGTGGTGGAAATCGAAAAATTGCAATTCCGCCTCGGCCAAGGGGATTCCCTCGGATTGAGCCAAGGTCACGGCCCGCCGGAAATCGGAGCAGGCCTTCTGTTGCAGTGCCGTGATGCCGATGCCGTGAAGAATGCCTGCCAGCCAGGCGTTTTCTTCCGCGTTGGGCTGGGAACGGAGCCAGGCAAGGCCCTGGGCACAACTGGCCGTGGCCAGGCAATAGCGCCAGAACTCGCCATGGTCGATGAAGCAGTTGGACTCCCGGGATGGTTCCATGTCATGGATGCCCATGAGAAGTGCGAGGTTGCGGACCTTTAACAGGCCCAGGCGAATCAGGGCCGAGCGGAGATTCTTGACTTCGTTACCCATGGAGATGGATGCACTGTTGGCGATGGCCATGAACCGCAGAGTCATGGCGTTGTCGCAGGAAATGACCTTGGACATCTCGCCGATGTCACATTCCGGATCGGCGGCCATGGTGACAACTTTAGCGGCGACCTGGGGCAGGCTGCCTACCTGTTCAACCAATTCGGAGACAACGATTTGGGAGGTGGTTTCCATGTAAAATATTTCGGCCGCAGGGCGAGTTTCCTTTAGGTATTTACTTCATTCCGATCACCCTCACCACGGCGGATTTCTGGGCAGCGGGATGGGTCCATCACCTTGAATAGGTGGTTGAATCCCGAAGGACCCATGAGATTTTAACGCCAGCACGATTTTTCTTAAACTATTGACCGACTTGTTGAGGTTTGGCGCCTAGGATTGGCGATCAATCCTCAAATTAATTGGCCCCAATTTTGCTTTAATCAGGGCGTTCGGCCCATTCAGATAAGTTGTCTTCTCTTTTTCAACGGGGAAAAATCCGTCGATGATCCATCGCCAATGCCTAGGAGTCCTTAGAAAACGGATATCGGGGCCAC
>CBDTUS010000090.1:0-15094 GCA_965363725.1 uncultured bacterium | reverse complement strand
CAGTTCCCAGTTGGAGGGATACTGCTCCTGGAATTCTTCCAGGATACCCCGGTTATCCGTAAACCCTTCCACGAACACGTCCCAGTCCGGGTGGTCCCGGACCGTCCGGGCGATGGCCTCGAGCGTCGGCACCATGGTATCGAGGACGATACGCTGGCTGGCATTGAAGCCCAGGTCGTCCTGAACAGTGATCATGACGACTTCTTCGGACTGCTCGACCAGAATGGCGTTCTCACCCTGGCAATCCTGCAGGTTGTTCCGCAGGTCCTCGGCCACCTGCTCGCGCTCGCTGATGACGGCGTCCTTTTCGGACAGTTCCTGCTGCATCTCGGCGATTTGGGCATCCAGCTGCATGATCTGCTCTTCGTATTCCTTGCAGGAACAGCCAGCCATGGCGAAAACCGCGATCAGCAGTCCCAGCAGGACAAAATTCCTACCAACTCTTTTGAACATGGATCACTCCTTGTTTGCGACAGACCCTAATTCAGCCTGACAACGATAATCCCGACAAAACGAAGCCTTGCGGCCCTCTCGTGACGGGTCCCGAACTCGTGCAATGACAGAGAGTAGTCATCAACCGGGGCAAAGCTCAAGTATTTTTTGAGATTTGTTCAATCGAATTTTTTCAGTTCCGTATCCGGTCCAATGACATCGATTTCGTCACCCGGCAGCAAAACCATCGAACCATCGGGCATGGGGGTTCTTTCCACCTGAGGATCGGCCCCCTCCTCTGCGGCCGGGGCGGTGCGCCGCACCTGGACCAGGTTGAGTTTGAACTGTCCCAGGAGGTTGAGCTCGGCCAGGCTCTGGTTGCACCAGGGGGCGGGCACGCGAATCCGCCGCAGGCTGAACCCCTCGGGAAGTTCGACGAAGTCCACCACCGAATCGTGGAGCAGATGATCGGCCAGCCTCTCGCCCATGTCCTCCTCGGGCTTGACTACCTTGTCGGCCCCCACCTGCCGCAACACCGACTCCTGCATTTCGTTCAAGGCCTTGGCGTAGACCAGGGGCACCCCCAGGCTCTTGAGGTGCATGGTCACCAGGACCGACGATTCGAAATTCTTCCCGATGGCCACGATGCCCACGTCCATCGCACCGGCGTCGTAGGCGGTCAGGTTGGTCAGGTCGGTGGCGTCGAACCCCACCGCCACGGCGACCTTGTCGGCGACCCCCTCGACCAACCGGGTGGAGCGATCAATGGCCAGCACTTCGGCGCCCTCCCGCGAAAGTTTCAGGGCCAGGGTGCTGCCGAATCTGCCCAATCCCACGACGACGGCTTTCAACATCTTGCTTCTCCCGTGTATGAAGTCATGGCGTTCAACCGATCACGATTCGGCCCCGGGGCAGTCGCACCCGCGGGTCGCGACTGACGCCCGTCAGGCTGCTGGCCAGGGTCAACGGACCCAGGCGGCCGACAAACATCAAGATGATGATGACGATCCGGCCGGCCGGCGAAAGCACCGCGGTCATGCCCAGCGAAAGCCCCACCGTCCCCAGCGCGGAAAATACCTCGAAGGCCGTTTCCAGGAATGGTCTCTCCTCGGTGGCCAGCAGCACGAAGAGACTAATGGCGGCCAGCACCAGCCCGGCCGACAGCACGAGCATGGACCGCTGGACGTGGACCGTGTCCAGTTCCCTTCCCCCGAGCCGTACCCGGTTCAGTCCCTGGCCGATGGAACGCAGGTTGGCCCAGATAATCGCCACGGCGGTGACCTTCACGCCGCCGGCGGTGGAGCCGGGCGCGCCCCCGATGAACATCAGGACGATCATCATGAACAGTGCGGCCGGCGTCATCAGGGTCAGGTCCAGGCTGTTGAAACCCGCGGTGCGGCAGGTGGCCGACTGGAAAAAGGCCTGGGACAACTTCATGCCCGGCGACTGTCCCGCCAGGGAGTTGTTCCATTCCAGCCAGGCGATGAAGACCGTGCCGCCCACCAGCAGGCCACCCGACACAATCAGGACGACCCGGGTGTGGAGATCCAGGCTGTTCTCGCGCGGGCCGCGCCGCAGGGCCCGCCCGCGCAGCCAGGCCAGCAGCTGGGCCACCACACCGAACCCCAGGCCTCCGACGACCAGCAGACCGGAGACCGCCCCCATCACCAGGGGACGATCAGCCAACGACATCAGGGAGTCGTCGAAGGTGCTGAAGCCCGAGTTGCAGAACGCGCTGACGGCATGGAATACGGCGGCAAAGAGGCGGTCGCTCGAGTCGGCGATCACCCCGTCCAGGCCCTGGAACAGGAGCACTGCGCCGAGGACCTCCAGGCTCAGGGTCATCAGGATGATGAAGCGCACCGTCCGGCCCACCGCGCTGAGCAGGGGCACCTGGAAAACCTCCCGCAGCAGGCTGCTTTCCCGCACCCCGATGCCGCGGCCGAGAAGGAGGCTCAAGGCCGCGGTCAGCGACATGATGCCCAGCCCGCCGAGTTGAATGAGCACCAGGATCACGGCCTGGCCGAAACCCGAGAACCCGGACCCGGTGTCGCGGACGATCAAGCCGGTGACGCAGACGGCGCTGGTGGAAGTGAACAGGGCGTCCAGCGGAGCCAGGGGCTGACCGGGCGGCGTCGCGCGCGGCAACAGCAGCAGGGCCGCCCCCAGCAGGATCAGGAAGATGAAGGTCAGCATGAAGGCCACTGCCGGCCGCACGTGCAGCCTCGCGAATCGCTTGTGGAGATGGGGCAGCTGGACCGCAAAAACGGCCACGATGTAGACCTGGATGACGATCAGGTAGGCCCGGGTCACCGACCCCACCGACAGGTATCCGAGGGCCGTGTTCAACCAGGTGGTTTCGCGTCCCGCCAGCAGGGCGAGGGATTCCAGGATCAGGAGCACCGAGAGACCGAAGGTGGGCCAGCTCTGTTTCAGGTAGTTGGTGAAATGGCGACTATCCCGCCAGGCCAGGACCTGTTCGACCAGAAACAGGCCGACCGCCAGCCCGCTCAGCCACCTGGCGGTCGTCAGCATCCAATCCGCCGGGTAGGTGCCGTATTCGATGATCAAGCCGGTCAACCCGCACAATCCGGCCACCGCCAGGATCAGGCGCCGGGTATGGGAGCGGCTGGTTGCGTCGAGAAACAAACGGTCCTCACCTGCGAGGGTCGTGATTTATTGAAAATTACGGTTAATCCCCGCCCGAAATGTTCGATAACAATATTGAGAACACCCGACCCGGGATCCGATTCCGGGGTCGTCAGGACGGTATCCGGCTTTCGGGCGGGATCATCCAACGATAAGACGGAAGATTCAACAAGCGAATGCGGAACCTTAACCGAACAGGTTGTCGAATGAAGGTGTCGAGCCACTGCACAGGGCTGGCCCTGGCCCTCTTTTGCCTCGTTCTGGCGTCTGCCGCGGCGGCCACCTCCCCGGCTCCCCTTGATACCCTCTTGGAATACGGAGCCGAATCCGAAGAATTCGACGCCCGTTATGCGGGGGGCGATATTGGCATCAGCCGCAAACTTCTGCCCGAGGTCCAGGCCACCACGATCGAAAAAACCCGCGCTCCGAACAGGCCTCCCCGCCTGGACGACCCTCTGGCCGGGGCCTATCGCTTTCACCTGGCGCGTCAGGCGGCCCTGTCCGACAACCCCGCCGGGGTGTCGGAGAATCTGGCCGCGGCCATCGAGGCCGCCCCGGGGCATCCCCGCTATCAATGGTGGCAGTCGGTCCAGGCCTTCAAATCCCTGGACACCGCCACCCTGTTCAAAGTGCTGCCGACCTCTATCCGGTCCCTGTTGAATTCCCCGGTGGGCCGCGGTCACTTCATCATCGCCTGGCACCAGGGAGCCATCCTGCTGAACGGTTTCTTCTGGACGGTGCTGGTCTCCGCCCTGTACCTCGCCTGGTGGCGCAAGATGGCCCACGACATGGGCGCCACGATCCTGAAGGATCCCAAACACCGCCCGCGGTTCCTGCTCCCGGCCATTTTGCCGGTGATCCTGATCCTGTTCAAGCCGGGCTGGTTCGGGTTCCTGGCCGTGATGTCCATTCCCCTGATCGTCCACGCCCGGGGCCGTATCCGCTACCTGCTGCTGGCCACCTGGCTGGTGGCGCTGGGCCTGTCCTTTCCGGGTTGGCCCGTCCTGCGCTCGGCAGTGCCGACGGTGGACCCGGCGAGCGAAGTGACCTTGCTGAACCGGGCCTGCACCCTGCCGCCTTCCGGCGCCCTGATCGACGAATTGAAAGCCCGCATCGACGCCTCCACGGACCAGAGCCGGACCAACCGGCTGAGAGTAGCCCTGGCCACCCAGGAGGCCCGCCGAGGCAACTACAAGGAGAGCAGCCGTCTGTTCAAGCTGGTCCTCGAGACCGAACCCGAGAATTACCCGGCCATGATCGGCGTGGCCAACAACACCTACTACCGCGGCCACATGGACAGCGCGGCCAAGGCCTACAACAAGATTTCCCAGGTCCACCCCAAACGGGGCGAGGCCCCCTACAACCTGGCCCAGGTCTATTTCAAGAAGCTGTTTGTGCCCGAGGCCACCGAAGCCATGGAGAGGTCGCGTGCCTTGGGGTTCATGCCCTCCATCACGGCCGAGGACGGGGACCGGCGCAAGGGATACGCACCGGTGGTCTATCCGCCATTGACCAACCGGGCCATGAAGGAAGCCTGCCGCTTCGAAGCCTCCAACTATCCTTCTGTAGTGGTCCTTTCGGCCTGGCGTCACCAACTGGGGGCGCCCCCCCTGCCGCTGTTCGCCCTGGTGGGCGCACCGCTGCTGCTGGCCCTGTTCATGATCATGTGGTGGAACCGCCAAAACGAGGCGACCGAATGCGAGAACTGCGGCATCCCGCTGTGCCACGGCTGTGCCAAGGTCCATGACACGGCCTGGCTCTGCGCCGGCTGTGGGGAGACGGCCGAAAGATCCCGCAGCGACATGGTGCTGGCCACCCTGTTGAAGAACCGCAGCCGCGAAGAGGGCATGGCGCTGAGCCACCGCATCATCAAGATCGGACGCCTTCTGCCCGGGGCCGGCCACCTGGCCACGGGCCGTTTCTTCGCCGCCTTGCTCCGGCTTTCCATCCTGACTGCGGGCCTGTTCCTGCTGTTTGCCGGCTGGACCTTCGACATGGGTTCGGAATGGGCCTCCCCCGGGCTGATGCTGCCCGGCGAGACCCTGCATCCCAAGTGGCTGCCCATGCCCAGTGCCATGTGGCCGGGCTGGTCCGGCAATTTTATCCTGCTGGGCGCCGGCCTCGTGATCCTGTCCTGGGTCATGGCCTTCATGGACGGACCCAGCCTGAGACGGGGCATTCCCGATCGATATACACTGGCCCCCAACCCCGTCCACCGGGACCAAGGTTCCGGAACCGGCTTCATGGCCGGATAGAGGAGGTAGACCATGGCCCTCGAAGGCCAACTGAGCGATTTTAACCTGGCCGAGATCCTGCAGCTTCTCGCCAGCCAGCAGAAATCCGGGTTCCTGAACCTGGAGACGAACCGGAACATGGTGTTCATCTTCGACAAGGGTGTGCTCATCTCCACCCGTGACCGTCGCAGCCGAACCCGTGACCCGCTGGAGTCTTTTCTGCGCGCCTACGGTTTCTTCAACGAGCAGCAGTGGAAGCACATCGAATATGTCGGCAAGAACAGTTCCCTCGACCTGACCGAAATCCTGGTCTCCGAGGGACTGATGGACAACCTGGAGATGGACCGGGTCCTCAAGAGCCTGGCCCAGGAAATGGCCCATGCCGGGATGAAGATGCGCCGCGGGCGTTACCATTTCAGCCCGACCAAGGACACGCCTCCGGGCGTGAAATGGCGCTACAGCCTGGACGTCCAGGGCCTGCTGATGGAGGCGGCCCGCCGTCTCGACGAAGAAGCCATGCTCAAGGAATTCCTGCCCTCCCAGACCATCACCTTCAAGCAGGGCGGAATGGTCCTCGACGCGGAGGAACTGACCGCTACCAGCCGGCACATCCTGGAGTTGGCCCTGGGCGGCCTGCCTCTGGGTCGGATCATCCGCCAGGGCAAGACCGAAAGCTTCGTCTCGCGCGATCTGCTGAAGAAATGGTGCGAGGAAGGCGTCCTCGAACGGATCGACTCGGACGCCGACGACGAGGATTCCGGCAACCCGGGCCATCGCTTCAAGCTGAAGCTCCAGTCGGGACTCCGGTCCCTGCCGGTGACCCTGCTGACGGTCCTGATCCTCGGAACCCTGGGTTGGCTGCGGTGGACGGCCAGCCCCGATCCCGGACAGAATCCCGGGGAGACCCTGCGCCGGACCCAGATCAGGAGCGAGGTGGTCACAGCCGCCCGTCTGTACCGCTACCAGAAGGGCGAATGGCCCGCAAGCCTGAGCGACATGGTTCGCAGCGGACAGCTGACCCCGTCGGTGCTGATCACCGTCGACGACCTCGGATGGCAATACACGCTTCACCGCAAGGAAGACAAGTTCACCTTCGGATCCTGAGGTTCCCCTTTCCCCACTGCGAATTCCCTTTACGCTCCGCCCCCTGCCGGTATATTTTTTTCAATTCACGTCATCCTCCTGATCACCGTTCTTCCGCGGGCCACCCTTTCTACCGGAGCGAGCAGACCATGAAACGACCCGGATTCCTCATCCCCTGCGCCGATCGCGTCGCCAACCTTCCGCCCTACGTCTTCGCCACCGTATTCCGCCTGAAGGAAGAGGCGCTGGCAGCCGGGCGGGAAGTCATCGACCTGGGCGTCGGGAACCCCGACGGGCGGGCTCCCGCCAACGTCATCTCCGCCTTGACCCGGACCCTGGACGACACCTCCTGGAACTGCCACGGGTACGGCACCTTCAAGGGGTTGGCCCCGCTGCGGGAAGCGATCGCCTCCTGGTATGACGAGCGCTTCGGGGTGACCTGGGATCCCGGGACCGAAGTGCTGCCCCTGATCGGCTCCAAGGAGGGCCTGGCCAACCTGATGCGGGCCTATCTGAATGCCGGCGACACGGTCATCATTCCCAGCCCCTGCTACCCCGCATATTTCGGCGCGGCTCGCCTTTGCGAAGCCAAGATCTTCGAACCGCCCCTGACCGAAGATCGTGGCTTCGTCCTGGACTTCGAGGACATTCCCGCCCAGGTGGCCGACCGGGCGCGCATGCTGATCCTCAACTACCCGCACAACCCCACCGGCGGAATCTGCGACCTGGCCTTCTACCGCCAGGCCGTCAGCTGGTGCCGGGATCACGAAATCCTGCTGGTCAGCGACATCGCCTACAGCGAGCTGGGGTTCGACCCCCACAAACCACCGCCCAGCGTGTTCCAGGTAGAGGGAGCCCACGAGGTGGCGATCGAATTTCAGAGCCTGAGCAAGAGCCACAACATGGCCGGCTGGCGGATGGGATTCGCCGTCGGTGGCGCCGAAGTCATCGGCAACCTGGGCAGAGTCAAAAGCAACGTGGATTTTTCGGTGTTCGGGGCCATCCAGATGGCCGCCGTCGAAGCCCTGACGGGCAGTCAGCAGGTGTGCGCCGACAACCGGGACCTCTACCGGCACCGCAGCGAACTGATGGTGGCCGGATACCGCGCCCTGGGCTGGGACGTACCGGCACCACCTGCCACCATGTACATCTGGGCCCGTGTTCCGGCCCCTTGGGAGGGCGACGATTTCGCCTTCATCACCGAAGTCTTCGAAAAATCCGGCGTGCTGCTTTCACCAGGAAGCGGTTTCGGGATCCACGGCCAGGGTTATGTCCGGACTTCACTGGTCATCGACGATGGCGGGATCGCCCGGGTGATGGAATTGCTACAGGAGGCCGACCTCACCTGGCGTTGAGCCCAGGTCTTCCAGCCAACAGAAAAAAAGGGCCGGCGCACCGCCGGCCCTTTAATAGTTCACATTCAGATACAGCTATAACTCGTTGTCCCTATGCGGCTCCGGTCCATGGACGGCCACCAGAAGCGAATCGGGATTGAAGTAGGAGTTGGTGCATCTAAGGATGTCGTCAACGCCCACACCATCGATCTGGTCCACCAGTTCGGAAACGGGCTGGAACCGGCCGTAGAGAATCTCGTTCCGGGCAGCCCTGTACATCTGGTTGACCATGCCCTCCATCGAAAAAATGAGCTGACTCTTGATCTGGGCCCGGTTGCCGTCCAGTTCCTCAGATTTGATGCCCTCGCTGGCCAGTCGGAGGTACTCCATGCGGATCACGTCCTCGAGGCGATGTAGCTTGTCCGGGGAACAGGACCCGGCACAGCTGACCAAGCCGATGTCCCGGCCCATGTCCGAATAGTTGTAGACGGTGTAGGCCAGACCTTCCCTTTCCCGGACCGCCTGGAATATGCGGCTGCTCATGCCGCCACCCAGCAGGTTGGTCAGCAAGAACAGGGGCATGCGGTCGTTATGATGGAAGGGAATGCCCAGGTTGCCTATCTCGAAGTAGGTCTGAATGATGGGACTGGTGAGATCCATGCGGAAGGGGTCCGCTTCCTCCAGGTCGAGATCGATGACCGCCGCGGCGGGCCCGCTAACCTCGTCGTGGGCGAATCCGGGCCCGGCCGGACCGGTCCAGTCGGGCCGGGCGAAGGTCTCGGCCACGGTTTCGTGGAAGCCCTCGAGAATGTTGCCGGCCATGGAAATGACCAGGTTGGCCGGGGCAAAAAGACGTTGGTGCTGTTCCTGAAGAAGATGGGGGCTGAAGGTGCGGATCACGCCGGGCGATCCGAGAATGGGACGCGCGCGTCCGTTGCCGCCGTAGAGCCGGCCGGCGAAAGCGTCGTGCAGCATGTCCTCAGGGGTGTCCAGGGCCTCCTGGATCTCCTCGCAGACCACGTCCTGCTCCAGCTTGACCAGCCGGGGGTCGAAGGCGGGTTCCAGCAGCATCTCACCCAGCAGGGCCACCGCTTCACCGAAATAATCCGGCAGGACCTTGACCGTGAAGGCCACCAGGTCCTTGGTGGTGAAAGCGTCCACGGAGGCGCCCATCCGGTCGAAGGTCTCGGCCACTTCCAGCGCGGACCGGTTCTGCGTGCCCTTGAAGACGATGTGTTCAAGGAAATGGGATACGCCGCCCAGGCCGGACGGTTCATCCTGGCTGCCGGTGCGCAGCCACACCCCCAGGGTCACGCCGTGGGCCGTGCGCATGGGCACCGAAAGCAGGATCGCCCCGCCGGGAAGTTCCTCCCGGCGGGGCGGAGTCTCGCTCCTGTAGGGATCGAGGTTCACGGGTATGGACCTACCTGCGGCCGCGCGGGCCACCACGGCCACCGCGTCCACCGCCACTGCCGCCGCTGCCGCCGCCGCGCCGATCGTCACGGGGCTGCTCTTCCATACCCTCGGGACGGGGCAGAAGGGCCTTGCGACTCAGCCTGACCTTCCCGGTGCGGCTATCGATCTCGACCAGCTTGACCTGGACCTTGTCACCCACCTGCATGACGTCCTCCACGTTGCCGACCCGGAAGTGCTCCAGCTCGGAGATGTGCAGCAGGCCGTCCTTGCCCGGCAGGTACTCGACGAAGGCCCCGAAGTCGACGATGGTCTTGACCACGCCGTCGTAGACCTTGTCCAGCTCGGGCTCGGCCATCAGGCCGACCACGAAGTCCATGGCGGCGGCGCCGCTGGCCTGGTCGGTGCTGGAGATGAAGACCATGCCTTCGTCGTCCACCTCGATGGTGGCGCCGGTCTCCTCCTGGATCCTCTTGATGACCTTGCCGCCGGGACCGATCAGGGTGCCGATCTTCTTAACGGGGATCTGCACGGTCTCGATCTTCGGCGCGTACTTGCTCATCTCGGTCCGCGGGGCAGGCATGGCCTCGTCCATCACGTCCAGGATGTGCATCCGGGCGTTCTTGGCGTCGGACAGGGCCTGCACCATGATGTCGCGGCTCAGGCCGGCGATCTTGGTGTCCAGCTGGAAGGCGGTGATGCCGTCCCGCGTGCCGGTGACCTTGAAGTCCATGTCGCCCAGGTGATCCTCGACGCCCAGGATGTCCGTCAGGACGGCGGTCTCGTCGCCTTCCTTGATCAGACCCATGGCCACGCCGGCTACCTTCTTCTCGATCGGGGCGCCCGCGTCCATCATGGCCAGGACGCAGGAGCAGACCGTCGCCATGGAGCTGGAGCCGTTGCTTTCGAGAATATCACTCACCAAACGAATGGTGTAGGGGAAGTCCTCCAGGTCCGGCAGGACAGGACGAATGGCGCGCTCGGCCAACTTGCCGTGACCGATTTCGCGACGGCCGGTACCGCTGTAACGACCGACCTCACCCACGCTGAACGGGGGGAAGTTGTAGTGCAGGTAGTACTTGCTCCAGTACTGCTCGCCGTTGAGGGGCTCGACGCGCTGCTCGGCCTGCTTGCTGCCCAGCGTGACAGTACCCAGACTCTGGGTCTCGCCGCGGGTGAACAGGCAGGAGCCGTGGGCCCGGGGCAGAATGCCGCAGTCGATGGTGATCGGCCTGACGGTCGTCAGGTCGCGGCCGTCGGTGCGCGTGCCCTGACTGAGAATCATCTCACGCATGAGCTTCTTCTCGACCTTGCCGAAAGCCGCCTTGGCTTCGGGATCGGCTTCGCCGTCCTCGGTGGTGAACTCGGCGGCGACCTTCTCCTTGACCGCGGACAGGGCTGCCGAACGCTCGAACTTGCCCTTGACCACGATGGCTTCCTTCAAGTCGGAGGCGATGAAGCTCTCGACCTTGCCGGCCATGTCGTTGTTCTCTTCGGGCTCGACGAAGTCCCACTTCTTCTTGCCGCCGGCGGCCGCCAGCAGTTCGCGCTGCAGGGCGTTCAGCTTGCGGATCCAGCCCTGGGCGAACTCGATGGCGTCCAGCAGGCGCTCTTCGGGAACCTCGAGGCATTCGCCCTCGATCATGCCGACGATGTCGTCGGTGCCGGCGACGATCAGGTCCATGGTCGATTCCTCCAGCTGCTCCATGCTGGGGTTGGCCACGAACTCGCCGTCGATGTCGGCGATGCGCACACCGGAAACGATCTCGTGGAAGGGCACGTCGGAAAGGGCCAGGGCCATGGACGCGCCGGTGATACTCAGAGTGTCAGCATGGAATTCGGTGTCGGCGCTGATGATGAAGGCCACCACCTGGGTCTCGTGCCTGTAGCCCTTGGGGAACAGGGGCCGCAGGGGGCGGTCGATCAGCCGGCAGGTGAGCGTCTCGCGCTCGGAGGGCCGGGCTTCCCGCTTGAAGAACCCGCCGGGGATCTTGCCGGCGGCGTAGGTCTTGTTGCGGTACTCCACGAACAGGGGCAGAAAGTCCCGGTCGCTGGGCCGCTTGTCGGCGGTGACGGTCATCAGGGACATGGTGTCGCCCATGCGCACCACGCAGGACCCGTTGGCCTGCTTGGCCATCTGGCCGGTTTCGATCGAGAACGTCGTGCCGTTCATTTCCATGCTGACTGTTTGCTTACTCATTTTCTTCTCTCTTCTTTTCCTACCGCTTGCATGGGCACCCGTCCGGCTTATTCCGGATGCGGGGCCACCCGCGTGGGCGATCAACGCCCGGTGAAAATCAATTCTTCTTTTCCTTCGGACCGCACAGGCCGCAGCTGAGTCCAACCGATAGGGAAACGGCCGCGACAGATCAGCCGCGACCGGATCCTGTATCAGACGGGATAGCCTGGGAAACGGCTTATCAACCCCGGATACCGAGTTCCTTGATCAGGGAGCGATAGCCCTCCAGATCCTTCTTCTTGAGATAGGACAGCAGGCGCTTGCGCTGCCCGACCATCTTCAACAGGCCGCGGCGGGAATGATGATCCGCCTTGTGCTCCTTGAAGTGTCCACTCAGGGTGTTGATGCGTTCGGTCAGCAGAGCGATCTGGACTTCGGGAGAACCGGAGTCCTGGTCGTGCTTCTTGAACTTGCCGATAACCTGTTCTTTCTGTTCCTTCGTCAGTGCCATCGTCAGAACCTCCACATCCTAACGTCACGCAACAGCGTCACGATGGCCGCAGGCCGACCGACCTTGCGTGTCCTGCCAAAAGGTCCGACACACCAAGGGCGGAAACACGGCTCATCCCGCCTCCTCGCGAAATCGAGGAGCGAGGCACGAACCTGGGCGCCGACCCGCCAAATCAAATGCAAACAAACGGCCGGATCGGGAGTCTCCTCCGGATCCGGTCGAGCCGCTGGAAAATTAGGCCACCATGGCCACAATCGCAAGTCAAATCGGGAGAAGAGGCCCCCGGAAGGTCCGGGGACCGGCCGGTGAGAGAACCTGGCGCCCTAGATGCCGTTGACCACCAGGAATCCCTGGTCCACCAGGTAGTCCACGACCTGCTGGACGCATTCTTCGACGCCAAATTTATCGGTCTCCACCACGATTTCGGCATTTTCGGGATCTTCGTAGGGAGCGCTGATACCCGTGAACTCGGGAATCTCGCCGGCGCGGGCCTTCTTGTAGAGCCCCTTGGGGTCGCGCCGCTCGCATTCGGCGAGGGAGCATTTGGCGAAAACCTCGATGAAGGAGCCTTCGGGAGCGATTTCCCGGGAACCCAGGCGATCGGCGCGGTAGGGCGAGATGAAAGCCGTCAGGCAGATGGAGCCGGCGTCCATCAACAGGTTGGCCACCTCGCCGATGCGGCGGATGTTCTCGGTCCGGTCCTCGGGACTGAAGCCCAGGTCCCGATTCAGGCCGAAACGGATGTTGTCGCCGTCGAGGATGTAGGTGTGGACGCGGCGCAGGAAGAGTTCCTTTTCCACGGCCTGGGCCAGGGTGGACTTGCCGGAACCCGAAAGGCCCGTGAACCACAGGATGGCGGCCTTGTGGCCGTTGCGCTGCACCCGGGCCTGATGGTTGACCTCGCCGTCGGACCAGGTGATGTTCTTGCTCTTGGGATCCTGTGCCATGGTTTTCCTCTCCTGTCGTGCCCAGATGCCGTACCTGTTGATGTGGGGGCCGCTGGGGCCCGCGAGGCAGGAAAATTAATGCCCGGACCCTCCCTTGGCAAATTTCGGCTGATTTGATTTAAAATGAAGCAGTTGTTCCCGTCTCTTGAAGTTGGATTTCAGGCTGCCAGTTGTTATGATGCCGGGGAAAGATCTTCGGCGACCCACCCCCTGGAGAACCTGTTCATGGCCCGCATCCTGGTCATTGCCAGCTTCACCCCTTCCCTGGTCAAGTTCCGGGGAGATCTGCTCCGTGAGTTCATCGCCCGGGGCCACGAGGTGGTCTGCTGCTCCCCCGACCCCGACGACCCCACGTTGCGCCAGCTCGAGGAGATCGGCGCGGTCCACCGTGAATACCGGCTCCAACGGACGGGCATGAACCCTCTGGCCGATCTGGCCACCCTGCGGGACCTGCGCCGCATCATGGCCACCGAACGGCCCGACCACGTGCTGAGCTACACCATCAAGCCGGTCATCTACGGCAGCCTGGCCGCGGGCCGGCAGAAGGTGCCCGCCATTTCGGCGATGATCACGGGGCTCGGCACGACCTTCCTCGGGTCCGGGTTCAAGGGCCGCCTTCTCAACCGGTACGCCAGATTCATGTACCGGGCCGCCCTCAAGGAATGCCGCACCGTCTTTTTCCAGAATCCTGACGACAGCGAGGTCTTCGTGGACCTGGATCTGGTCGAACCCCGACAGGTGGTCCATATCAACGGATCGGGAGTCAACCTGGATCACTTCAGGCCTGAACCCGTTCCCGCAGGACCCCCGGTGTTTCTGCTGATCGCCCGGCTGGTCAGCGACAAGGGCCTGGCGGAATTCGTGGAGGCGGCCCACCTGGTCAAGGCGGATTTTCCCCGAGCCCGTTTCCTCGTGGCCGGGTTTTTCGAAGATCACCCCCGGGCCATCAGCCGCCGCCAGATGGACGCCTGGGTCGCGGACGGCCTGGTCGAATTCCTGGGATTCGCCGATGACGTTCGCCCCCTGTTGCATGACTGCTCCGTATATTGCCTGCCCTCCTACCGTGAAGGCACTCCGCGGACCGTCCTGGAGGCCCTGGCCGTCGGCCGCGCCGTCATCACCACCGATGCCCCCGGGTGCCGCGAAACGGTGATCGACCGGAGCAACGGTTTCCTCGTTCCGGTACGGGACGGGCCGGCCCTGGCCACAGCCATGAAAAATCTGTGTCGTGACCCCGATCTCGTCAGGAGCATGGGTGACGCCTCCCGCCAGTTGGCCGAAAGCAAATATGACGTCGTCCGGGTGAACGCCGCCATCAGGGTCGGAATGGGGCTCGAGGATTCCGGGCCGGGTCAACCGGAGGAATAGAGCTTCTCGTAGGCGCTTGCCACTGTGTCCAGGGAAAAGTGGTCGCGGATCCTTTGACGGCCCAGCTCCCCCAGGGCCCGACGCTCCCCGGCATCCATCCCCACCATCTTCCGGATGCCGTCCGCCAACGCCGCCGGGTCGCTCGCCGGCACGATCACGCCGGTCTTGCCTATGATCCGGGCGGCGTCGCCGACCTCCGTGGAAACGCAGGGAACCCCGCAGGCCATCGCCTCTCCCAGCACGTTGGGGAAGGCCTCGGTCATCGAAGGCAGACACAGAAAATCGAATCCCGCCATCAGGCGGGGGATATCCGTCCGGGGCCCCAGCAGGTGGACCCTGCTGGCGAGTTCCTTTCCCAGGAGGAAGCCGCGCAGGTCCCGGTCCAGGTCGGTGACCCCGCTGCCGGCCATGACAAAATGAACGTTGGGGTCCTCGGCGCCGATCCGTTCGGCGGCCGCCAGGAAATCGAACTGGCCCTTGTGGGGATGCAAACGTCCCACCATCCCCGCCAGCAGCACGGTGTCGGCAAGCCCCAATTCCTCCCGCAGACTCCGGCGCGCATTAGGGTCGGGCCTGAATATCGCGGTATCGAATCCGTTGGGAATGACCTGACATCCGTCCCGCCGGTATCCCAAGGCGATGTGCTGGTCGAGACTCGTCCGGGAATTGAAGATGATCCCGCGCGGACGCCCCGACAGTCGGGCCCCGGCCGTGATGACGGCCCGGGTCATCCATTTCTCCATCCGGAGATCGTGGACCGAATGCCGGATGTTCCACAGGAGATCGGGCCGGCCCGGAGCGAACCGGGCCATCAGGACCGCCGCCAGGTTGCTGTGGTACATCCAGCCCTGGATCAGGTCGGGCTCCAGCTGACGTGCCAGGGTCCGGATCCTACCCAAACCCGCCGGAGTGACCACCCCGCGGGGCAGTCCCACCTGGAAAAC
>CBDTUS010000089.1:0-15115 GCA_965363725.1 uncultured bacterium | reverse complement strand
GCTCCAGCTTGTAGGGCTGGTCGTGGAACATCTTTTCCGCCTCGGCGCGGCTGACTTCCACCCGTTCGATGGCGACCTTCTGTCGGGCCAGTTCCGTCATCCGCTTCTCGATGGCCGCCAGGTCGTCCTCGCTGAACGGCTCCTCGCGATCGAAGTCGTAGTAGAATCCGTTTTCGATGTCGGGCCCGAAGGCAAACTTCACCCCGGGAAAAAGATCCTGGACGGCCCAGGCCAGCAGATGCGCGGTTGAATGGCGCAAGGTTTCCAGGCCGGCACCCTCGCCGCGGGTGATGACCAGCATGTCCCCTCCAACTGTCGCGGTTTCCGCCAAAGGATGATGGACCCCGTCGACCGTCACGGCCAGGGCGCTGCGGTAGAGGCCTTCGCCGATCTGGCGCACGGCGTCACCGTAGGATTGCCCCTCTTCAATCTGAAGGGAATTTCCGTCCGGCAGCTTGAGGGACAATTCCGACATCTCTGCTCACCCGTCTTCCGCTTGAGGTTTCCCGCTGACCGGATCCCGGTCCGCGCGGCCGCTGTTTTCAGCCTGGTCCAAGATGGCCAATCTACAATCGGCTTCCGGGACAGGCAAGCGGCAGATCCGGATTCCCGGGGCCCCTGGGTGTCCGGATGCCTCGCCAAATTTTGAAATGATGATATCATGTCCCTGGGAAGCATTGAAATCATGCAAGGGGGATCGTCATGAAAACTGTGCTAGTCCTGTTGTTGTCCTGTGTCATGGCCGTCTCGGTGCAGGCGGTCGTTGATCCGGATCCCAACATGCTGGGCATCTACTTCGACCTGGAAGCCGACAACAACTGCCTGACCATCGAGGCCAACGTCCCGTTTTTCGCTTACCTCATCCTGACCAACACGACCGCCCCGGCCATCAACGCCTACGAATTCAGCTTCATCAACTGCATCTGCTCCGGGACGGATCATCTCTTTTTCATGCTGGCATCGAACATTGCCCACAACATGGTAGCGGGGGTTGACGTCGGCACCCACACCGCCACCGAAGGCGAGTTCATCGTCGGCCTGGCGGAACCTCTGGTGGCCACCGAGGCCCTGGTCCTGCACTCATGGCAGTACATGTGTGGAGCCATCCAGCCCATCAACATGCTGATCGGGCCCACCTCGGTGCCGTCGCTGCCGGGCGGCCTGCCGGTGGTCCAGAACGCCGAGGGTTCCATCCTGATGACCGTGGGAACCTCCACCGGAGACCCGGAAATCCCCGTGGCGACCATCAACAACGAGTGCGTGGTGGCGACGGAGCACGTCTGCTGGGGAGGTATCAAGGCCCTGTATCGCTGAAGTGAAATTGGAAATCGGATGCTTCCCGAAAGGCCCCGGATTCAGAACCGGGGTTTCTTTTTTTCTGTTGGGATAAATCCTGGCCCACCACCAGGGCGGGCCAGGCATCAGTCAAATTACAATGTCCCGGCTGGCCTCACCTATACAGCGCCTTGACCGATCCGAAGGACTCATTTTCCACGGCCACGGCGATATCGTTGAAGAAGAAAACCGGAGCATCGTGGGATCCGCTGACGGGATACATGGCTCGAAGTTGCTCATAACTTTCACCAAGAAAAGCCAACTGGCCCGGAATACTGGCCGGGCTGGTGGGCTTCAAGGTGACCGCGGTGGGACTGCTGGAAAGCTTGAAGAAATGCAATGTCATCAGCACAACCGATTCATCGGTTACCATGAGGGGGTAGCTGGAACTAATCCCCACTACATAAGCCAGAAAGCCCTGATTGATGTCACTGTTGTCTCCAACATTGACGCTGCCTTCCGGCAATTCCTCAAACAACTTGAACAGATCGCCCGTGGGATTGGGCTCAAAGTGGAGAGCCAGTTCGAAACCTTGGACGTGGGCAAATGGTTCATATCCGTTTTGTGCATCTGCCGGTTTGGTCAATACCAGGTAAATCTCCACAGGAACGCCCACAATATAGGTTCCGGTGGGCCCAAAACCGTTGGGCTCGGTGTAAAGCCCCACCTCGTTGGGGTGGGTCGGTTCGGCGAGGCCCACGCTGCCGGCCAGCATGGAAGTCACCAAAAATACAACCGTGATCAATAGCGATTTTTTCATTTCGTCCCCCTTGGTATTGATGTCCGCAAATAGGTAGGGGCCGATTCCAAAGGAACCAAAGTGATCTTCCCCCGCTTTGGGTACACAACAGTTCCGGCTCACCTGGAACTTCGTTGCCCATTCTCTTTCCGTTCGCAATTTACTGGAAATAGAACAGCCCCAAGCATAGCATCCTGCTTGAGGCCGGTTAGTCCTCCCTTTGTAGGTCGTAATCCAGATTTTGCTCAATGGGAAAACAGATTATCAGAAATGCGTTACTGTTTCAACTCAAACCGCTTTTGAGATCAAATCTCAACAGAGAAAAAATCAAAATCTTTCTTGCTTAAAATCACTCAGCAAACCTGGCGTACAGCCCAAACTGCGGCATACAGGATGAGGAAGGCCCGCCTGAGGCCGAGCATCCAACGCACGGGTTCTCCCCCAACTAGAACGTGGCCGAACTCCAGCGTTGCGCCACAGCCAACGCACGGCTACAAAGACACCCATCGACATCCTGTAATTTTTGCCCTCTGTTGGAAAACCGGGCCGAAGGCAAAACAAGACATTAGATGTCCTTTTTGAGGAATATCAGCAATCGGAATTCAGTAAACTGGATATATTTGTCCAATTTCGTGTATGGTCCCAGATTAACGGGGAAGGAGCGCAGGGCCTTAGTTGCACCAGTCCCAGGTCTGGGGAAAATTCCCCATTGTCCCTGATCTGTCCCGCTTCCCGCTGCAACCGGCCTCAAGTGTACCGCCGGGGTACAGCCACCGCCGATGAAGTGGCCCAGGTGGTTTTGCTGGCCGTCAGCTGGAAAGCCGATGCCCTGACCAGCAGAATCATTGATGTGAACTGTGCATCGTATTTGCGGTAGTTGCCTGTGGCAGGCTGAAATGCCAAAAAAACATTCACTTTGGAGTGATACTTATGTTAGTGTTTGTATTGACCGTTTAATGTGTTTGCAATGACTCAGTTCAACTGGAGGGATTAAACCATGCACAAATTGCTACTGAACCGTGGTTTCCTGAGCACTCTGATGATCACCCTGACAATCACCCTGGCTGTGCCCTTTTTGGCCCTGGCCGGTGATTGCCCCGACCTTATTTCCGCCGACTGCGATGGCGGAACTGCCTGGTTTGGCCTTCGTCATGATGATGCCAATGTCGCTCAGGGCCAAACCGTGACCCTTGATTGTGACAGCGCCATCAATGAGGTTGGATTCAGGTTCCGGGTCTCCGGGAACCCCAACGGTGGGGTGCCCAGCATGGTCGCCGGAGATGAAATCCATCTGGCCCTTGTTGACAGCGACGATATGATCCTGTTCACTGCTACAACGGCTTTGCCTGCCGATATCTTTGATGACTGGCTCACCTTCATTTTTCCCGAAGGATTTGTTGTTCCCGCCGGTGTTTATCGACTTTCGGCCTACACCCTGGTGCCCAGGAATTGCAGCATCCATTTTGCCTATGGCGACATCACCAACTGTTACGATGGCGGCCACCGCGTGGTATCCCTCAATGGAATTGATGGCCCCTGGTCTGGCTTCGGAGACGATGACATACCCTTCCGCTTGTCTTTGACTCCAGACTCTGTCGCCAACGATCGGCGCGTCTGGGGTTCCATCAAGGGACTTTTTCGGTAGAAATAGTTTTTGGGAATCAACTACGGGGCGATTGCCAGGTGCAGTCGCTCCGTTGTTTTCAATCGATGTTAATTCTGAAGGAGCCGTAAAGAATATCGCCCACTTCAAACCAGCTTGGGAATATTGCTGATAATGTGCGGCATCTTGTGGGAAAACGGCCCGCCCCGGCTGGGCGCATTTCTTCTCCGGTGAGCCACCGGCCCCGGACAAGTGGTACCACAATCCTCCACCGTGTTTACCCCGCTGTTTACCCCAAGACCATTTACGACAAAAAGAAGGACTTGCCGCGTTTGGCAAGTCCCTCAATTTTAACAATTTGGTGGTGGGCGATACGGGATTCGAACCTGTGACCTCTTGTCTGTCAAACAAGCGCTCTAACCAAAGCTGAGCTAATCGCCCACCGGGAGGCAAAATATTGTCAGGACCCCGGTCAATGTCAATTGAAAACCGTGTCCCGGCCACCGAGGCCGATCAGGTCAGATAGTCCACCAGCCGTTCACCGTGGCCGTGCTGCCGCATCTTGCTGAGAGCCTGGTTGCGGATCTGCCGCACCCGCTCACGGGACAGGTTGATGTCCTGCCCGATGGTTTCCAAGGAGGCGGTTTCCTGGCTGCCCAGCCCGTAATACCGAATCACGATGTTCTTCTCCCGCGGACTGAGCAGATCCATGGCGTCGGCCAGTTCCTGCATCAGCTCGCCCGACACGTAATTCTGGTCTGGAGTCAGATCCTCCGGGTCGGCCAGGGTGTCGGCCAGGGTCACGTCATCGTCGTAGAGGGGTTGGTCGAGACTGATCAGAGGCCTGCTGGCGGCCCTGATCTGCGCCATCTTGCGGATGTCCAGACTCATGGCCTCGGCGATTTCACTTTCGCCCACCTTGCGCTTGTGCTTCTGCTCGAGGTTCTGGGAGACGCGCTTCATCCGCTGCGCCTGCTGGGAACGGTTGATGGGCAGCCGCACCGTATTGGTCTGCTCGGCGATGGCCTTCTGGATGGCCTGCCGGATCCACCACACCGCGTAGGAAATGAAGCGGAACTCGCGCCGCTCGTCGAAACGCTTGGCCGCGGTGATCAGCCCGATATTGCCCTCGGCAATCAGGTCCATATAACTGAGTCCCTGATTCAGGAACTTCTTGGCCACACTGACCACGAAGCGAAGATTCGAATTGACCAGCTTGTCCAGGGCGGCCTTGTCCCCCGTCCGGATGCGCCGGGCCAGTTCAAATTCCTCTTCCCGCGTCAGCAACCTGTGCTTGCCGATGGTCTGAAGATAGTGCTGAAGGCTCGAATCTTCGCGACGGTCACTGCTGAGTTCGACTTCGTACACCTGAGTCCTCCTGAATGATCCCCGGACGACAAAAGCCGTCCCTCACTTCCGTCCCGGGCGTCCTGTGGCCATCTCGGTCATTAATCTTGACCAAGAATGTCACCTATTTCCCGAAAACGGTCCGTTCCTTATATTACGAAATCCATCCCGTTTGGTTCCAGGATAATCTCCCGTAATCGTGATTTATTCATTGGGGTTTTGGGCCCAAACCCTCTGCCCCAAACGGCTTGTGTCGGTATTGTGATTTTCCCCAAACGGAGTATATCCCATCAGAGGAGCCAGGTCAAAGACTTATTTAGTCCTATTTTCAAAATCAATAAAACAGCATGGGGACCGGTGAAACGGCCAGTTGCGGAATATTTCCCCCACAACTGACCGTATCACCTTGTTGAATATTGTCAACCAAAAACTACCGGACACCCCTAGTCGTCGACGACCTCGTAGTCGGCGTCCACTGCTCCGTCCTTGCTTCCCTCCTCGGGATTGCCGGACTCGGCCTTGGTCTGGTCAGCGTCCGCTGCGGAACCGCCCTGCGCCGCGGAAGCCTTTTCGTAGGCGGCGCTGGCCAGTTGCTGGACGGCGGTCATCAGGGCGTCGCTCGCAGCACGAATCATGTCCGCGTCCTCGCCCTTGAGAACCTCTTCCAGAGCATTGATCTTGGTCTCCACGTCTTCCTTCAACTTGGGATCGAGATCGTCGCCCAGCTCCTCCATGCTCTTGCGCGCCGAGTGGACCCGGGCTTCGGCTTCGTTCCTGAGGTCGATCAGTTCCCTTTTGGCCTTGTCTTCCTCGGCATGCGACTCGGCGTCGCTAACCATGCGATCGACTTCACCGTCGCTCAAGCCACTGGAAGCCTGGATCTTGATCGACTGCTCCTTGCCGGTGGCCTTGTCCACCGCGCTGACGGACAGGATGCCGTTGGCGTCGATGTCGAAGGTTACCTCGATCTGCGGGATCCCACGCGGTGCGGGCGGCAGTCCGGTCAGCTGGAAGCGCCCGATGGTCTTGTTGTCCAGCGCCATTTCACGCTCGCCTTGCAGGACGTGGATATCCACGGTCGGCTGGTTGTCCGCCGCCGTCGAGAAGACCTGGCTCTTCTTGGTCGGGATGGTGGTGTTGCGCTCGATGAGCCGCGTCATCACTCCGCCCAGGGTTTCGATGCCCAGGCTCAGGGGTGTCACGTCGAGCAGCACGATGTCCATGTCCTCGCCGCCCAGCACGCCGCCCTGGATCGCCGCACCCATGGCCACGACTTCGTCGGGGTTCACGGTGTGGTTGGGCTCCTTCTCGAACACTTCCTGAACCTTGGCCTGAACCGCGGGCATACGCGTAGAACCACCCACCAGGAGCACCTCGTCGATGTCCGCCGGCGCCAGGCCCGCATCCTTGATGCAGCTCAGACAGGGCTGAACCACACGCTGGACCAGATCCTCGACCAGGGACTCGAACTTGGCCCGGGTCAGCGTCAGGGTCATGTGCTTGGGACCATTCTGGTCCGCGGTGATGAACGGCAGGTTGATCTCCGTCTGGGTCGATGTGCTCAGCTCGCGCTTGGCCAGTTCGGCCGCTTCTTTCAACCTCTGCAGGGCCATCGGATCCTTGCTCAGGTCGATGCCCTCCTGCTTGATGAAGGTGTCCACCAGGTGGTCGATGATGCGCTGATCGAAGTCGTCCCCGCCCAGGTGCGTATCGCCGTTGGTGGCCAGGACGGAGAAGACCCCGTCGACGATCTCCAGGATGGAGATGTCGAAGGTACCGCCACCGAGATCGAACACGGCGATGGTCTCTTCACCCTTGCGCTCCAGGCCGTAGGCCAGGGCGGCGGCGGTGGGTTCGTTGATGATCCGTTTGACTTCCAGCCCGGCAATCTTACCGGCGTCCTTGGTGGCCTGGCGCTGGCTGTCGTTGAAGTAGGCGGGCACCGTGACGACCGCGTCGGTCACGGTCTCGCCCAGGTACTCCTCCGCGGTTTCCTTGAGGGTCCTGAGGATCTGCGCCGAAATTTCCGGCGGCGAAAACTCTCCGTGGCTGGTCTTGACTCTCACGTCACCGCTGGCGTCCTTGGTCACCTTGTAGGGAACCTCGGTCATTTCGGTCGAAACCTCGTCGAAGCGCCGGCCCATGAATCGCTTGATGGAATAGACGGTGTCCGACGGATTGGTCACCGCCTGCCGCTTGGCCAGCAGCCCGACCAGGCGTTCGCCGTTCTTGTTCCAGGCCACCACGCTGGGCGTCGTGCGGTTGCCTTCCTTGTTCTGGATGACTTTGGGTTCTCCGCCTTCCATGACGGCAACCACGCTGTTGGTCGTACCCAGATCGATACCAATGATCTTACCCATGATTATCTCCATTTATGAGGGTTGTATGACGGATTTGCTCACAGGGCCTATTACAAGGGGCGTGCCCGGTTATCAATTTCAGAAAAAATCTTATAACTTGTTTTACGAAAGTTATTTATGTCGACCCAAGAATAAAGGGCTCCTCCTGGAGCATGGGCCTCAACTCCCTGACTGCGCCACAATGGCAGAACTGTCTGCCAATCAGGCCCCATTAAGAGCGAGTGTCACAACTTAATTGTCGGGATAATTTTCCAGGACGCCCTGCCGGAAACAGCTCAAAACGGTCAGGTTCATCAACCTGAAATACAGGGCGGACAACAGGGGCCGTTGACCCGAGCCGGAGGGCCAGACGGCCATCAGGGATGGAAGGCCCCTGCCCGGGGCCGATCCTGTGATCCATCTCAACACACGCTCAGACAGGGAAAGGGGACCGCTGGCAGGAATATCCACCACGTACTGGAGACTCATTTCCCGGATCCGGCCGGGATGCAAACGTGCCAGGTGGGGCAGCGAGTGGCGGCCGCATTCGACTTTCTTGGCCAGGTACTGATAGAGGGTATGGTGATGTACATGAACCGGCACCGGCGCCACCAGGGCCTGGAACCGGACTCCGGCCTTTTCCTCCAAACGGAAAGCGACCTCCATGTCCTCGAAACCATAGGAGGAAAAATCCTCGTCGAAACCGTCGACCGCCAGAAATGCCCGGCGGGCAACCGCGGCATTCTGGGTGACGAAAAAACGCGCCGGGGCGGGACCGGGCCCCAGGCGGGCCACACCCCGGGAATCCAGATAATGGAAATGGGGTCCGTCGATCAGGCCGGGCTCGGTCACCGCGTATCCAATGGTGCCGAAGTTCGGATCCTTCTCCAGGATTTCCAGATGGCCGCGCAGCAGACCCGGTGGCGCCACGATATCATCGTCCAGGAACAGGATCCAGTTTCCCCGCGCACTGCGGGCCCCCAGGTTGCGGGCCCGCGCCCGCCCCACGTTGGCCGGCGGGGACACCACCACCAGGGGCAGGTCACCCAGGGTGCACCTCTTCTCCAGGAAGTCCGCGGTCCCGTCGGAGCTCCCATCATCGACCACCACCACTTCCCAGGTGTCGGCGGAATCCAGATCCTGATGGGTCAAAGCGACGAGGGTCCGCTCCAGGAGTTCGACCTTGTTGTGGGTGGGAATGACCACGGACAATTTCATTTGTCCGCCCCGCCCTCGTTTCCGGCCAGCCGGGCCAAGCTGACTTCCACAGGCAGAGGACCGCCGTTGGCCAGGTGTTCGAATATCGCACCGACGTATTTCATGTTGGTCTCAAAGCCCGCTACCCGGTGGGCTTCGGCCAAGGCAGCCCGGCCGGCCGCGTCACGGAATTCCGGCTCATTCGCAAACCGCATCATGGCGGCGGCCAGGGCTTCAGCATCCCGGGGAGCCACCACCAGCCCCGAGGAATTGTCGGTGATCCATTCCAGAGATGACGGCAGGCTGGAAATGATGATTCCGCAACCGCAGGCCATGGCCTCGAGCAGGCTGACCGCCGTTGCGTCCACCGAGGGCACGGAGATGAAGACGTCACAAGCCCGCAGAGCGGTGGCGAATTCCCCGTGAGGCAGGCGTCCCACCATGGCCATCACATCCTCGATCCCGGCGGCGGCAGCTTTGGCCCGGAACGGTTCCGGGTCCCCCTCATAGCCGGCGAACAGGAAACGGGCCCTTGGATCCCGGGCTTTGACCTTGGCGGCGGCCTCGATCACGGTGTCGATGTTGTAGTAGGGCTGGGAATAGCTGCGGGGCGAAAAATACAGGATGTGTTCGTCGTTGAAGCCGTGAGACTGCCGCCAACTCCTGGCATCGCCGGGACCAAAGACCTCGAAATCGACTCCCCACAGCACCCTGAAACTCCGAGCGGGATCCGCTCCCAGCCCGGCGGCCACCTCGAGGATGTCGATGGAGTCCCCCGTCAACGCGTCGCAATCGGTAAGGGCCTGGCGGGCCAGACGATTCTTGATCCCGTTCTCGAAAGGGGTGACATAGACATCGTCGCCCCAGACCGTCTGCACGTTGGGATGAAAACCGCTGAACCGGCCCCAGTATCCGTAGCCCGTCAAAAAATGGGTATTGAGCAGATCCGGCTGGATCTCCTTGAGGAGCTTCCGGACCTTGAGCAGAGTCAACCCGTAGCGCAGGGGCTTGGGCCCGATGCCTGACCTGATGTCGTGGACCGTGACCCCTTCGACGGGACCCGGCTGCACCGTCAGCAGATGGCACTCATGCCCGCGCTCGCTGAACCAGCGGATCCAGCGCTCGGTGTGGATGTGGCGTCCGATGGATAGAAAGGCCAGACGCAAGGCGCCCCCTTCAATAAAAATGTCCCGTGGCGCAGTGCGCCGATTGAACCGTGGTGCCGGGAGCCGGAATCGAACCGGCACGGAGCAACGCTCCGAGGGATTTTAAGTCCCTTGCGTCTACCAATTTCGCCATCCCGGCACCGAGCTGACCCGGTGGGTTGGATAATGGCCAGCCTGCCCCCTTGTGTCAATCCCGGGGTGAGGTCAAAAAAAACGACCGGGGCCCAAAAGTCAGCCGTCGGTCGGATTTATAGGAATTGGAGGCGGCACCCGGAGTCGAACCGGGGGTAACGATTTTGCAGACCGTCGCCTTAACCACTTGGCTATGCCGCCTCCGTGACCGGTAATTATGTTTCATCGCCGCAGGGATGTCAAATGGGCCGGACACGAAAGGGAGCGCCCCTCCAAGTGATGTCGGGGCGTACGGATGCCCGCCCACCCGTCAATCCGGGGACACTGAGAACCATCTGCGGCTAAGGTCTTCAGAAGTAGTCCGGAATCCCTGCCCCAAGTCGCCCTGCAAAAACAAAGAACCCAACGCATTTGGCGTCGGGTTCTTGGCAACAAACTTGAAACCGAGAGCTGGTAGAATTCACCCGGTTCGGTAAGCTGTTAAATGGAGCGGGCAACGAGACTCGAACTCGCGACAGCTACCTTGGCAAGGTAGTGCTCTACCAGCTGAGCTATGCCCGCTCGAAAGGTTATGAAGAAATAATGAATAGCCCCGGTTTTGTCAAATTCAAATTGGGCCCTTTCGCCTTATTCGGGAACCATTTCCCGGTACAGATCCGCCGTCATCGCGGCCACCCTATCCCAGGAATAGTTCTCGATGGCCCGGATCTGACCGGCGGCCCCCATGCGAGCCCTGAGCTGGGGATCATTTAGCAGGGAAACGACCTTATCCCCCAGATCCCGGGAGTTTCCGCTTTCAAACAAGACGGCGTCGCCGGCCGAGGCCTCGATATTGGGAGGGATATCGCTGACCAGACAGCAGATGCCGTAACTCATGCCCTCGAGCAGGGTGATCGACAATCCCTCCAGGGTCGAGGGCAGCACCACCAACGAGGCGTTGGTGTATAGTTCCTCCAGGATGGGCCCATGCACATAACCGAGAAACCGGACCCCCTTCGGCGCACTTGCCTTCAGCTTTTCCACGTATCCGGGAGTGAATCCGGCGTCGCCGGCAATCACCAGGTCGAACTTGTCGCGCACGGCCGCCGGCAGATTGCGCCAGGCCTCGAGCAACAGATGGCAGCCTTTTTCCGGTACCAGTCGGCCCACGAAAAGGACGTACTCCTTGGCGATTCCCTGCTCGCGAATCAGGTTCGGTTCGAGGTACACCGGCGGCGCGATTCCGTTGGGGATATAGGTCGTGACCTTTTTGTGCTGTTCCAGGAAATGATCCCGCAGGGCACGCGAAACGACGATCGTCCGATCCGGCAGACCGACGCTCCCCGATTCCCCCAGACGCAGGACCCAGCTGGCGAAAGTCCCCCACTTGTCTCGTTGCCAGTCCAGGCCGTGCACCGTCACCACCGTAGGACGACGCAGCAGCCAGCGCGGCAAGCCCGACAGCAGTCCGGGTCCGAGGGCATGGTAGTGCACCACATCGGCATCCTGGAACAGGGTGTGGCCCGTGGCCAGCATCGAATGGGTGATGGCGTCCAGATGCTTGGTGGGGATACTGGGAAGCTTCCGGACTCGAACCCCCGGCAGATCACTGGGCCCCTGGGCCGAGCTGTAGTGGGGACGACTGTAGATATCGACTTCGCAACCCAGACCCGGCAGCCTGGCCGCCAGTTCGGCCACATGCTTTTCGATCCCACCGTGGATGGGCGGGTACCCCTTCTGGCCGATCATGGCCACACGTATGGGTTTGGAAGCTGTTTTGTGAGCAATTCTGGAAGCCAAGTATGCCCCGCCTTTCCCGTTCCAGGTCAGGCGATGAGCTCCAGGGCGATGCGCCGGCCGTCTTCCTTGAGAGACTGGCAGGCCGCCTCGAGCACCTCAACGACCTTCAGGCCATGGGTGCCGTCGCTCTGGCAGACCACCTTGTCCTGGATCATGTCCAGAAAATGGGCGGCCTCGGCCTTCAGCGGCTCGTAGGTGTCGACGTGCGGCAGAAAGACGTCTCCGGAACGGTACAGCAACTGGAACTCACCGAAATCCTCGTAGTGCGGCTGCACATCCACGCCCTTGTCGTAGACGCGGATTTTTTCCGAGGGTGAGACGTCATCATACACCAGCATCTTGTGGCTGCCTACAAAAGTACAAGTCCGGATCTTGTTCGGATCCAGCCAGCTGACATGGATGTGCACCAGCTTGCCGCCGGGATATTCGAGGGTCACGAAAGCCACGTCCTCGATGCCCAGTTCTTTCTGGACATAGCAATGGCCGGTGGCGCTGACGGCCACGGGCTCGGCGCCGAACAGGAAGTTGAGCATGGCCACGTCGTGGGGCGCAAGGTCCCAGATGACGTTGGCGTCCTTCTGGAAGATGCCCAGGTTCACCCGCGAGATATTGACGTAGTAGATGTCCCCCAGCTCACCGTCGTCGAGCAGGGTCTTGATCATCCGCACCGGCGGCGAATAGACGAAGGTGTGGCCGACCATCAGTTTCAGGTCACGCTCCGCCGCAGTCCTGATCAGGGTGCGGCAATCGTCGCTGTTGGTCGCCATCGGCTTTTCGATGAACAGGTGCTTGCCGGCCTCGAGGGCCTCCATACCGAGCTCGAAATGGGTGGACATGGGCGTGGCCACCACCACCGCTTCGACCTTGGGATCGCTGATGAGGTCACGGTAGTCGGTGGTCTTGCGGGTGCTGGGGTATAGAAGCCCCACCTTGTCCAGTCTGGAGGAATCGAGATCGGAAATGGCGATCACGTCGGCCTCGGGCTGGCTGTTGAAGTTACGGATCAGGTTGGGTCCCCAGTACCCGCATCCGATCACACCGATTCCTGTCATTTCCGGCTCGCTTTCATTGGACGAGTGATCGATATCCGGGCAGGGATTTCCTGGCGGAACCACTCCCTGAATATCGGCGCAAAGAGGCCAGGCTTTAAACCCCAACAGGTTCCTGGCAGCTTGGTGAAAATGTCCCCGGAACGGTCGGGGAAGGATCGCTGTCCCGGCAGCCCCGCTGGTTCGCGAAACTGCCGCCGCTAGTATCCGCCGGTGCCCTGGAAAACGACCGGTATGGTCTTCAGCAGGATCTTGAAGTCCTGCCAGGGCGACCAGGTGTTGATGTAGCGGATGTCCAGCCGCACCATCTCCTCGAAGGAGACCCTGCTGCGGCCGCTGACCTGCCACAGACCCGTCAGGCCGGGGACGGCCTTCAGACGTTCCATGTGCCAGGGCATGTAGTTTTCTATCTCATAGGCGATGGGGGGCCGGGGACCGACCAGGGACATCTCGCCCTTGAGGATATTGAACAGCTGGGGAAGTTCGTCCAGGGAGGTCCGGCGCAGGAGGCTGCCGATCCGGGTAACGCGGGGATCGATCTTCATCTTGAAGACCTGGTCTCCCGCGTTCGTATCGGTGCAGCCGTCGTCGTCACCACCGATGAACATGGCCACGAACTGCCGGTGGATGGCGTCGTCGCTGTTGTGCTCCATGGAGCGGAATTTGTAGAACTTGAAGGGCCTTCCATCCTTCCCCAACCTCTCCTGGGCGAACAGGACCGGTCCGGGGCTGGATTTCTTGATCACCAGGGCGATCACCAGCATCACGGGCGAAACCACAACGAGCATCGCAAACGCCACCAGCAGGTCGAAGGCTCGCTTGAACCGACCCTGGACGCCGAAATAGCGTGTGGTATCCGCGGGGATGAATAGCTTTGGAGAAGTGACAGCGTACTCGCCGTCAACAACCGCATAAGCTGCCGCGTCTTCCTTCATGGTGCACATTCTCCCTTTGCCAAGGGGCAAAGTTTAGATGTTTATGGGACTGAAAGACAAAAAACGCGTTAGCTTGGAACCATTTGTCCCTTTCGGTTGCATCGGTTTGTATGGAGATCAGCCGAAACTGATCGAGTGGAGAGCCATGATAACACATGATTTTAGGTAATGTCCACCCCCCAATCTGTTTTTTTTTCGTGGTTAAAATTTAAAAACAATCGAATAAGCGCATAAAGAATATACAAAAGGGGATAGTTTGGTGATACTCCACCACTTTGGGCCTTCAGCCCCACGGAACTCCCACCCTGGAGACGGCCTTCAGGTCTTCGAAAACCCAATATTTCTTTTGCCTTATGACCTTGCTAATCCTAAAATATCCTGACCCGGATCACTCAAGAGCAATTTCCCGATATGTGCAGAAATGTTCCTGACTGATCCGGAAATCACTCCGGAATACGTTCGCAATCACGGAATAATTCGAGAGGAGCTTGAACCAATGGCTGACAAGCTGAACATCAAACCCGCCACCGGCAAACTGGGCGTACTGACCCCCGGCATGGGCGCGGTCTCCACCACTTTCATCGCCGGTGTCCATGCGATCCGGGAAGGCCTGCGCCTGCCCATCGGCAGTTTCACTCAGATGAGCCACATCCGCCTCGGCAAACGTACCGAAGGCCGTCAGCCCCTGGTTCGCAATTTTGTTCCCCTGGCCGGCCTCGACGACATCGCCTTCGGCGGTTGGGATATCTTTGACGATTCGGTCTACGACGCGGCCGTCAATGCCGGCGTCCTGGAAAAGGAACTGCTGGACCAGCTGAAGCCCCAACTCGAGAAGATCAAGCCCATGAAGGCCGTCTTCGACCAGTACTACGTGAAAAAGCTCGAGGGCACTCACGTCAAGACCGGCACCAAGATGGAAATGGCCGAAGCCCTCATGCAGGACATGGAGAACTTCAAGAAGGAGAACGGCTGCGACCGGCTGGTCATGGTCTGGTGCGGCTCGACCGAGATCTTCATGAAGAAGACCGCCATCCATGAGACGCTGGCCGCGTTCGAAAAGGGACTGCGCGAGGACCACATCGACATTCCCCCGAGCATGATCTACGCCTACGCGGCGATCAAGTCGGGCATCCCCTACGCCAACGGTGCGCCGAACCTGAGCGCCGATGTTCCCGCCCTCGAGGAACTGGCCAAGGAAAACCGAGTCGGCCTTTGCGGCAAGGATTTCAAGACCGGGCAGACCCTGATGAAGACCATCCTGGCCCCTGGCTTCAAGGCCCGTCAGCTGGGAATCGCCGGCTGGTTCTCCACCAACATCCTGGGCAACCGGGACGGCGAAGTCCTGGACGATCCGGAATCCTTCAAGACCAAGGAAGAGTCCAAACTCAGCGTGCTGGACACGATCCTGCAGCCGGAACTCTACCCCGACCTTTACGGCAACCTCTACCACAAGGTGCGGATCAACTACTATCCGCCCCGCGGCGACAACAAGGA
>CBDTUS010000088.1:0-15188 GCA_965363725.1 uncultured bacterium | reverse complement strand
CTATAAATTAAGAATCCGAGATCTCTGTGATAATGTTTTCGGTTCTGCAATCCTTGTATCAATTTTCACTATTTCCCCATCGGGGTGCTCCAAAGGGACTTGCCATCCGCCCCTTTCCCGCTAATATCGGCCCCGGAAGCCGGTGATCGGACCTCAAACAGGGAGTAGAAAATGGCCAAGCGCGTCGACTGGTACTACCACCGGAAGGGCTGAACGAGTTGTGGAAGATCGCAGGGGTTCCTTGCGAACAACGACCTGGACATCAAGGAAGAGACCAGCGCCTCGAAAAAGCTGGGCGCCGACAAGGCCCTCGAGCTGGCGAAGTCCGCCAGCCGGATCATCGTGATGAAGGGCAGGAAGGTGTCGGATTTCGACATGAAGAAGAACCCGCCGGCCAAGGACGAACTCCTGGGGGCCATGCTCGGAACCACGGGCAACCTGCGGGCCCCCACCATCGTGCGCGGCAAGACCGTGTTGGTGGGTTTCAACCAGGAAATCTTCGACGAACTGCTGGGATAATCGGCCCTAGAGTTCCAGCTTCAGAACCACGGGCAGGTGGTCGCTGATCAGCGGATCAAAATCGCTCAGGCCGTTGTGCAGGAACAGGTGCAAGGGGACCACCTGTACCAGGGTCTCGCTCTTCTCGTAAGCCTCGAACATCGGCTGGGTGATCAGGATGTGGTCCAGGTGGCTGGGGTACCCCGGGAAGGACCAGCCCGTCGCAGGCCCGGTGGCGATGTCCATGTCCACGAAACGATAGACCTCCGGGGCGTCCAGGAAGGGCTGGAAGACGTTGTTGGCCGCACTGTCGGTCAACTCGTCGTTGAGATCCCCCACCAGGATCACCCGCTGCCCTGCGAAATTGGTGCTGATATACTCGTCCAAGGCCTCGCTCGCCCGCAGCCGCAGGAATTCCCGGTCCTCGGGATCGTTCTCGTCGACAAATCCGTTTCCGCAGCACCAGTAGTGGTTGTTGATCACCACGAAGGGTTTGCCGTCGAAACTCCCGGACAGGACAAAGGGATTTCGGTCCAGGGGATCGGGCCAGCCCAGATCCGCCAGGATTTCGTAGAAAGTGTCAACGCTTAGCCTACCTGTGTTCTTGTAAAGGAAACCCAGGTTGATGTAGCGGTGACTGTTCGCCTTGATCCCGTCATAGCCGTCCAGACCGTCCACCAGGGCCGTGAACTCCGTGGTGCTGCTGAGTTCCTGCAGTGCGATGACGTCCAGGTCCATCGCTTCGACGGCCTGGATCACCGCGGCCACCGTGGCCTCGTCCTTCTTGGCGAAATTCTCCAGGTTCCAGGTAGCGATTTCAAAAGTGGAATCGGTGCCGACCGTGGCCCCTTCGAAGGGGTTGGTGACGATGGGCACGACCGACTTCTCCGAATCGCCGCAGGCAGACAATCCGAGAACAGCCAGCAAAATCAGCCCGATGCCGATACGTTGGAACATGTGGCGTCGTCAACCTTTCCGGATACGCAAAATCCCCGCCCTACGGGGACAAGATGATGTCTGATCGCCCTGGAGGCCAGTTTTCCCGACGCGAAACGGTCGCCGGCGGGGCCTTCAGTCCAGGGATCTTTCGAACCAGGGCCCGTCCACCGGCCGGGAGCGGCGGAACCCCAGCCGCTTGAGATAGTCCCGGTGCACGCCGCCGGTGGCCCGGCTCAGGACTTTCCTGATACCCCTGGCCCGCCAGATTGGTGCCATATTTTCCAGGAAAAACCGGGCGCAGCGCAGGTCCCGGTAACTGGGCAGGACATAGTCCAGGTGGACGTGGACTTCCTGCGCACTTTCTTCGAAGACCACCAGTCCCGCCGGATTGACGTTCCGCAGGATAAATGTCACCCGGGGTTCCCCGAGATCTGCGAGGTCGAAGCCCGGGAAAAACTTTTCGATGTCCTTATGGTGGAAGTCCAGGAAGGTCTGGAGATACTTGTTGTCCAGACGGTTGATGGACATCAGGGAGAAGTAGTCGCGGGTGCGGCCCATGCGCCTCAGGTAAAAGGCGTTGACCAGCACGATGAATCCGTTGACCGCCAGGACCGGATAGGCCCCCACGATCCAGCCGTAGACGGCGAAGGCCAGGGCGCCGGCCAGGTTGATCCAGCGCAGCTTGGCCAGGGAACTCATCATCAGGGAGACCGCCACCAGAAGGGACCCGGCGTAGCCGATGATTTCCGTCCACGGCCCCACCGGTCAGGCCTCCTGCTCGGGGACCCGGATCTGCAGGCAGATGAAGAACCCGCCCAGGGCGATGGCCGCCGCCAGGACGAAGACCCACTCGTGGCCGTAGCGTTCCCAGATGAAGCCCGACAGCACCGGCAGACTCATGGCCACCACATGATCGATGGTGATGCCCAGAGAGATGGTCGGCGTGATGTCGGCGGGATCGACCGCGATCTTCTTGAGGTAGGTGGTGCGGGCCACCCGCAGGGCGAAAAGGATGTGGTCCAGCATGTAGGCCCCGTAGAGAACCCGCAGATCCCAGGGCGCGGAAAACACATCCGAAGCGAAGGCGTAGACCATACACACCACCACGAGCATGATCTCGTCCGTGGCCAGGACCTTGCGTTCCCCCAGCCAGTCGATCACGTCCCCCAGCAACGGCCGCAGCAACACACCCAGGGCCGAAGCGAGGAAATAGAGCAGCGCAATGGTCGATACCGGCACCCCGTGCAGCGACACCAGCACCCAGGTGCCGAAGACCAGGAAGATCTGCTTACGGATGCCGAACAGGGCGCTGATGGCGTAGAAGATGTGGTACTCACGCCGGTAGACCAGCCGCCGGCTGGGCGCATCCTGCTTGCCGATGTCCAGCTGGTAGTAGAGAACACCCGCGATCGCGGCGCTGACGGCCGCCACCAGGTAGAAGAGGTCGTACCGGTCGCCGATGAACTTGGCCAGGAGCCAGACGCTGCCCACGCCGATGATCACGCCCAGGTTGCGCGCGCCGCCCAGCTGCCCCAGGCGCCGGCCTTCGCCGCCCCGCTTGGCCAGCTTCAAACCAAGCGGTCCTTCCACGGCGAAAATGATATGGTCACCCATGGACCAGACCACGATCCAGGCCACCAGAAGCACCACGCCCGGCGAAAGGTAACCCAGCCCCAACGCCCCCAGCGAGGTGGCCACCATGGCCAGGGCGGCGATCCTGCTTTCCCGCATGTGGGACAGCAGAAAACCCATCACGATGAAGATCAAAAATCCCGGCAGCTCCCGGGGAAACTCCAGCCAGCCGCGGTTGCTGGCGTCGAATCCGTGCACCTCGGACAGGTAGTTGTTCAGCGTGGACAGGAAGATGCCGCTGGTGGCCCCGAAGAACATGGTGGCCAGAAGCAGGCGTCGGAAATCCCCGGAAACCCTTTGGGCGATGTTCAAGCGAATTTTCCTTCTGCCGGGGGAGCAGGATCCTCGTGCCGGGAATCGGCCTGGTCAGGCCGACGGCGGTAGAGCCAGGTGAGCCGGGCCAGACGGTCGCCGGCCGGATCGATCCAGGCGTCGCGGGGCATGCGCCAGTTCCAGTTGCCCACCCCTTCACCAGGGAGATTCATGCGGGCTTCACGGCCCAGACCCAGGACGTCCTGCATGGTGGCGATGAAGGTGTGGGCCACCGACATCATGCCTAGGCGGATAAGGGCCCAATGGGGCTCGTCCGTCGAGCAGCCGGTGTATTCGGCGACCAGTTCCCTGGTGGCCGAATCGGCCAGGTGCTGCCACCAGCCGCAGGTGGGGTCGTTGTCGTGGGTTCCGGAATAGACCACGCAGTTTTTCACGTGTTCGTGGGGAAGGAACACGTTGTCCGGGCCGCTCCAGGCAAATTGCAGCACCTTCATGCCGGGAAGGTCGAAGGCATCGCGCAATATTTCCACCGCCGGGGTGATGACGCCCAGATCCTCGGCAATCACCGGCAGCTGATCCCCCAGTTCCCGCTTCAGCACCCGGAAAAAATCCTCACCCGGTCCGGGGACCCACTTTCCGTTTTCCGCGGTCTTTTCGCCAGCAGGCACTTCCCAGTAGGCCTCGAAACCCCGAAAATGGTCCACGCGAACCAGGTCCACCGTTTCCAGGCAGGCCTTCACCCGGTCGACCCACCAGCGGTAGTCATCCTGCTTCAGACGGTCCCAGTCATACAGGGGATTGCCCCACAGCTGGCCCGTCTTGCTGAAATAGTCGGGGGGCACGCCCGCCACGCCGGTCGGCTGGCCCTGGGCATCCAGTTGGAAGAGGTCGGGCCGGGCCCAGACGTCGCTGCTGTCGTGGGCCACGAAGATGGGGATGTCCCCGATCAACCGGATCCCGCGCGCCATGGCATAGCCCTTGAGCTCCTGCCACTGTTTAAAAAAGAGCCACTGGCGGAATTTCTGGGCGGCGATGCTCTTGCCCAACCGGGCAGACGCCGCGGCCAGCGCCTCCGGTTTGCGCTGGGCCAGATCGGCCGCCCACCCGGTCCAGGGCCGGCCCTCCTGGTCTTCCTTCAACGCCATGAACAGGGCGAAATCATCGAGCCAGACCTGCCCCTCGCACCAGCGGTCAAATTCCGCCCAGTGGGACCGGGACGCCCGGTCCAGGAAAACCGTCCAGGCCCGGTCCAGGAGTTTCGTCTTCCAGGAAATGACCGCGCCAAAATCCACCCGCTGTTCATCCCCGCGAGGCCGAGCCGTCAGGTCGTCGGCCAGCAGCCAACCGTCGGTGACCAGCCGGTCGCAGCTGATCAGCAGGGGATTGCCCGCGAAAGCCGACAGGGTCTGGTAGGGGGAATCGCCGAAACTCGTGGGTCCCAAGGGAAGAATCTGCCACAGACTTTGCCCGCATTGCTCCAGCCAGTCCACGAAGCGATAGGCGGATTCCCCCAGATCCCCGATGCCGTCGGGACCCGGCAGGCTGGTCGGGTGTAGCAGAACGCCGCTGGCGCGCTGAAACATGGGTTGGCTGGCAGGCGGCACGGACATGCTCTCTCCAGGGATGATGGGGTCCTTCAAACTGATCCACAAGGTAACGGTGAGCCGGTCCGCCAGTCCAGAGACCTTCGAAAAAATATTGCCGACCGGGTGAAACTTGCCCCCAGGGGAGACAATTTGTGGTTCAATACGGATGAAATTCAGTCGGGTCTCTCAACTGCCCGCCCGTAGGTTGAATCGCCGGCTTTCCCCTCAGTTTTCAAGCGAGGATCTCCCATGCGTCAGCTCCATGCCCTGATTTGGCTGTTTTTGTTCGCCAATGCTGCCGGCCCCGTGAGTGCCGGTGAGATTTCCCCGGCCCTGGCCGCCCAGATGGCCGGGAATGACGACGCCGAGCCCATGACGGTTCTGGTGGTCCTGCGTGACGGCATCGACATCAAGGCCCTTGACCTCAGTCTCCATGAGGAGAAGGCCCCGCTGGCAACTCGCCACCGGATCGTGGTCGAGAGCTTGCGTGCCGCTGCTGGTGCCGCCCAGGCCGATCTGGTGTCCGACCTCGGAAATGCCAAAAGCAGCGGACGGGTTCTGGAGTACCGCGCCTACTGGATCATCAACGCCGTGCGGGTGAAAGCCGACGAGGACATGATCCGCAGCCTCGCCGCGCGCAGCGACGTCGAGGTCGTCGAACCCGATCTGCGGGTGGAGCTCATCGAACCGGTTTCCCGGCGGAGTGTTCCGGCCGGCGACCGCGACGCCCTGGGGATCGGCATCACTCCCGGGGTCGTCAGCATCGGCACCCGCCGCGTCTGGGAAGAACTGGGTAACCGCGGTGAAGGCACTCTCATCGGCAGCCTGGACACGGGCGTCGACGGTACCCACCCAGCTCTCGCCGACCGCTGGCGGGGCCTCCACGCCCCCTGGCAGGAATGCTGGTTTGACGTGATCTCCGACACCACCCAGTTCCCCTACGACGACGACGGACACGGAACCCATTGCACCGGCACCATGACGGGCCTGGCAACTGGCGACACGATCGGTGTCGCCCCGGCGGCCGAGTGGATCGCCGCCAACCCCATCAATCAGGGCCTCGGTATCGAGTTTCCGGAGGACATCATCGCCTGCTTCGAGTGGTTCACCGATCCGGACGGGGACCCCTTGACAATGGATGACGTCCCGGACGTCGTGCAGAACTCCTGGGGCGTGCACACGGGACTGGGCTATCCCCAGTGCTACAGCTACTGGTGGGATGTCATCGACGCCTGCGAGGCCGCGGGTCCGGTTCTCGTTTTCGCCGCCGGCAACGAGGGCGCCATGCCCACCTCCCTGCGCTCACCGGCGGACCGGGCCACGAGCCCCACCAACTGCTTTTCCGTAGGCGCCACCGAGTACGATCCTCCGTTTGCCATCGCCAATTTTTCCAGCCGCGGTCCGGCGGGCCCCGCCTGTGGTCCCGAGGAATACCGGATCAAGCCCGAAGTGTCGGCACCGGGCGTGGACATCTACAGCGCCGCACCGGGCGGCGGTTATGCCTACCTGAGCGGCACCTCCATGGCCACACCCCATGTCTGCGGCGTGGTGGCCTTGATGCGCGCCGCCAACCCCGACGCCGACGTGATCACCATCAAGGAAGTCCTCATGGGCACCTGCAGTGACCTGGGTGCTCCCGGCGAGGACAACAACTACGGCCACGGAATCGTGGACGCCTACGAGGCCGTCACGCAGGTCATGGACGGTTTCGGGAATGTCGAGGGTTACGTCCTCGATGCGGTCACCAGCGACCCGGTCCCCGGGACCTTGGTCCAGGTGCCTGGAAGTTACTGGACCGCCATTTCCGATGAGACGGGATTCTACACCTTCAGGCTCCCTGTCGGAGCGCAATCCCTCGAGGCGACCGCCTACAGTTACGCGGTCCTGAACCAGTCCGTGACCGTGGCCGAGAACGAAACCCTCGTCCAGGACCTGGTCCTCTCCTTGCAGCCCCGGGTCACCGTCAGCGGCACCGTATTCTTGCCGGGCGCCAATCCCGTCGACGGGGGCACCCCGGCGGCCAACGCGGGCATAAACATTGAAAACGTTCCGGAATCTCCGGTCTCCGCCGATGAGTTCGGCCAGTACGCAGTCTCGTTGCCCATGGGCACCGATTACGTGCTGACCACGACAGCCGGCGTCGAGGGTCATCTCACCCAGACCATACCCTTCCACCAGGATCTCGACCTCGACCTCTTTCTCAACGCCGGCAACTCCGAAGGGTTCGAGAGCGGTGACTTCAGTTCATTCGGCTGGCTGCTCCATGGCGCGGCCGACTGGACGGTTCAGGGGGACGAGGTCCACTCCGGTGACTGGGCGGCGCGTTCCGGTGCGATCGGTGATGGAGAGTACTCCCAGCTCGCGAATTACGTGAACTGCGGCGAGGGCGGGGAAATGACATTCTGGTTCAAGATCTCCTCCGAGAGCGGGGATGACTTCCTGCGTTTCTACGTCGCCAACGCTCTGGTGGGCGAGTGGTCCGGCGAGATGGACTGGACCCAGGCCACCTTCCCGGTGAACCCGGGCACCAATCACATCCGCGTGCGCTACCAGAAGGGCAGCTCCGGATTCGCCGGCGCCGACGCCGCCTGGGTGGACGACATGATTTTCCCCGGTCTGGTCAACCCCGCCCCCAAACTGGTGATCTCGCCGGTGACCGTCGCCGTGGATCTTGATACCCCCGGCCAGGTGACGGCGCCGGGCTACCTGTTCAACATGGGCGGGGAAGACCTGTCATGGCTGGCGAGCGAGACCGCCGACTGGCTGACCCTTTCCCCGACCTCCGGCATCATGCCCCTGGGCTCCTACCAGCAGATGGACTTCACCTTTGACGCCGCGGGGTTGCTCGACGGCGTGCGCACCGCCCAGGTGACGGTCGACTCCGACGATCCGGCCAATCCGGTGTTCATCCTCGAGGCCCGGATGAATCTGGACACGGAAGTTTCCGCCGCTCCGGAGGGGTTGCCGCGTACCATGGTGCTGCATGGAGCGGTGCCCAACCCCTTCAACCCCGCCACGGTGATCCGTTTCACCCTGCCTGCGAATCAGCAGGCGGTGCTCGGCGTCTACGATGTCCGAGGTTACCTGGTCAATACCCTGGTGGATGGTCCGCTGAAAGCCGGTCTTCACGAAGCCCGCTGGGACGGGCGGGACATGCGCGGCCGCGCGGTCTCGTCGGGAACCTACTTCGCACGTTTGAAGGCCGCGAATCAGACCGAGGTCAAGTCGTTGACCCTGGTGAGGTGACACTTCCCGGATACCGGGCGTGGGCGTACGGAAGCCCACGCCCGAGTCACCTCTTTGATTGGTCTCATTGCCGTATTTACAACCCGACCTGTATTGCCTAGGATTCCCAAATCGATTCCTGAAACCACCCCAGCACGCCGGAAGTCCCCCATGGACCCCACTTCTATCACCCGCATCCTCGAACAGATCACCAGCGGTGATGACCATGCCGTCGATGAGTTGCTCCCGGTCCTCTACGTGGAATTGAAGAAACTTGCCCATCATCACCTGGCCCGGGAGCGTGCCGACCACACGCTTCAGCCCACCGCCCTGGTCCACGAGGCCTATCTGAAAATGGCGGGCCAGGATGCGGTGGCCTGGCAGAATAAAGCCCATTTCATGGCCCTCGCCTCGAAGGCCATGCGCCGGGTCCTGGTGGATCATGCCCGGGGACGGGCCGCTCAGAAGCGGGGCGGGGACGCCCAGAGAATCACCCTGGACGAGGCGGTGACTCCAAAAACCATGCCCCGTACCATGGACCTTCTCGCCCTCGACCAGAGTCTGACCCGCCTGGGCCAGAAACATCCCGAAAAAGCCTCCCTGGTGGAGATGCGGTTTTTCGGGGGTTTGAAGGAGATGGAAATTGCTGCCGTTCTGGGCGTGACCAGCCGCACCGTGGCTCGGTACTGGAAATTCGCCCAGGCTTGGCTCTACCGTGACCTGAGCATCAATCCTGATGGATAAGCTCGCCGGTCAGCCCGACGGATCGAAGGGAAGTCGGCAGCCGGCCTGCCGGGCCCGGGCGAGATAGGTCTCCGACATTTCCTGTTCCCCATGGTGGTGGGCGGCCTGCGCCAGAACAAAACACGTGTGGTCATCGAAATACCGGGGCCCCCAGCTGAAATTGTACCCCTCCCTCGTTTGCTCCAGCGTCCGGGCCGTCTCAAAATCTTCGCGGTTTTCTTCGATCATCGACCGCCGGGCCAGGGCCTGCACCATGGTGTGCCCCTTGGTCGGACCGGCGGGCTGGGCCTCGAGCATGACCACAGCCTGGTTGACGGCCACCTTCGCCGCCGGACCGTCCTGGCGGGCCATGGCGATTTCGGCCAACAGCAGCAACCCCCCGAGCCTCCAGAACCCGCGGATGGCGTGGGCGCTGGCCTCCATGGTTTCCAGGAGTTCCCGGCAAAGGTCCCAGGCCTCCTCGAACCGGCCCTGCTGAAGCAGACAGGCGCTCAACAACTGCATCGGACCGCCCCACTGGAAGGGATCCCCTCCCTTGACCAGGTCGATGGCCCGCTTGAAGGCCCACTCGGCTTCGGCATAGTTGTTCAGGAGGGTGTGGGCATAGCCGAGGGAGCTGAGGACGAAGACCGAATCCACCTCCTTCTCGTACGCCTCCTGGAGCCGACCGACCGCCTCCTCCAGTCGCCCCGTCTCCAGGTAGATACAGCCCTGGAAATAGGGTGACATGGGGTCACCCGGATTCAGGTCAATGGCCTTGACCAGGGACCGGATCCCCTCCTCGTATCTTCCTTTTCTCCAGGAGGCGTACCCCAGCCACACGTAGCTTTCCCAGAACTCCGGGTCGCTGGCGATGGCACGCCTGGCCAGATCCTCGCACGCGTCCAGAAGAGCGGGATCCGCACTGGCGTACCACTTGTTGGGCGCATGGATGGCGGCGAGCCCGGCCAAAGCCGGGGCAAATTCCGGATCGATGGCGATGGCTTTTTCAAGTTGCTCCTGGGCTAAAACCATATGGGTGTGCTGCTGGGTCAGTAGGACCTTGCGGGCTTTGGCGTACAACTCGTGGACGGAAAGGTCCTGCTGGCGTTCTTTCTCCTCGGGCAGGACGAGATCGAGGCTTTCCGCGGTCATCCTGGCCAGGCGATCCTGCATGTCGAAGAACTTGTCGGTCTCCCCGTCCAATTTTTCAACCCACAGATCGCGGCCCGTAGCCACCTCGACGAACCGGACCGTCAGGCGGATCCTCGGCCCCAGACGCTGGCAGGTCCCCGACAGGATCCACCGGCAGCCGAGGTCAAGACCGACGGCCACCGGATCAGGCTCGCCGCCTCCGTCGGCGTGCGCCGCGGCCACCCGCAGCACCTTGTTCCGGGGCACCATTTCGAGCCCCGAAAGACGCCTCAGGTCAGCGCTCAGGCTTTCCGCCACACCGGTGCCGATCCAGTCGTCCTCCTCCTGGCCCGACAGGTTCACCAGGTCCAGGATGGCCATGGTATTGGGCAGGATGGCCAGACCGACGCCGCTTTCCAGGTCGCGGAGATCCCGCAGGAAGGCCGCGGCGTTGGCGTACCGTTCCCCGCAGTCCCGGGCTAGGGCCTTCCGCAGAACCGCGTTGATGTCGGAATGGACGCCCGACAGATCCAGGAGGGGAATTTCACGCGACAAGGTAGCGGCCATGCGTTGCGAGGGGATGATGCCCGGGAACGCCGGCTCGCCGGCCAGCATCTCGTAGAGGACAGCCCCGACGGCGAAGAGATCGGTCTGTTCGCTCACCACGTCGCCCCGGAGCTGTTCAGGTGACATGTAACCCATCGTACCTACGATGAAGCCGTGGCCCGTCAGGGCCGTCAACATGGCGGCGGTCCGAAAGGCCTCGTCCTCTGCCTCGGAAAGGTGGACCTCCTTGGCGATTCCGAAATCCAGGAGCTTGAGGGCCCCCGTAGCGGTGACCATGATGTTGTCGGGTTTGATGTCGCGATGGATGATGCCCTTGGCATGGGCGTGAACCAGGCCCTCGAGCAGGGCCACGGCCAGGGCGAGGGCGTGGTCGGGTTCGAGGGCGCCCTGCCGCAGTTTTTTCCGGAGCGTGTCGCCGGGAACGTATTCCATCGCCAGGTAGTCCAGGCCCCGCGCGCGCCCGTGCTCGTAGAACGTGGCCACGGCGGGATGCTCGATTTTGGCGCTGGCCTCGGACTCCTTCAAAAGCCGAGCCCTCAGGTTCCCAGCGACGCCGCCACGGAGCAACTTGACGGCCGCCGGCCGACCCAGGACCAGGTCCTCAGCCCGGTAGACTTCCCCCATGCCACCGGCTCCCAGCATCTCCTCGAGGCGGTAATGGCCGATGGTCTCACCCTGGCGATCCTTTTTCGCAGGAACGACCAGGGTGGGGTCGCCCTCCATGGATTCCTCAAGATGCAGGGATCGAAAATAGTCCTCGGCGTCGGGAAGCGCCTCGAGGAGATCCTGAACGCGTTGCTGAAGTTGACGGTCGCCGCGGCAGGCCAGACCCAGGAAATCCACCCGCTGGGGGGGCGACAAATCCAGGGCTTCGGCGAAGATCGAAACGACCTGATCTTCGGCTTGCGGGTGGTCGTCAGTCATGAAAGGCGGAACTCCTGACACCGAAAACACCGGACAGTATTGATCCGAATTTCAGTATACCTGTCCCCGCGTTGTCCCGCCACCCAGGTCTTCTCAGAACCTGTAGCTGACCTCCGCAATGATCCGTCGGTCGATGAAATCCCCCCAGACATGCTGTTGAACCCTGGCGTCCAGGAGATTCAGGGCGCTCACAGAGACCACCAGACCCTGCCGGGGGAAACGCACCCCTACCTTGGCATTGACCATGGTGAAGGATTCGGTGGGTCCCCACATCCGGGCATCGGATACATCGGTCCAGAACGCCTCGGCTTGGTACGCCGCCGAAGCGTTGCCGAAAAACCGTGGCCTGTCGTAACCGAATCCGACATTGAACCGGTGTTCCGGGGGGGTGTTCACCGGGAGACGCTCGGTTCCGTCGGGCATCTTCACGGGCGAAAATCCCGTGAGTTCCGGCTCTTCCTGCCAGGAATAATTGGCGAACACCGACCAGGCCCTGTCGATCTGGAAGAGCCCACCGACTTCCACTCCCCTTTCAGTCGATCCACCCAGATTTTCGATGACGAAGGTCGAGGGAAGTGCACCGGCGAGGGGCCCATCCAGCAAAGCGGGATCGAAGGGCCATCCTGGCGGAGGATTGGAACCGGTATAAGTATCAACAATGACCGTCTGGAAAGCATTCTTGAATTCGTTCCAGTAGCCGGAAACATCCAGGGTCAGGCGCTCGGCAAAGGTCCCCGTCCACCCGATCTCGAAGGCGTCCAACTTCTTGGGCTCCAGCTCCGTGTTGCCGAAGGACATGGCGAAAATCGGGACGGTCACGAAGTCGCCGGATCCCGGATTGTTGAAATCCGGGAAGGTGATCGGAAGCACGGTCGGCAATTCGATGTAGTTCTGCAGCATCGACGGCGCCTGGAACGCCCGGTTGTAGGACAAGCGGAAGCGCTGGCGGCGTCCCGGAGAAATCAGGAGGCTGGCTCGGGGGGAAATAACATCGCCCATGTTGTCGACGTAGTCCCAGCGGGCACCAGCCACGAAACGCAGCAAATCGGAAAGGAAGATGTCGTCCTGGAGGAAAGCGCCGTAGGACGTCCGGTTATTTCCGTTCGGCGTCAGGTCGTTGTTGTACACATTGTAGCGGTAGTTCGCACCGTACGTCAGGGCGTGCCGGTCACCCGCGTAACGGGTATCGGTGAAATCGATGTTGTAGGTCTGGTCATTTTGGGTCGCGGGGATGGAGCCGTTGAGGAACATGCCCTCGTAGGCGTCGTGGTTCATGAAGGCCGTCACCCGCATGTCCCGGCGGGTAAAGTCCACCTTACCGAAGGCCTGCAGCGTCCCGTTCTCCATGGTGGCCGGACCCCCGGGACTCATGAACAACCCTTCCAGCCCGGCATAGCCTCCGGCGAAGGACAGGACGGACTCCTCCTTCACATCCACATCGACCCGGCCGTTGATTCGGTACCGGCGGGTGTCAGGGTTTTCATATTCGGGATAAAGGGTTCCCCCTGGGTTGAGCGGGCCCTCAGAACCTGGAATCGATCCCGTCGGTTTCGTGAACGGCCCCTGGAAGTTGTATCCGCCCGAGACGCGGTAGGCCACCTTCTGCCCGGCGCCGGCATGGCTGAAATTGGCCGCGTAGGTGGACAACTCTCCCGCGGTCACCTTGACCCGGGTGCCGATCATGTCGCGCGGAGCCTTGGAAACCAGGTGGACGATGCCGTGCATGGCGTTGGCGCCCCACACCGCGCTGCCCGGCCCGCGTACGACTTCGATCCGGTCAAGATCCTCCATCTCGACGGGAATGGTCCCCCACAGGACAAAACCGTTGAAGTCCTGATAAACGGTGCGGTAATCCACCATGGCCAGCTGCCCCTGGGGAATCACGCCGGTGGCCGTCCGCGTGGAGATGGAGATGTCAGCCGCCGAGGTCTGCGAGACATTGGTGCCCGGGACCGTGCGCAGCCCGTCCGCGAAATAGTTGTCGGCCGGAGAGAGTTCGATGTCTCGCAGGCCCCTGACCGTGACCGACGCAGGTACCTCCTCGATGGCCTGCTCCTTGCGGGAAGCGGTCACGACCATGGTCTCAACCACCGTCCAGGTGCTGTCGGCAGCCGCCTGGCTGGTGGTGGAGTCCTGAACCGCCGCGGATCCTGCAGCCTGCCCCGCAGCCGGCATCGCCCCGCCGAACACGGCCCCCAGAATCGTCAATGTCGGGGTAATTCTATTTATTTTGATCACCGATCACCCTCCTCTGATCAATAATGCCTTCCGTCTCTTTGCCTAAATACGCGTAGTTAGCTCCTGCTTTCTGACAAGAATTATTTTTTCGGGACCAGACTCATGACAGATTCGCAAGATCCTGGGTCGCCTCGATGGCCTGGCGGAGAAACTCTTCCCTGTCCCTGGGGATCAGCTCAAGGGCTTCAGCAAAAATCCTGGTCAGCTGATCATCCCGGTTGGACAAGTGGCCTCTTTTCGTCAATCCTTCACCGCGGTTTCGAACCAATGCCTGGCCGACTCCTCGTATGACCGCGGCCGCCAGCCGAATTCGGCGTGGAGTTCATTCCCATCGAACGAGGTGTCCGAGGTGGCAATGAGGGTCGCCACGGTCAGGATCCGCCGGGCCACTGCATGGAAGGGACCGACCACGAATTTCAATGTCCGTAGCAAGGGCACAGGCAGGTAGCTGCGTTTGGTCTTGAATCCGCAAACCGCTTCGTACAGATCGACAACTTGGTTCTGGGTGTAGTTGTCCGGTCCCCCGACGATCACCGTCCGGTTCGCCAGGCGCTCGTCTTCGAGGCCCCAGACCAGATAGCGTGCCATATCCTCCACCGATACATAGTTGGTTCGACCCAGGCCGCGCCCGAAGAGGAAGGCCTTGCCCTTGTCGCGGATCATCGCTCCGGTCAGCTCGTGCTGAGTCTCCATGAAGGCGGGCCCGCTGACGATCACATGGGACAGGCCGCTGGCCATCAGGTATTCCTCGGTGGCGAATTTGAAGCGGAAGAAATCGACCGGGTGATCGGCCGCAACCCCGGCCGCGCCGGCGTAGGCGAACCGCCGGACGCCCGCGGCTACCGCCGCGTCGATGAGGTCCCGATGACCCTGGCCGTCCACGGTCTCAGGGCAGTTGGCGCCCTTTTCCAGGGCGGCGTGGGCCGCGGCAATGACAAAATCAACGCCCTTGCAGGCGGGAGGTAGGCTTTCTGGCCTGGTCAGGTCGGCGGTCAACACTTGGGCGCCCAGTTCGGTCAGGTGGGACGCCCGGGCGGGATCCCGGGTCATGGCCCGGACGGGGTAGCCTTCGGCCCTGAGAAGGCGCACCACGGCGGTCCCCAGGTTCCCCGTCGCACCCACGACGAGAGTCAGGCCCTTGGCCTCCGCTGTGCCCATCAAGGTCTCCCTTCAAGGATGGACCGTGATCAGGAATTCCCCCACTGGGCGACAACAGAGGATTATTTTTGTCTTGATTCCAGTATATCAGCAGTGTTCGGATGGCGCCACCCGGGCCGGGCTCGGAACAGCGGGATGATGGCGGGCTCAGGTCCAGCCGGTGCGGATGATGACTGGCCCAGGAGTTACTTGGGGCGAGATCGTCAGGTGTTTTTCAACCGGATGGGTGGAAGGGGTAGGTTGTGCCTTGGAAATTGTGTCTGGCGGTGGATCGGCCCCAGAGATCAAAAA
>CBDTUS010000087.1:0-15280 GCA_965363725.1 uncultured bacterium | reverse complement strand
TGGGCGTGGCCGGCGACCCCTGTGTTGTTTTCGATGCCGACGGCAACCTCTACTATTCCCACCTATCCTATCCCCAGGACGGATCCTGGCTGGACCGGATCGTCGTCCAGAAATCGGCCGACGGCGGCATGACCTGGTCCGGTGGCGTGGGGGTCGGCCACAATCCGCCCAAGGATCAGGACAAATCGATCATGACCGCCGACCGGACCGATTCCTTTTACCGCAACAACCTCTACATTTCCTGGACTGAATTCGACCTCTACGGCAGCGTGTCACCGACCGACAGCACCCGGATCCTGTTTTCCCGCTCGGTCGACCAGGGCGAGTCCTGGTCCCCCCCGGTGCGGATCAGCGATCGCGGCGGCGATTGCCGTGACGGTGATGAAACCGTCGAAGGAGCCACCCCCGCGGTCGGCCCCGACGGCCAGGTCTACGTGGCCTGGGCGGGCCATGACCAGGTCCTGTTCGACCGTTCGTACGATGGGGGAGTGACCTTCGGCGAGGACATCTTCGTCACCGACCAACCCGGCGGTTGGGCCTTCGTGGTCCCGGGAGTCTACCGGTGCAACGGCATGCCCATCACCGTCTGCGACCTGAGTTCGTCGCCCTACCGGGGCCGCATCTACGTGGTGTTCTCCGACCAGCGGAACGGGAGCGACGACACCGACGTCTTCATCTGTTCCAGCGACGATGAGGGGGACTCCTGGACAGCGCCTCGGCGTGTCAATCGCGACCTCGGCCCGACCCAACAGTTTTTCCCCTGGGTCGCTGTCGATCCATTGACCGGGACCGTTTCCGTGGTCTTTTTTGACCGTCACCGCACCAGCGGCGACGCCACCGAGGTTTCGGTGGCGATCTCCCATGACGGCGGCGCCACGTTCAACAACATGATCGTCAGCGACACTCCGTTCACGCCCTGGGACAACGTGTTTTTCGGAGACTACATCGGCATCGACTCGAGGGGCGACGTCATCTATGCCCTCTGGATGAGCATGGATCAGGGCGACCTGGGGGTCTGGATGGCGAAACTGGCCTTCCCTTCCGGCGTGGACCCGGGCTCCGGACCACTTGCCGAAACCGGCCTGGTGATGCAGGCGGCCGGCACTACCACCAGCCACCGCACCCGCATCGATTTCACGACCTTCCACGATTCCCAGGTGCGGCTGTCGGTCTACGACCTCCGCGGACGGTTGGTGCGTAACCTGGTTTCCGAACGGCGGGCCGCCGGGCAGTATGCGGAGATATGGGACGGCACCACCGGATCGGGCGGCAAGGCCGCGTCCGGGATGTATCTGGTGCATCTTGAGGCGGGATCCGATGTCGTGACCCGGAAGGTCGTGGTCGTCGACTAGGTTCAGCGGTACAGAGCCTTGAGGCTGCCCCAATCCGTGGCGGCCTCGCCCACCGGCGGTTCGCAGCAACTGGCGAATCCCGAAACCACCAGGTCCCCGCGAGTCAGGGTCCCCTGCACAACCAGATCCACCCATTGATCCTCGATGACGGTCAGGAATCGGCCCGCATCCGGAGCGCCACTGCCGGTGGTGGTGAGCCCTCCGGCCGGATTCACCTGTGAATGGATGGTGAAATAGAGGAACGCGGGCGCTCCCACTTCAAAGCAGTCGCACTCCAGGGCGATCCCGAAGCCGACAAAAGATTTGTGGAAAGGGATGCCGAATTCACGAATGGGGGTTTCACAGCCTGCGGTACCGGGCAGCCAATCGAAGGCGCCTTCCGGATCGGGGACGGCCTCCTTCAGCCCCATGGACACCGACAGGGTGACCGGGTACTGGGTCTCTTCGGGAAGAGTCATGAAAAAATCGATCGTGGAAACCCGGAAGCCCAACAGGCAGTCGCAGCCGTCGCCCGGTTCGATCAGGGCATAGAAGGTCTGCCCCTGGCCCGTTATCACGCCCGGTTCAACCCAGGTGGGATCGTAACCGGGCCAGACCTGGCCGACCGGACAGAAGTCGGCCCGGGCCACTCCCCCGGCGAAAGCCATAAGGAGAATCAACCCCAGGGTAAAACTGCGTGGATGGGTGGTCATGAAGTCCTCCCGAAGCAAGGGAAGGTCTTGATTCCGGCGGCCCCGGGAATCGGGGCCGCCGGTGGAAGGCGAGAGAATCTAGCGGAACAGGGATTTCACGGAACCCCAGGAGGCTTCCTCGGTCGCCACGGTCTCGATGGAAATGATGGTCTGCGACGGGATGAAGCCCATCGCGTCGGCGAAAGCATCCATCAGTCCGGTGTAGAAGCTGGTCAGACCGGTGAAATCGTAGGTACCGACGGCATCCACGATGTCCAGGGAGTCGAAGGTGTCCCCTTCGTAACCGATGGTCCACTTGAACCCGAAATACGGGTCGATATTGGCGGGGACCATGATCTGAACCGGCCAGACATCGTAGTCCGTATTGCAATCCAGGAAAAATCCGTCGGCCACGGGGTCGGCATTGCGCATGTTGAAGTAGGCGGTGCGGCCGAAGGGCTGCGGATCCACCATGGCGATGGGGCCCACTGAGCCGATGGTCACTTCCATGGAACCCAGGATGAGGGGATACGCACGGACGCCGAAGGTCGGGTGGTCCATGTAATCCTCGGAATCCACCAGGAAGGTGGCGATCACGGGGTCACCGGAAATGACGTCCGCAAATTCCCCGAAGCTGACCTGGGTGAATTCCACTTCGCCGATGCATTCGACCCTGACGATGTCGGCCACGGCCGGGGCTGCGGCTATCATCAGGGCAGCAGTAATCATTAGAAAGCGTTTCATAGCACTCCTCCATTTTGATTTATTGTCACTCCGGCACAAATCCCGTTTATAGCGGGTTTCCACCACCTCGGCAACATTCTGGACCAAATACAAATTCAAATCAAATCACCACGTTGCAATTTCAGGTATCCAGGGCCCCAAATGTTATATTTTAAATATGTTCGGGGGTTTTCCAGGCCCTGGCCCGCCACGCAGCCGAACCCGCCCGGAGGACAGGGCTCCTTGCCAACTCGTCTGTTCACCTGATGTCAACGAAGCAGGGTGACCTTCTGCCCCACCCGCTGATCGCCGGCTTTGGCCTGGACCAGATAGACGCCGCTGGCCAGGGCCCGGCCCCGATCGTCCTGCCCGTCCCACGTCAAGCCGTGGCGTATCCCGACCGGCAAAGGGCCTTCGTGCAGGGTCCGGACCTTGCGGCCGCGCACGTCGTAGACCTCCACTTTCACCTCGGAGAGGGACCGGCCCGCCATGTCCAGTTCAATGGTCACCCGGGGATTGAAGGGATTGGGAAAGCAGTGCAGCCCGAAGTTCTGGGCGAGGGGAATTTCAGGCGCCACACCGCTGACCGAACCGGGGCCGTAGCCCGTTTCGCCGTAGGAAACCATCACCGAGGTCGCGCCGGTATCCGTGCTGCGGACCTGAAGGAAGCGATAGTTGTTGGGGGCTGAAATCTTCAAGTCGCTGCCGCCCGGCTCCCACCGCTCCCACTCGATGAACGCCAGATCATCGAACCAGCTGAAGCCGGTGCCGGAGGCGGGCGGTTCGTGCCCGGCCCGCATCTCGAAATACACCCCGTTGCTCGGGGTTTCCAGATCGCGCCACTGCCGGACCCACTCGGTGGACCCGTCGAAACGGGCGGCCAGATCATAGTCGCCCAGCGGTGATTCGGAGTAACGACTGTCGTAGTACCTGACCATGACCCGACCCTGGTGAGCGTCTTCGGCACGGAACCAGGCCACCGCCGAGTGCTGTTTGGCCGGATCACAGGGCAGGTGTTTTTCCAGGTCGGTGCCGGTCTGCCCCACGTCGTTCGACGCTCGGCGCAAGCGCAGGCTCCGCCCTCCCCCATGGGCGACATCGGTTACCAAGGCCTCGTCGTCGGTGTTGGCCTCCCAGAGATCGGCGCCCTCGTCTTCGAATCCCCCGTGCCAGAGAATTTCCCGGCCCCAGCGCACTTCCCAGGGACCGCCGCCGACCAGACCGCTGAATTGCGACAGATTGCCCTGACCGGCCAGGGGCAGCGGTGCGCTCACGGCATAGGTGCCGTTGTCGGTCAACGAAAGTGTCGCTTCGGTGGTGGTGAGGGTCGAATCCAGATCGGCGCGGCTCAGGTGGATGCGGGCTTCGCCCGTGTCCATCATCGGGACCACGACCGCGTTCATGGGACGGGAGTAGTCCGCCAGGCGACCGATGATTTCGCGCCCCAGGTTACCGGTGGCCGGTTCGGGGATCCAGTGATTGATCCAGGCGGGCGTGAATCGATATCCGGTGATGCCCGTCTTCTCAATTTCCAGGGTCAGCACCATGGTGGGCATGGTCTCGGTGTAGTACAGGTCGAAAATGAAATTGCCCAGACTGTGGGCAATGAGCTTGCCCTGATACGACTCGAATCCCTGCAGCACATGGGGATGGTGATTGATCAACACATCGGCCCCGAGATCGATGGCCAATCGGCGCAACTGACGTTCCCCGGGAGTCGGTTCGGTCTTGAACCGGAAGTCGGGATCACCCAGATCGAGGTAGGCCGCTTCGACAGGCGGCGGCGGAGCCAGCCCCCCGTCGTATTTCAGTCCCGGCGGCGGTGCGGTTTCGTACTCGTCGCCGCTGTGGGTCTGGACGATAACGATGTCCGACAGGGGCCGGGTGTAATCGATGGAAAGGGCCAGATTGTCGGGCAGCAGATGAGCAAAACCGGGCTTGTCGAAACCCGCGTCCAGGAACGGCTGGTAGTTCCACTGCCTGCCCGTGCGGTTGCAGAGGCCCAGAAATCCCATCCGCACGCCGTTTTCGGTCCAGAACGTCGGCAGCAGGGCCATGTGATCAGACGAGCCCGCGCCGCTGTAGCGGATATTCAAATGCTCAAGGCCTTCAATGGTGTCGAGCATGCCGATTTCACCGTAGTCGATGATGTGGTTGTTGCCCAGCGTCACCAGATCCACGCCGGCGAAGGCGATCCCTGCCATGTTTTCGGGCCGGCTGCGGAAGACCACGCTCTTGGTGGGATGGGGCGTGCCGCGGTCGGTATAGGACACCTCCAGGTTGGCCACGTTGACGTCGGCCGCTTTCCCGAAGATGTCGAGGGTCGGGGCGAACAGGGCCTCCACGCCGTAGGTGTCGATGATTCCGCCGTTGTTCTCGTAGCCCCGGCCGGTGAAGACGTCGCCGACGAAGTTCACCGTCAGCGGCCCCGTCGGATCCCCCTCCGCCACGGTGATCTGGCAGGTGTCCCCGGCAGCGAGTCCGTCGGGATCGGTGACCTGCAACCCCACCGTGTAGGGATAGTCGGCATGCACCAGGAACTCGTGCGATGGGTTCTGGAGGTCGGAGGTGGTGCTGTCGCCGAAATCCCAGGCCCAGGTGTGGGTCTCGGAGTCGGGATCGAACACCTCGCCCCTGAAGTCGACCGCCAGCTGAAACAGCTTGTCGCTGATTTTTCGCTGAGAGGCGACGGTGTAAAGTATGCGGGCGTACGGCGCCCGAGGCAGATCGCTCGTCACGTCGCTGATGGCGTCGAAAAGCATGATGCCCGTCGGGCCGCCATCGGCGTCGTTGACGTAGATCAGCCCGTCCAGATCCGGCAGGTAGCCGAACCTGGTCTGCCAATCCCGGCCGATGGGCAACAGGAACACGTGCCACTGGTTCCGGGGAAACGCCCCCTGGTAGACGGTGTACCAGTTGGTGTCTTCGGGCAAATCGGTCCCGAAAAAGGTGTAGAACAATTCGTTGGTGCCATCGCTGACACCCAGCGCCTGCATCTCGCCACGGTATTCACAATGGATGGCCACTTGCCAGACAGTCGAATCGGCGACGGCCACCGGGGTGACCGCCTGGGTCTTCCAGGTGTTGCCGAACAGGCGCAGACTCGACCCGCTGCCGCCGAAGGCATTGCTGGTCGTCACCTGCCAATCACCGGGATCCTGGTCCTGATCAGGATAGCCGGCCAGGGCCGGGGTCCCGGATTCGAAATCCTCGATGAGCTCGCCCTTGATCTGCCCTGCCGCCGGAACGCACATCGCCAACCACATCAACCAACCCAGCACCAGGGTTCGGGACAAGACGGTCTCCTTCGGTAAAGAGCAGGGCCGATCGAGCATCCCGCATGGCGTTCGCTCGACCGGCCCTGATTCAGCCACGGGACTTGAGCCCCGTTGAGAGATTACTTCACCAGCGACATCTTCTTGGTGACCCTCTGATCACCGAAGGTGAGGCGGTAGAAGTAGGTTCCCGAAGCCGCCTGGCGACCGCCGTCGGTCCGGCCGTTCCAGGTCAGCACGTGTTGGCCGGCGGCCAGGGGGCCGTCGGAAAGCACGCGCACCAGCTGGCCGCGGGTGTTGAAGATCTCCAGCCGCGCCGGACCGTCGTTGTCCAGGTTGAAGGCGATCTTCGTGGAGGGGTTGAACGGGTTCGGCGCGTTCTGGCCCAGCGCCACCGTGGCGGTCGGCAGATCGCCCACCGCGGACGATCCCATGACACCCAACCACGTCAGGGAGTTGAACAGGATGGCGTCGGCGTCGTCCTGCGTCGGCACTCTTTCCAGGCCGAAGGGCAGAGTCACGACTTTGTAGCCACCGTAAGTAGTCTGGACGCCGGCGGGCTCGCCGTTGCCAAACTCGAAGGCCGTCTCGACGGGTTGGTTGTTGACCAGTCTCAGCTGATCGGGATCGCCGCCGGTGAGCGTGAAGCTCAGGCCGTCGCCGATCGCGTTGCCGGCCACACCGTTGACCACCAGGTCTCCACTGTCAGGACCAACGTAGTTGATGCGCAGCTTCAACTGGTACCACAAGGCACCACCCGAGGCGACCATGCTTTCCAGAATGTCCTCACCGGCCAGGACCAGGAGTCCGCCGCCACCCAGGTAACCGTCGAGGGTGGCCCGGTCATCGGCCAATAGCACCTCGCTATTGCTTCCGGTCTGCCAGATCACGGCGTCGAATCCCAGAAGGTCGGCGGCCGCGAGCGTCCCCAAACCGTGGGTCCACTCTGCGTAGGACTTGCCGGCGGTAACGATGGCCGGTCCGTAGACGGATTCGCCAAGACCGGCGCCGCTGTCATCGGAGACCAGCAGGAAGTCCGCTCCACCGTCCACCGCCACGTATTCGAGGGTCGTGGTGACCGCAGCGAGCCCCTGGCTGTAAACGTCCACAAAGACCCGACCCGAGCCGGCGCCGGCGTCCATGACCACGTTGAACATCGTGGTTTCAAAGGAGCTGACCGGAACCGAGAAATCGGTGTAGTCGCTGCCTTCGAAGGACAGGTGCGCGTCCCACCCCGTGGGCAGGCTGCTGGTGTCGAGGGAGATGTCGTACGTGTCGCTCATCAGCCCCACGTTGGTGAGGTTGGTGTTGCCGAAGGCCAGCTGGCCACCGGTGGCGATCATCTGTTGTGATCCGTCCACCGTCACCGCGCTGGCATAGTCGACGACAAGACTATTGCCGGAGTTTTCCACGTACTTGTTGGTGTCGTTCTGGACGAAGGCGATGAGAACGACGTTACTCAGATTCCAGCTGCCGACGGTGATCGGCAGGTTGACGATCTGCTCTTCACCGTTGGCGGAGATGGTCAGATTCTGGTCGGGCAGTATGTCACGACATGTGCCCTGATACACCGTGGAACCATACGCCAGATCATTTTCGACGATGGCGATCCGGATCTTGTGATTGGTCGGATCAAAATCATCGTGGAGTGTCACCTTGGCCTCGACGTACGGAGACCCGCCGGAGAGATTGAAACTCGTGATAGCCACCGCCATCGGCGAGGTCGTCTCGCGACGTTCATCAATTTTGTCCATGTAATGAACACCATCGACCACGCCGGGGCCGGCACCTACTTCAGTGTACCAGTTGCCGTCGAATTTCAGCGTGGGAAAGCCGGTGATGCCATACCACGAGATCCGGGCGTCGGAATCAGGACAGCTGATGCCGCCACTTGAGGCCTGATAGATGATGTAGTTGAACTCGTGGGGGTAGTAGTGGTCGTCGCACACGGCGAGACCCTCGTAAGCGCGAGGGCAATACGTTCACCACGTGGCCGAACCCATCTCGACGAGAGGGGTTCGGGGAACTTGGGCTGTAGCCTGGATCGCGAGCATCAGCACGATCATGGCCAGGAGCGTGATCAGACGCTTCATGTCATCCTCCGAGGTTGGCAGACGGCGGAGCGCACAGGCCCCGAACAACGATGTCCCTATATTATCAAATGTCATCTGCTAAAAGCAATAGCCTTATCGCTTGTTTCGAAGATATTTACATTTTGATTTCTCATATCAGTATCACCCCGTTGTACCGCATACCATTACCCCACAGGTCCCACCGCTTAAGATGGATTTGTGATGGCCGGCGCCATGGCACCATTTGGATGGCTGGATGGGAGGTGTTTTTTCAATCACAAAAAAACCCCGCTGCCTTTCGGCAACGGGGTTCCGTTCATCAACCCGTGGGCTGACTGACTAACCTACCAACGGCCACCGCCGCCACCGCCGCCACCGCCACCGCCGCCACCGCCACCGCGGGGACGATCCTGGGCTTCGTTGACGCGCAGGGCGCGGCCGTCCATTTCCTTGCCGTCAAGGTTCTGGATCATGCCGGCTAGGGCATCGTCGTCGACTTCGATGAAACCGAAGCCACGGGGGCGTCCGGTCTCACGGTCGTTGATCAGGGCGACGGAGTGAACCGTACCGTGCTGGCCGAACAGTTCTTTGACTTCGTCCTCGGTCGCGCTGAAGGGCAGGTTGCCCACGTAAATTTTCTTCAAGGTCTTTTCTCCAAGTGCCGGCATTCCGGCTTAACCAAGCGGTTAGGATCGCCGGCTTCTTCCGGCAGGACCCCTCGCGCTTCATTCGACACCGCCTGAGCGGCGCCCATCCCTCCGAGGGTCGGAGGGAATCTTGTTGGCTCGTCCCTGCTTTGGGATCCAGCCGATATGTTCAACCCGTTGCTGTGTAATGCACAATGGTTCTGCAAGTGGGTGATCAATTTGTTGAATTCGGATGTTGTCCGCTTGTATTGCAGACAGAAGATGGGGCTTCGCAAACCGGATTTCAGCTGAAAGTATAACTCTATTCAGAGAAAAATCAACTATTTCCGCTCAGGCTGCCGGAGGCTCACGCGCGGACCCGGGCCCGGTGGCCAATCGCCCGGAACCCCACCATCTTCCGCTGGCGCTCGTCCCACAGCTTCAAGGCAACGGTGCGGAAGCTGGCCCGCAGGGTGAGCGGCTGGACCGCGTGCAGCGCCGGCACGGCGTCCTGGCAGGCCTGCAGGTGGTAGTTGGGAATGCGCGGCCGCAGATGATGGATGTGGTGCAGGCCGATGCTGCCGGTCATCCACCGCAGCCATCCGGGCAGTTTGTAGTAGGAACTGCCCTTCAGGGCGGCGTCCAGCGAATCACGCTGGCCGGTCCGGACCCAGTAGGCGTTTTCGTACTGGTGTTGCACGTAGAAGAGCCAGACTCCCAGGGCCCACCCCATGAGGGTGACCGGCACCTGGACCAGCAAGTAGGTCTGCCACCCCACCGTCAGGGTCACCGCGGTGATGATGCAGGCCAGGCCGAGATTCGTGATCATCACACTGGCCGCCGCCGCCCGCCCGGCGCCCCGGTGGGGAATCCGGTAGGCCACCATCGACAGCCAGAAGGGCACCACCAGGAGCAGGAAGAAGGGATTGCGCACCAGCCGGTAACCCAGGCGTTTCGCCCGGGGGGCGGCCAGGTACTCCTCCACCGTCATCGTCCACACGTCGCCCGTGCCTCGGTGGTCGAGATCGCCGGCCGTGGAATGGTGGATGTTGTGGCTGCGCTTCCAGTCGTCGAAGGGGGTGAATGTGAGAATGCCGGTTAGGATCCCGACGATGCGGTTGGCCCTTCGGGAGGCGAAAAACGATTCGTGGCAGCAGTCGTGGAAGAAGATGAAGATGCGGATGGTCAGTCCCGCCGTCGGAACGGCCAGGGCCAGGGTCACGATGTAGGCCCAACCGGCCACCACGCTCCAGGTCATCAAAGCCATCAAGGCCAGGTAGGGCACGATGGTATTGACCAGCTGCCAGACGGCCTTGCGCGTGTCTGAGCGGCTGAAAGCCGCGATGGCGCTGTAGAGGCCGGCGGCCGGTGTGGATCGGGATTGGGACATGGTATCGGTTTGCCGTCTCACGCGCAGCTTCGATGCCTGGGCGTCCCGGCAGGATTGTCCGACCCGACCAACAGTGAAGGGCAAGAAAGTGGTCATGCGCTGTGGCTCCGGGGGGTACATGGAGGCCCTGTTGAGCACCGCCGTCGGGATGGAGCCTGATCGCGTATATTCATAAAATAGCTTTCCAGGGCTGATAGCGCCAATCCTGCCGGGCAGCCCCCACTGTGGCGGTGAATATGCAACACCGACGATCTGTCAGGACGTATATTCCGGAGGATCTCAAGTCGATCTTTCGACCACGGGGTGATGCCATGATCCCGCGCCCGCCGTGTCGGTTTGTGGTTGCTGGTGATAGGGACTGGCATCGATTCCGAGTTGGGATATCCTGTCGGGTATGAATGAACCCCTCAAACATATCGGCCCGTACACCATCGAGGGTGAACTCGGGCGCGGCGGCATGGGTGTCGTCTACCAGGCGACCGACACCCGCCTGGATCGCCGGGTCGCCATCAAGTCCCTGCACGACCAGGTTCAGGCCAACCCCGAGAGCCTCCCCCGCTTTGAACGCGAGGCCCGGGCGCTGGCCGCGCTGAACCATCCCAACATCGCCGGCATCCATGGTCTGGAGCAGGATGGAGAACACCATTTCCTGATCCTGGAGTTCGTGGACGGTGAAACCCTGGCCGAGCGACTGCAACGCGGTCCACTGCCGATGGCCGAGGCCCTGGAGATCTGCGGGCAAATTTCCGCCGGCCTGGAGGCCGCCCACGAGGCTGGGATCGTGCACCGGGATCTCAAGCCGGCCAACGTCAAGATCACGCCGGACGGGCAAGTCAAGGTGCTGGACTTCGGCCTCGCGAGGATGACCGCCTCAGACCCGGTGGCTCAGCCGGCCGACGAGACCCAGATCCTGGCGGCCCGTGACCTGGCGACGACCGTGGGCACGCTGCTGGGTACGGCGCCTTACATGAGCCCGGAACAGGCGCGGGGCGAGGCGGTCGACAAACGGTCGGACATCTGGTCCTGGGCCGTAATCGTCTACGAGTGCCTCACCGGCACCAACCCCTATGCTGGGCGCACGGTCAGCGATTCGATCGCGGCCATCCTCACCACCGAAATCGATCTGACCGCCTTGCCGCTGAGCACGCCGTCCCTGGCCGTGCCCTTGCTTCGGCGCTGTCTGCAGCGCGATTTGCGGTCGCGTCTGCGAGACGCGGGCGATCTGCGGCTTCTGCTCGAGGAGTGTCGCGACCAGCTGTTTGCGGAACCGGACCCGGAACGGGACCTCGCGGCGATAGTCGACAAAACCTTCCTGATCGACGATGAAGTTTGCCGCACCCTGGACAAGGTAGACTTTGATCCCCAACTCATCGGCTGGCAGATGCAGTACGCCGACAACGAGCGGCCTTCGGACATTCTGCAGGTCTGGATTCCAAGCTTTGGGGAAGACCATTCCATGGGGATCTGGCGGGACCTTCTGGCATCGTCGCCCTACCGCACCATTGTCGCCACGCCGGTCGGACTCGAACCCAACGCGGCCTACCGACCCAGGATTTCGATGAAAAACCAGCTGGCCCTCCTGCGCCATCTGGTGGCCTCGGTCGCTGCCCAGGCCAAGCCCGACAAGGTTGTCGTCGGCGGCTTCTCCTGAGGCGCAGACATGGCGCTGCGGTGCGCAGCGGGGGATGAGACAGGCGAGGTTTTTGACGGTGTCCTGGCCATGGACCCGAATCTGGAAACCAGCACCTGCTATTTGACAGGAATGTTTTCCCGCCTGGATCCGGACGATTCGGGCGAACTGGTGGATATCCTGCGGCAGGTGGGCGAAGAATGCGAGACCGTCGACGAATGGATCCTGGTGCACGACCATGTGGTCAACTGCGTGGACAAGCTCAGTTCCGACCTTTCGGCCCTGGTGCAGCAATGCCAGGACATCGCCGGGCCGTTTGCCACCGTGCAACCCGACGAATTGTCGCCGTTCATCCAGTGGTTCCGTCAGGCCAGCGCAAACACCAGCATGGTGCGCTGTATCTTTGCGGACGATCCCCAGAAACGAGCGATCATCGCCAACGTGCGGCTGCAGCATATGGAGAATGAGTGTCTGGGCCAGGGATTTGCCGACGAGGCTTTCTCCTTCGTGCCCGAGTCACGGCATCTTGACTTGATGAAGACGGATGTGTTTTTCCAGCATGTGGAAAATATGGTGGTCTCGGACTAGAATGTCGCCAGCTGCCGGGCAGAAAAATTGGGGGCAACGGCTGCCGTCGCCCCCAATTCCTACTATCAAGTCCTGCTATCAAGTCCTGTTACCGATACAGCGCCTTGACCCCGCCGAAGGTGGATATTTGGGTCGGCACGGCCAGACTCACCGCTTCCAGGTCATCGATCCCGTAGCCGGCGGAAATGGTGCCCGCAGTGCGCACCAGGATCGCCTTGGTAAAGCCAGTATCGCTGGCGATCTGCCAGTCCAGGTCCAGACCGGAACCGCCCTGAATTCCGGTAATGACGTGTTCGTCTACCAGAGTGTCCCCATTGAATCCCTGCAGCCGCACCTCGGCGTCGGCTGAAGTTTCGACATCCTCGAGCACATCCAGGGTGGTCAGGCCGAAGAGGCCCAGGGGCGTGGAGAACTCGAAGACGATCGGCATGTCGTTGTTGATGTCGTCGGCGGTGGAGATGAAACGTTCTCCGGACACGGCCGCGGGGTCGATGGGAGCGTTGACGCCATCGCCCGCCCCGATGAAGCTGTTACTTCCCGCATCGAAATAGGTCATCGAAAGAAAGGGTAGACCGCTGGCGTTGCTGATGGTGACCGTGACGCCCTCGATGACCCGCGTTTGGACCACCGTGAAGTTGGGCCCGGTGTCTTCGAAATCATCGACACCAGCAAAAGATGAGCTTCCTACGGCAAGCAGAACGACCAGACAGGTGTTGACCAGAGTTCTTTTCAAGGCGCTCCCTCCAAGAAGTATAGGGTGTACTTTGGGGTGGTTTATTAATATATAATACTCTCATATTTGAGTCTGAAATTCAAGTTTATTTTGTAGTTTGTGCCTTGGAAATTGTGTCTGGCGGTGATCCGGCCCCAGGGATCAAAAAAAGGACCCCCCGGGGGACCATATTTTGTTGATTTCGTCATTTTTTCGGCCGGAAACTACGAAGGAGGCGCCTCCTCCTGGGCCGGACACAATTTCCAAGGCACTACTTATTTTGTAGGCGTTCGGGGTCCCCGGCCCCCGGTTTTTGACGATTTCGGACTATAATGGTACCCTATGAGCAGGGAATTTCCTTTCCACCTACCTATATTTCCGTACCCAGGGGGCCACCAATGCGAACAATCCAAGTGTTTTCCCTGGCGATCGGCCTCTTGTTATCCGGCGCTGTCGCCTCTGCCGACACCATCATCTCAACTCTGGATGGCGGCCCCTGGGCCCTGGAATCGACCTGGACCAGCGGCAGCGTTCCGAGCCCGGATGACGACGTCGTGATCGCCGGCCCCGTGGAAATCACCGGCACCGAAGCCTGCCTGGGCCTCACCGTAAAACCGACCGGCTACCTTCAGGGGGCATTCGCCGGTCCCAACAACACCCTCCAGGTGGGCGGATCGGTCACCAATGCCGGCACCATCGCCGACGGAACCTTTTATTTTTTCCTGGAGGTGGGCGGCCACCTGCACAACGACGGAACCTGGAGCAACCGTGAAACCAGGGTCACCGGAACCACCGAGCGCACCATCAGTCACAGACCGGAAGCGGGTTTCGCCACCCGCATCGTCTATGGGCCTCTTGCGGCGTCGAACCTGGTTGCCACCACTCCCCTGACGGTCGCCGGAGACGTGGACATGACCAGGGGTCGATTGATCCTGCCGCCCGATTGCCCCTTCACCCTGGACGAGGGCGCCTTCAGCGGAGAACTCGCCGCCGGCGGAAACGAAATGCGCTTCGTGTCGTGGTCCTACCTCCAAAATTGCTCCCTCGACGAAGTGGTGCTGGTCGGAGAAGTCGAGGCATCGTGGGGCGTGGTGTTCACCACGAGCGTCACGGTCCAGGACACCTTGCAGAATCTCTCCGCCAGCGGCGGCGCGGTTATCTACGGCGACCTGATCAACAACGGCCTGATCCGCAACGACAACTACGGGTTTCCGGTCGCTCTTTCCGGCAATCTCGAGAACAACGGTTCGATCACCTCTCCAATGATAGAATTCACGGGTGACGCCGTGCATCACATCAGCATGAGCCCGGACGCCTTCATCAGCGCCACCCTCATCCTGCCCGAATTCCAGGCCCGGACCCTCATCGCGGACACACCCTTGCGTTTGGCCGACGGGCTGGGGCTGGGAGTCGGCAAACTGATTCTCGAGCCGGGGAGCTCCCTGCGGTTCACCAGCTTCGGTGGGCTGGGCTCCGGCACCGTCGTGGCCAACAACAACGAAATCAGTATTGATGGGTCCGGAGGACTCGGCGGCGTGACCATAGATCGGGGAGTGATTGCGGATCAGGTGGCCGTGCTCCACGACGTCCTGTTCACCAACGGGGTGACGGTGACCGGCACCATCACCAGCTGGCCCTGGGCGGCGGCCGATATCACCGTGGAAGGTTTGCTGCTCAACGAAGGCACCATCCGCGATGGCGATCATCCCGTCTCGGTCACGGCTCTGGGCGACCTCCAGAACCTGGGAGAATTCCTGAATTCAAAGGTGGTGCTGGCGGGCGTCACGGACCAGGCAGTGGGCGCCGGACCGGGCATTTCCGCTGCCGAATTTGTGCTGGAGTCCAACCTGCAGTCACCCAGTTATCAGTGGTTCCGGGATGGTGCCCCGCTGCCGGGAGAGACCGCCTCGAGCCTCACCCTGGCGACCGTTGGTCCCGCCGAATACGGAAGCTACCAATGCGAGGGCGATGCCGGGAATTCGCGCACAATCTTCATCGCCGAAAACCTGGCGACCTCCGACGTTCCCGGCGCTGCCGCCACCGCCTTTCTGGAACAGAACCATCCCAATCCGTTCAACCCCGCCACCGACATCGCTTTCAATCTGGCCCGCTCCGGGCCCGTGTTCCTGGAAGTCTTCGATCTTTCCGGTCGCAGGGTCGCCGGCCTGGTCGAAGGGAATCTCGAGGCCGGCCGGCATCAGGTCTTGTGGGAGCCCCGGGATCTGCCCTCGGGTACCTATG
>CBDTUS010000086.1:0-15410 GCA_965363725.1 uncultured bacterium | reverse complement strand
GTGGGCAGCCTGGATCACCTGATGGCCATCAAGACCTGGGAAAAGCTCGGGATCTCGGCCACCTGGGTTCCCTACGACGGGGGTGGCGAGGCCATCGCGGCCCTGCTCGGGGAACACGGTGTCGTCTACGTGGGCAACCCCGAGGACGTCAAGGGCCGGCCCGACCTGAACATCGCCGCGGTTTCGGCTCGCCAGCGTCTCGAAATTTTCCCGGACACCCCGACCCTTACCGAGGTCGGCTGCGATCTTCCCGGCGAGATCATGTGGCGCGGCTTCGCCGTCAAGAAAGGCACGCCGCCGGAGATCGTCGCCTACCTGGAAAACCTGCTGGAAAAGATTTCCCGTGACGAGGAATGGCTCGCCTTCGTGAAGATGAACTCGGCCAAGGCTGTCTTCTATGAGCACGAGGAATTCACGGCCCTGGCCGACCGCGACAGCCGCGAGTCGGTCAAGTACCTGCGCATGGCGAACATCCTGGCCTCCAACGAGGACCCGGGCGCCCGCCGGATCCGGATGTTGGGCTGGTCGATGCTGCCGGTGGTCGCTCTGGCCCTGGCCACCGTGTTGCGGCTGCGCCGATGGCGTCCCACCGGGGTGACCATGATCGCCGGGCTGTGCCTGGCTCTGGCCGCCCTCTTCTTCGTGTTCGCCTGGAGTTTCCCGCCCCCGACCAAGGGTCAGACCGTGGGCCCGGCGACCATCCCGCTGATCTGGTCGGCCGTACTGGCGGTCTTTGCCTTCCTGCAGATCCGCGCAGATCTGAATGACCACCAGGGTGTCAAGCACGGCCGAATCCAGCTGGTGCTGGGCATCATTGTGCTGATGTCGGTTTTTGTCGCCCTTTTGCCCCGGGCTGGCTTCTTCCCCGCGGCCCTGGTCTTGCTGCTCGGGGGCATCTACGCCATGGGCTACCGACGACACGGCGTCATTGCCGCGGTGGCGGTATCCATGCTCGTGTTCTGTTACGTCGTGTTCATCCGCACCCTCGGGCTGCCCTTGCCCCAGGGCGGCTGGTTCCAATAGACGGAGTGGCTCGATGGAGATCTTCAGCAACCTGATGGACGGTTTCGCCACCCTCGTGGGCTCCGGCCTGACGGGCATCGCCTGGTGGGAGCCAACCCTGGTCATCGTGGGGGGCATCATCATCGGCATCTTCGTTGGTGTCATGCCTGGCTTATCAGCCTCCACAGGCGTGGCCCTGATGGTGCCCTTCACGTACGGTATGGATCCCCTGCTCGCCTTGATCCTGCTGGCGGCGGTCTACACCGCGTCCGCCTACGGAGGCTGCATCACAGCTATCGCGATCAACACGCCCGGCACTCCCGCCGCCGTGGCCCTGGCCTTCGACGGCTACACCCTGACCAAGCGCGGCGAACCGGGACGGGCCCTCGGAACGGCCGTGATCGCCAACTGCACCGGTGGTATCCTGGGCACCTTCATCCTAATCGCCTTTTCGGTGCCTCTGGCCAAGGCCGCGCTGGCCTTCGGTCCGCCGGAGTATTTCGCCCTGGCCATCTTCGGGTTGACCATCGTGGTGTCCATGGAGTCCAAGAACATGCTCAAGGGCGCCGTGAGTACGGTGCTGGGTCTGTTGCTGATGACCATCGGCCTGGATCCCATCACCGGCTTCATGCGCTATACCTTCAATCGCCCCGAGTTGATCGACGGGGTCGCCTTCATCCCGGCCCTGATCGGCCTCTTCGCCGTGGGTGAAGTTCTGCTGAACATCGAACGCTTCGAGCCGGTGCAGGCCGCCCTGCAGACGTTTTCCAGCAAGATGCCCAGCCGCAAGGAAGTGCTGGGGCTCAAGGTTAGCATCCTGCAATCGTCGATTCTGGGTACCGTGATCGGCGTGGTGCCCGGCGCCGGCGCGACCATTGCGGCCTTCATCGCCTACAACGAGGCACGGCGCGTCAGCAAGAAACCCGAGGAATTCGGCAAGGGCAGCCTGGAGGGGATCGCGGCCCCCGCGGCGGCTGCCGGCGGATCCGTCGGCGGTGCTCTGGTCCCCCTGCTGACCCTCGGCATCCCCGGCAGCGCGGCCACTGCCGTGCTGATCGGCGCCCTCATGCTGCACGGGGTCACCCCCGGTCCCGAACTCTTCGCCGGCAAGAACTCCTATCTCGTCTACGGACTCTTCGCCAGCCTGGTGCTGGGAAACTTCGTGTTGCTGGTCCTGGGGATCCTGGGCAACCGGCTGTGGGTGAAGATCATTTCCGCACCCAAGGCCCTGCTCTATCCGGTGATCCTGGTCATCGCGTTCGTGGGAAGTTTCGGAGTTGCCAATTCCCTGTTCGACGTGTTCATCTGCCTGGTCTTCGGCATCCTCGGCTGGATCCTTCGCCGCTACGGCTTCCCGACGGCCCCGCTGGTACTGGCCCTCATCCTGGGCTACATGGCCGAGTCCAATTTCCGGCGCGCTCTGATCATGGGTGATCCCTCCATCTTCTTCACCCGGCCGGTCAGCGCCATCATGCTGGTCCTGGCGATGCTTTCGTTCTCGGTACCCTTCATCCGTCGGCGCGCGGCCAAGCGCAAAGAGGTGGGTTGACCGCGGCTTCCGGGGCCTTTTCATCAGGCGTGTTCAATGTCGGTATACCGTGAAATCTCGTGTTCCAGGGTCAGCAGATCGCCGATGTTGAGAGCATGCACATCGTCGTGCCCGTTGATGCGGGCCAGCGTTTCCAGCTCTCGCCCAATGCCGCCTGCCACGTTCACGAAGCGCTGCACCGACAGGTCGATGTCGAATCGCTTGCGCAGCTCCGAATCCTGCGTGGCGATGCCCACCGGGCACTTGCCCGAAGCGCAGATCCGGTACTGCTGGCAGCCGACCGCGATCATCGAAGCTGTTGCCAGTGCCACGGCGTCCGCCCCCATGGCCAGGGCCTTGGCGATGTCGGTGCTGTCGCGGAATCCCCCGGTGATGCACAGGGTCACGTTGCTTCCCTGCTGATCCAGAAATTTGCGCGCCCGGTGCAGGGCGAAGATCGGAGGCAGGCAGACGTTGTCCTTCACGAAATCGGGACCCGAGCCCGTGCCACCCCCACGGCAGTCGATGGTGATGAAATCCGGCTCCGCGGCCAGGGCCACCCCCAGGTCGGCCTCGATGCGGCCGGCGGTGAACTTGATCCCGATGGGCCGGCCGCCGGTCATTTTCCGCAGCTCGGCCACCCGCCGCTTGAGATCCGCCGGCGAGTCTATGCCGGTGTGGCGACCCGGCGAATGGCTGTCATGGTCCTTGGAGATGCCGCGGATTTCGGCGATCTCATCAGTGATCTTGGTCTGGGGCAACGTCCCGCCCAGGCCCGGTTTGGCCGCCTGACCGATCTTGATCTCGATCGCGTCAGCCAGTTTGATGTTCTTTTCCCGGTGTGAAAAATCGGCGGTGCCCAGCTCGTAGATGTAGGGCCCGGCAGCTTCCTGCTCCGCGGGCAGCATGCCTCCCTCGCCGGAGCAGGCGGCCGTGCCCACCTCCTTCGCCCCGCGGGCCAGGGCGATCTTGGCCTCACGGGACAGCGCGCCGTATGACATGTGGGAAACATAGAACGGCAGGGCCAGCTCAAGGGGATGCGCCGCGTTACGGCCTATCACCGTGCGCTTGGAAACCGGAACCGTGTCGTTCAGGGGCATGGGGTCGAGTTGGGCACCCCGGAAAAGGACGCTGTCCCAGTCCGGGAAACTGCGCTGAGTCCGCATGGGTGAAGAAGTGCTCGCCCCCGTCCGGGCCATCTCGGCGAGCCGGCCGTATTTCGTTTCGAAAGTATCCTTGTCCCGGGCCCACTCCTTCAAATAGTCGTCCAGGGGGCGACCGGTGGCCTCGGGCGGCGCCGCGGCTGTATCGGTGGCTTCATCACCCTTCAAGGAAAATTCCTCGGGCCCAACACCGCAGATAGGACATTCACCTGGCGGATGATCACCCTCGTGTTCGTATCCGCAAACATCGCACACCCAGGTTTTCTGCTGTTGTCCCGCCATGAAATTCTCCTTTTTCGATCATTTTCCGGAAGCGACTGCTCGCCTGAACTGCTGATGTTTTTTCGAGATCCCCGTCGGTTCGCACCCCCGAACAATCCCCATTAGAATAGGGACAAACCATCCGAATGGCTTCAGCTACATTTGCCGGTTCAATCCGTGGGCTGGCCGGACTGCGTCTTGCCCTGGCCCCGGTATTCCCGGATACTCGGGCCATGGTGAATGATACTTCCTCAACATCCGGCCCGGGCCCCTTCCGTCGTCCGGTCGTCATCGGGCTGGCCGCGGCCCTGGTTCTGGCGGCGGTGTCCTGGTACTTCATGTTTGGTCCCACACGGGACGACCCGGCGCCCTCAGCTGCGGAAAACCGGCCGGCCGTTTACATGCCCGCCGAATTCGATCACCAGGAGGACCTCCTTCTCGGCGGTTCCCAGCTGGCCGAACTGCACCCCCAGGTCCTGGCCGACATGGTCGCAGCCGCGGTCGACCACATCGGGATTCGCATTCTCTCGGGCAATCCGGCCAGTCGCGAAAAGATCCTCAACATCCTGACCGTGAACGGTCTGGACTCACACGCGGTCGAAATCGTGGATCTTCCCCTGCGGACGATGTGGGTCCGGGATTTCGGGCCGGTGACGGTCCGAGACGCGACTGGACGACGCAGTCTGGTGGGTTTCCACTACCGGGAACGGCGGGGCAATGCCCTGGACGATGAGGTGCCCGGACATCTGGCGGATGAAATGGGCCTCGATCTGGTGACCAGTCCGTTGCTGGTCGAGGGCGGGGATTTTCTCAGCAACGGTCGGGGCCTGTGCCTGATGTCCACCCGGGTCGTCAATCGCAACGCCCACTACCTGGAACTCGAACCGAGACAAACTGTCCAGGACATGGCCGGCGCTCTGGGGTTCGAAAGCGTTTCCCTGGCTCCGCCCCTGCAGGGAGAAACCACTGGGCACGTGGACATGTTCTGCGTCTTTCTGGCTCCGGATCTGGTCGTTGTGGGTCGTTACGATCCCGCCGTCGATCCCGACAACGCCGCCCAGCTGGACGGGATCGCGACCAACCTGGCCGGTCTGGCCACGCTGTCGGGGCCGCTGCGGGTCGAGAGAATTCCCATGCCCGATCACGATGACGGATTCTGGCGCACCTACACCAATGTCGTGTTTGCCAACGGGGTGCTGCTCGTGCCTGTCTATCCCGCCTATTGCCCGGACCTCGACGAAACCGCCCTGGCCTTCTATCGCGGACTACTGCCCGACCGGAAAGTCGTCGGCATCGACACTTCGGAGCTGATCAAGATGAACGGGGCCCTGCGCTGCCTCACCATGAATGTTCCTGGCGGAAGCCCCTGAGGGGTATCAATCAGGCGGAGTGAAGATGAAGGGGGCTTTGAAGGTGGTCGTTCCGGATTCGATGGCGGGGAAGACCCAACCGTGCATCTGCTCGACGGCACAGCCAACCACGGCCTCGGATCCTAGCGTGTTTTCGACCACGGCCACGTCGGTCACCCGTCCGCTCGCGGCGACCGTCAGGCTCACCACCAGTTTGCCTCGCAGACCCGCGTTCCTTTTCAACTCGTTTTCATAGCAGAACTGGATGCCGGGCGCGTAACGGCGCACCACGGCCAGCAGTGATTCGTTGCTGCGGCCCGCAGACCCGGAACCGCCGGAGCCGCCACTGCCGCTGCCGCTGCCGAACCCGCCGCCGCCATCGCCGCCGCCGTAACTCAGGTCGGCAATGCCCGCGATGGCCACCGCATCGTTGGAGAGCGAAGTGCCCCCGATATCCGCCGTTTTCAGGTCGCTGACTCCGGCCACGGAGGCCAGCTGGGTGGTGCCGCGTCCGGCGCGCGTTCCCCGACGACGCTTTTTGGTCGGTTTCTTCTGCGAGGCCAGGTCGCCCGCCCCCGCGGTAGGGAGCGCCTTGGTCAGGTCATCGAGCGCCTTGTCCAGCGATCCGGTGACCTGCGCCAGGTTCTGGGTGACTTCCTCCTGCGCCCGCTTCCTGCCTTGAACGCCCTTGTCGGGCTCCACCTTGGGCTTGGCGGCCACCCGGCGTTTGGTTGGGGCCGGTTTTTTGGGTTCGGGCTTGGCAGCGACCTTGGGTGCTGGCGCCGGCGGAGCCTCGGGTATGTCGATCCGGGTGGCCGGCGCGTCGGCGACCGGTGCGGGGGCCACAGGTTCTAGCTTTTCCAATATCAGTTTGGCGTAGCGATCGGGAATGTCATCCACACTGATGTCCTTCACCGGCAGCGGCGGCGCCAGGAAGACCAGGAACAAGGTGAGGATACCCAGCACGCCCGATCCGATCAGGCACTTGCGCAGGACACCCTCGATACGGCCCACCAGGGGCTGCTGATAGATCTGGAGATGACTTGCCGCGGTGCTCATCTAGGAAGCTCCGATCACGGCCAAGGAAATATCCGTGAAACCGTTCTGGTTGCAGGTGTGCATGACCCGTTCCAGGATTTCGAAATCGATGCCCTGATCCCCCTGGATGGCCACGCGTCCCGGCTGCTCCGGGATGCCCCGGCGCCGTGCCAGATCCAGTTCCTGCGCCCGAGCTTTCTGGAGCTCCTCGCCGAGGGCCCCGATCATCAGGTCCCCGCGGGAATTGGCTTCGGATATCTGGGCCACTTCGCGGCCGTCGATCATGATGGAGTTGTCGAACACCGCCACCACCAGCGCCGACTGCGGCGCCTGGTCGCTGCTGGACTCAGGCAGATTGACGCCCGGCACCGGCGAGATGACCTCGCCCTCCACCACGAAACTCTTCAACAGGAAAAGCAGCAGCACCGTCAGGATGTCCATCATGGACGTCAACTTCAGCTGGATCTTTCCCCCGCCGGATCGACGTCCCTTTTTACGGCTGAATCTGGCCACCTGAATCTCCGTTCCTCAGTCGGCGCCCATGAGCGAGGCCTTGGGCAGCCCCGCGTCGCGCGCTGCGTCCATGACCGCGATGATGTCGTTGTACCGTGTGTGGTTCCGCGACACGATGACCACGTCCTCGTTCAGTGGATAGGCGGCCACGACCACCTGGAAGGCCATGCTCAGCTTGTCCCAGGCCTTCTCGTCCTCGCGCGGGATCTCCTTGCGGTCCAGGCCGTTTCCGGCCAGGACGAAACTGTCGTCTTCGATGGCGACCGTCAGCGCCAGGGATTCACCGGGATCCTGGGCCATGGTCTCGCCCGGAGGCGGCGCCTTCATGTCGATCACCGTCACGTTCAGGAACACCGCCGAAATCAGCAGCATGGGGATCAGCGCCACGAACAGGTTCATCAGCGGCATGATCTCCAGGTCGTCTTCGACGTGGGCCCGGAAGCTGCGCGAATTTTTGCGGGCGGACATCCCTAGGCCGCCTTCTTCTGCGTGCTCGGGGTGCCCGGCTGGCGGCGGCACAGGGCCTTGATCAGGCGCACGCTCACGGCATCGACCTGCTCGATTACCGCGTCCACGCGGCTGACCAGGAATCCGTGGGCCAGCATGGCCGGCACCGCCACGATCAGGCCGAAGGCCGTCGTGTTCAGGGCCTGGCTGATACCGGCGGCCAGAAAGGCGGAGCGCTGGGACGGATCGGCCGCACCCACGGCACTGAAGGCCGTGGTCAAACCGAAAATGGTGCCCAGCAGACCCAGCAAGGTGGCCGAGTTGGCCAGCATGCCCAGGAAGGCCAACCGGCGCGACAGAGGCGGCAGAGCCACCGAGGCCTCGGCATCCGCCGCGGCGAACAGCTTTTCCTCGTCGGCGGTGCCGCGGCCCAGGATGCCCATGGCCACGGCCGAAACCGGACCCTTCACCTGCTTGCAAAGGTCATAGGCGCGCTGCCGGTCGTTGTTGGCGACACAGCGCATCAGATCGTCTCCGAACTTGCCGGCGTTGAGGCGCGCGGCGCGGGCGATCTCCCAGAAACGCTCGGCGGTGAGCGCCAGGGAAAGCAGGCCCACGGCCAGGATCACGTACATGAACGGACCGCCGCCCTGGAAAAAATTTGCGAACGCAGTAACGGGATTCATGGTCATTGCTCCTTGATCGTTTCGGAAACACAGTCATCGATGACAACGAGTCGGTCGGGCACGGCTACACGTCGGGCCACCGTCAGGGCAGCCGGACGCAGCGGGCGGCCCAGGTCTTCCGGATGGCGCGGGTGATCCCGTGAGGTGATGAACAGGACCTGGGGCACCGCCACATCACCTTCGATAGTGATGGAATCGAGAGTCTGAACGGGTTGGTCCGGCTCTTCCGCCAGAGCGGCTCCGCTCCAGGCCAGCATCGCCAGGATCAAGAGTGCGCGGATCATTGGTCTTCCTCCCGGGAAGCAGTGGTGAGGGTCACGCCCAGGGCGGTGGCCAGGTCGTCGGGATCGTCGCTGGCCAGGGTCTGGTACCGGGCAAACCACTGCCGCCCGGCCTCTTCGTCGTAGAAGTAGTAGGTGTCGACGATGGCGAGGTTGTACAGCGCCCCCGACAGATCCTCATCCCGCTCCAGGGCCGCCAGAAAGGCCTGCCGCGCCTCGGCCGGCCGACCTGCGTAGAGCAGGGCGATGCCGTGATTGTTGAGGTTGGCCGCACTTTCGGGATCGGCTTTGAGGGCACGTTCGGCCGCGTCGATGGCGGCCAGGGGATCCTCGCCTCGCAGGCCGAGAAAGGTCCGCACGGTGATGACCTGCGCCGTTCCGTCGTTGCAGGCAGCCAGCATTACGTCCGACTCTTCCCACGCTCCCACGGCGTCGAGATGCAGGGCCAGCGCCGCGCGCAAGGCGTCATCCCCATCTGGGTGACCGTCGACATGGTTCTTCAGCAGGGTGATCGCCTGATCATGGCGACCTTCGTCAAATAGCAGTTTGGAGCGCAGGGCGATGGCGGGTTCGTACCCGTCGTCCAGCGCCAGTGAACTGTCGAGCTGCGCGTGGGCCTGCCCCGATTGGCCCAGGTCCGCGTGGATCGATGCCAACAGGTACGGCCAATAGGGCTCGCCCGGCTGACTCCAGCGTCCCGTCTGGGCCTCGGCCAGACTCGCGCCCGGATCCGTTTCAGGCGCCGGACCACCGCCGCTGCAGGCGGACAGCACCAGGCCCAAAAGAGCCAGAACAACGGCCAATGCACCGCGCACTATCCCCGGGACCCGGGTTTGGGCAGAGCGTGCATTTTTCAAGGAAACGTACACGACTTAATTTCTCCTGTTTCTGCTGCCAGGAGGCCGTTCACTGGGGAATCGGCCTGATTTGGAACCGGGATCAACCAGACTATTTGCAAGCACCATGCCCTTTTCACGGCCTGACCTCCGGTGTTTCCAGGGCGCCCTGAGGGGCCACGGCCGCCACCAGCGGGTACTCCACTTCGGGTTGATGCATGAAGCGCTGGGCCACCCTCGGCCACAGGGCTTCCTGGGTGCGCGCGATCCAGGCGCCGGGGTCGTCCTCGCTGTCGCGGTTCTGTTTCAGCAGCTGGTTCCAGGCTTCTTCGCCGCGGGCGTAGAATGACCAACCCTGTTCCTCGAGCACTTCCTCGTAGGCCGCCAGGTCATCCCCTGCCAGGTCGGCAGGGCGTTCGCTCGCCGTCAGGGCGTCGCCGAAATGAACGATGGCCGCGCCGATTCGGTGAGCCGAAGCGTGGGACAACTCCCGGACCTCCCGTTGCACGCAGCGGTTGTAGAGACCGATGACTTCCTCCAGCTGCGCCTTCTTGATCTCCAGCGACGCGGACAGGGGTTGGGTCAGGGCCACCGCCTGGTATTCCATGAAGGCTTCTTCGGCTTCCCGGTAGTCCACCTCGGCCAGGATCCGCGGGTCCGCCAGTTCGGGATGAATGGCCGCGGCGGCCAGATAACTGGTCAGATCGGCTTGTCCGGCGGCGGTCTCCCCGGCGGCCAAAGCGGTCAAGGCCCACCCCTGGCGGATGACCATCACCTGTTCGGCCTGGCCCGCGAAACGGGTCACGAAGTCGTCTTCCCGCCGGCGCACCATCGTCGGATCACCGACGGAAAGATCGATGGCCATCAGCTGGGCTTCAGCCGCATCCGGGTCGTCGGGGTGCCGATGCGAGAAGCGTTCATAGGCCGCCGCCGCATCCGGACCGCGTCCGGCCTGTTCATGAAGCCGCGCCACCTCCAGGGAGGCGTCGCGGTCGTAGGGGCTTTCCGGATAGTTCTCGAGCAGCCGTTCCCAGGCCGCCACGGCCTGCGACCCGAGGTCCTCGGCGAACCCCAGTCCCGCCCGGTAGAGGGCCAGATCGGCGTGGTCGAATCCGGGCCAGCGGTCGGCCACCGTCAGGAACAGGGGCGCGGCTTCGGCGGTGTTTCGGGTCGAGTCGGCGGCGACGGCTTCCGCATGCTGAAAGTGAACCAGCGGGACGGTGGCGGCCAATACCGTGGCCATCGAATCGCGGCCGGCGGCCCGGGCCAGGTTCAGGGCGTGTTCGTAGGCGCGGCCGGCCTTTGGGAGATCGGGGTGCTGATACCAGGCGTCGGCCACCAGGCGGGCGGCATCCGGAGTCCGGGCATCCTGCGGATGTTCGGTTTCGAAGCTGGTGAAGGTCGCTGCGGCACGTTCATGCCAGCCGTGGGCGTAGGCCACGTTTCCGGCCCGCCAGCGCAGGTCGGCCGCGCGATCATCGGCGGGATGATCGGCCAGGAAAACATCGCCCACCGTCAGCAGGCGCTGCGCCAGTGAATCGACCTTGGCTTCTTCATACCAGGCATCCGTCACGGCCACCGTCTGCCAGGAGGCGTCCAGAACGAAATCGCCCGTATCGGCGGCCGCCGCCCGGGTGAAATGACCGATGGCCGCCTCGTGCCGGCCCAGCTGCGCCGCGGCCTCTCCGGCCTGGTAATGCAGGCGAGCAGCGGCTGCGTCACTGTCCCAATGGTCCAGCCAGGTTTCATAGTGTTCGAGAGCTTTCCGCCAGTCGTCGGCAGCGTCGGTATCGCGCGCCGCCTGGTGGGAGCGGGTCGCTGCGGTCCGATAGGCTTCCTGGGCGAAGGTCCGCCCGGCGATCTGCAGTTCCTCATCCGCGTTGGCGGTGTGCCACTCGCTTCCTGCGAGGAAACGCGGGGCCTGGGCCAGCAGAGCATCCAACGCCGCCTCGGGCCGCTCCCCCAGCTGGTTCGAATCCACCAGACGTTCGGCCACTTCCAGGGCCCGGGGATCGGTTCCGTATCGCGCCAGCCAGAGTTCGTCGCAGGCCACGGCCTCGGCGTACAGGCTGAAGCGGCGGTCCAGGCGGCTCATGTCATGGAGGATGTCCGCGGCGTAGGGCCGGTCACCGTGCCGCTGGAAATGATCCCGAAAAGCTTCCGCTCCCCCGGCCCTCACCAGCGAACGCACCAGATATTCTTCGGCCTCCCGGGTCAGGTCCTGGGGCGCCCGGTCGCTGCCGTCCGGCACGCCGTGATCCATCAGGGCGCCGAAGGCGTCGGCCGCTTCAGCGAACATGTCGTCCTCGAAACGGGCCCAGCCCAGTTTGTAGTAGGCGATGGCCTTCAGGTCGAGGTCCTCGCCCCGGGACGCGTGCCCGTAGGCCTCGCGGCACGCCGCCAGATCCCTGCGATCGAACCCCGCGTCACCCAGACGCAGCCAGGCTTCCTGGACATAGGTCGACTGGGGATGTTCGCGGACCAGTTCGGCCAGCCGTGTTTCGCCCTCGCTGTTCCCATCGTCGGCCAGGATCATCCCCAGGCTGAACAGGACGGCTTCGCGATGGGCGTACCCTGGATCCTCGGCCAGGATGGCGCCGTAGAGCGCCACCGCCGGAGCCGTATCCACGAAAGGAGCCAGACCGCGGTCCTGCAGGTCGTCGGCGGTGGGGTTCTCTCCCAGGAAATCGGCCATCCGCACCCGGAAATCGTCGCGCGCCTGCATGAGATGCAGGTCCGCCAGGCGGAAGCGGACTTCACTTCGGGCCGCCGCTTCCGGGTGGTCCTCGAGAAAGTCCTGATGCCGCTGCAGAGCCGCGGTGCGCGAGGATCGCGCGTTCCCGGACGGGTCATCGTCATGATCGCCGGCCACGGCCAGCCAAAAGGAGGCGTCCGCCGCGTGCAGGGCGATGGCTTCACGTTCGGTATCGAGCCGTTCCATACCCCGGGCGGCTACCTCGGCGGCCACCGTCATTTTCAAATCCTGATGGGCCACCGCCAGGGAATCGGCCCGGGCCGTCAGGGCGGCGTGATGAGCGACCGCATTCCGCCAGGCCGGATCGTTGGCCAACCGTTCCCTTTCGACATCGATTCCCGCGACCGCCAAATGGGCCCGCGACAGTTCGGACGCCAGGGCCGCCCTCAGCGCTGGACTCTGTTCCTGAAGCCGCGGCCGCCAGACCAGGGCGTGGGAACGAGTGACCAGGTCTTCACTGCGGACGTCGAACGTGGTCAGGAACGATTCCATCTCCAGGGCCAGATCCGCCTCCACGGTCAGCAGTCCAGCCATCGAGGGAATGCCCGACGGCGACGTGGGGTCAACCTCCGGGCCGTCGATGTGGAAATGTCTCACCGCCTCCAGGTACAGCAGATTGCGGCGCAACTCGGCGGCCATGGTGCGGCAGCGGGTTCCGAAGCGGACCAGGGCCTGGTCGCGGGCGGAATCCAGATTGTTCAGGGCAATGTCCATCCTCGCGAGCATGATATCGAGTCGCGCCACCGCCGCGGCCAGCGTGTCAGCCGAAGACGTGGCGCGCATTTGACCCAGGTCCAGGTAGTTCTCCCGCCGGGAGCGATCGTCGGCCAGACCCTGCAGACGCCAGGCCTGGTCGGCCGCGTCCACTTGGGCAGAAGCCAGCTCCCCCCGCAGGGTCCGTACCCCATGCCACTGTTCCGAAGTGGGTTGGTCATGGAAGGCCGGAGAATCGGAACGGGAAGGATCCCCGTCACCGAGAGCGCTGGGACGATCGGGATCGCCGCCTGTATTCCAATCGAGAGCAACCGCCACCGCATTCTTTAGCGCGAGACGGGCCGCTCCGGATTCCAGACGGATTTCCTGGCGCCAGTCCCACTGGTCTTCCCAGATGGTCCAGGCCGTTTCCACCCCCGCGGGTTCCAGCAGCGTTTCGAGGCGGCCGCGCTCCTTCGCGAAATCGGACTCCGCCTCTTCGTATTGTTCCAGAGCCATTGCCCAGTTTCCCGAGGCCCCCGCCATGGCGCCAGACTCCAGCAGAGCCATGCGGTGCTCGGCGTATCCCGGATGGCGGGACACCAGTTCTCCCAGCATACGTTCCGCCGATACCGAATCGCCCTCCGCCAGAAAAACCAGGGCCGCCAGGTGAAGCCCGCGCGCGGCGTACACGCTGACCGAGGGCATTTCACTCAGCCGGGGCAGGGGGTCCCCACCGACGGCCAGATCATCCCCGGCCAGGGTCAGGATCGCAGCGCCGATCAGATCGGCCTCCACTTGCGAATCGGCCTCCAGTTGGGCCAGACGTTCCAGGTCGCCCCGGGCATCCTGTCCCAGGGCGACGGCCGCCACGGAGCGCAGGTGAAGAGAGGCGGGATCATTCTCCTCGTCCAGGAGATCATGGGCTTGTTGCGGACGCCCCGCCTGCAGGTGACGGGCCGCAGCCAGGATTTCCGACCCGGCAAAACCGTCGATGGCGGAGGCTTCTCCCCCGGCCTCCAGCAGACCCAGATAGGCCACCCATCGCCGCCAGCTCGAGCCTTCGGAATCTGCGGCGACGTCCACCACGCGCACGAGAGCGTCCCGGTCCCCCAGGTGTAGATAGGCTGCCGCCAGCAGGAAGGCCGCGCGATCGGCAGCGGGCGTCGTGGACTCCCGTCCGATTTCGATTTTTTCCAGGTGGGCCGCCGCTCCGTGGATGTCTCCCGACAGCCAGAGATCGATGGCCCGACCAAGGTCCCGGCCCTGTTGCTCCTCAGGGGTCGCCAGGGCATACGCCGTCACGGACGTCGCCAGCAGGAAAGCCAAAATTCCCAGGAGCATGCCGGTTTTCAGGGTCATCGTTGCCACACGTCCACCCCGAGGGCCACCTCGGGCTGCCGGGCATCAAGGGCCGAAAGGTCCAGCTCCAGGAACGTCATCTTGTCCCGGGGCGCGTCGACCCGAACAATCGTCTCATCGCGGCCGTCCCACATTTCGCCCGTCAAGGCGATGGCAATCGTGTGCGCCCGCGGCTCCACCAGGCGGTGATCCACCTGCACGATGCCCCCCTGGGCCAGGGAGGCCCGCTGAGTCTGGTCCAGATCCACTCGCAGACTTTCTTCACCGTCGGTCAGGACCAGGCCGTCCGGCACTGTTTCGCCGATCTCGCCGCGAACCAGGACCACCAGCGAAGTCTCCTGGCGGCCCAGAAAATCCTCTTCCATCCAGGTCAGGCGCAGACCCTGATCGGTGAGCAGGCTGTCCATCATGTCCAGCTGCATCTCCAGGCCGCGCAACTCCGCCACGCTGGCCATGAGCTGCTGGCGCTCCAGTTCGGCTCCGGCGTGATCAACCGTGTCGCGCGCCGCGGCGATGGCCGCCGCCATCTCCTGCATCTTCAGGTAACGGGAGTCCAGGGCGTCGGCCGATCCCCGGCGTTCCACCTTGGTTTCCAGGCGCAGCCGGTCCAGCTGGGCCCGCAGGAAATCGCGGTTGTCCCGCAAAAAGCGCAGGCTGTCGTGGTCGAGTTTTTTGGCTTTGCGGGTTTTTACTTCGGTCCTTTCGACCGTTTCGCTCCCCGGGTCCGTTTCCGGACCGGAAGCCGCCGCCGACGCCGTGAGCCCCAGCATCAAGCCGGTCATCATGATCCATGTTCTGGCACGCATCATGGTTACCCCTTCCACTTTCGGACGACCTTGCCGTCGGCCGCGTCGACCACGATGGTCAGGGCCGGCTCGCCGTCCGCGGTGTAGACCAGAGCCCAGGTGCTGGCGTCGGGGTCGCCGTCGTGAAAAGCGCCGCGGATCAGCAGCATGGTTTCCAGGCGCCCGCCGTGTTCGGTGCGGTACTCGCGCCCGGCTTTATCTTCGGCCGCCGCCAGGGCGACGCCGCTGTCCACCCAGTCGGTGTCCAGGGGCGGGGCGTCGAGTTCGAAGTCGAGGTCAGCCGCCTCGAGGATTTCCCCGTCCCGGATGGTGTAGCCCCGGGCCCGCCCGCGTGTTTCGCTGAAGAACAGGTAACCCCAGCGTGCGGCGGTGCCGTCGTCCTTTACGTCTTCATCGTTTTCCACGTAGACCAGGTCCGCGTCCGCGGCCCAGATGTTCGCCGCCTCCCACGCCAGATCAAGTCCGGCGCGCGCGGCGAACGGGACGGGGTCACCGGCGTTCACACCGCCGGCCATGGCCAGCAGCCCCAAGATTAGGTAGACCCGTATTGAAGCTCGATACATCACGCCATCTCCTAGAACAGGTGAGAAAGTCCGACGGTGAACTCGAAGTTGGTGCTCTTGCGGCGGGCGTCGACCGAGCCGGTCTCCATGTTGAAGGTCCGCACGTCGAAGGCTACAGCGGTCTGCC
>CBDTUS010000085.1:0-15465 GCA_965363725.1 uncultured bacterium | reverse complement strand
CCGCTCTGCACCCCCAGCGAATCGAGGATTTCCAGGTGCTCAATGGTCTGCGGCATGACGCTCTCATCGGCCGCGATCACCAGGAAGGCCAGGTCGACACCGCCCGCGCCGGAGACCATCTGCTTGACGAACTTCTCGTGGCCCGGCATGTCGACCACGCCCAGCATCACCCCGTCGCCCAGATCGAACTCGGCGAAGCCCAGCTCGATGCTGATGCCGCGCTCGCGTTCTTCCTTCAGGCGGTCGGTATTGGTGCCGGTCAAAGCGGTGATCAGCGCGGTCTTGCCGTGGTCGACGTGGCCGGCGGCGCCGAGAATGTAGTGGCGTTCGGTCATGAGATCCTGTCGTCTGGTTGGTTTTCCGGAGGTCGGCCCTCAAGATAACACACCGGGGCCCGGCCGGAAAGACAGGCCCATCGGCGGCAAATGCCCGATCGGTCGACAATCGGGCCCCCGAAATTCGCCACCAAGTCCGGGGGGGCCCGACCGGCTCTGACCTGAAAATTCGGCCTGACCCGTGTCGCTCCCGCCGGCACGGGATTTGATGATCCAGGAAAATCCAGATATTGGGGTTTTCCCCGGCCCGAGAAAGTGATTTACTGCCCCGGCTGCGTCCACCGGCCCCAGGCCGGTGGTAAACCCGTTCTTTTCCGGAGCCCTCATGATCCGAACCGCTCATGAAATCCTGCAAACCACCTACGGTTACGACACGTTTCGTGGCCGTCAGGCCGAGGTGATCGAACACGTCACCGGCGGTGGCGACGCCCTGCTTTTGGCCCCCACCGGAGGGGGCAAGTCCCTGTGCTACCAGATTCCCGCCCTGCTGCGGGCAGGGACGGGTATCGTCATCTCACCCTTGATCGCGCTGATGCAGGACCAGGTGGCGGCCCTGGGGCAGCTGGGGGTCCGGGCTGCCTTTCTCAATTCCACCCTTTCGGCGGCCGAACAAAGGGAGGTCACCGCCCGTTTGCTCGGCGGGAACCTGGACCTGCTCTACCTCGCCCCCGAACGCCTGGTCAAAGTAGATACTCTCGAGCTCCTCACCGCCGTGCCCCTGGCCGTCATCGCCATCGACGAAGCCCACTGTGTCAGCCAGTGGGGACACGACTTCCGCCCCGAGTATCTCCAGCTCGACATCCTGGCCGACCGTTTTCCCGACGTGCCGCGCCTGGCCTGCACCGCTACGGCCGACGCGAGGACGCGGGACGAGATCGTCGCCAACCTCAAGCTGGCCGACGGGCGGATCTTCGCCACCGGCTTCGACCGGCCGAACATCCGCTACCTGGTGACCGAACGCGGCGGCACGGGTCAGGTCCTGCGGTTCATCAGGAGCGAGTACCCGGGGCAGGCGGGTATCGTCTACTGCCTGTCACGCAAGAAGACAGAAAAGGTAGCCGCCCAGCTCCGCCTCGCCGGCCTGGAGGCGCTGCCCTACCACGCGGGCCTGCCCGATCAGGTTCGTGCCGACCACCAGAGACGCTTCCTGAACGAAGACGGGATCGTGATGGTCGCGACCATCGCCTTCGGCATGGGTATCGACAAACCCGACGTGCGCTTCGTCATCCACAACGACATGCCCTCGGGTCTGGAAGCCTACTACCAGGAAACCGGACGCGCCGGCCGGGACGGCCTGCCGGCGACCGCCCTGCTGACCTACGGCCTGCAGGACGTGGTGCTGCGCCGCCGCATGCTGGAGAACTCCGAGGCCGACGACCGACACAAGCGCATCGAACGCCAGCGGCTCGAAGCCATGCTGGCCTGGACCGAACTGGTCACCTGCCGGCGGCAGGCGCTGCTGCGCCACTTCGGCGACGAACTTCCCGGGCCCTGCGGCAATTGCGACATCTGCCTCGCCCCGCCCGAAACCTTCGACGCCACCGTCCCCGCCCAGAAGTTGCTCTCCTGCGTGGCCCGCACCGGCCAACGCTTCGGCGCGAACTACGTGATCGACGTGCTTCTGGGCAGCGACCACGAACGAATTTTCCGGTTCGGGCACGACAGCTTGAGCACCTATGGAATCGGAACGGAACTGGACCGGAATGAATGGCGGGCCGTCCTGCGGCAGTTGATGGCCCGGGGCATCCTGACCACCGACGCCGAGGGCATCGGCTCCTTGATCCTGACGGAAAAATCCCGTGAAGTTCTCAACGGTGAAGTGACCCTCGAACTGAGAAAGAACCCGCTCCGCGCCCCCGGCGGCGGCCGCAAAAAAAGCAAGAAATCGGTGCCGGCTGCCTTGCTGGCCGAAGACGGCGCCCTGGCCGATCCCGAAGCCGCCGCCCGGTTCGAACGGCTGCGGGAATTGCGTCTGAAGCTGGCCAAGGAAGCCGAAGTGCCGCCCTACGTGGTTTTCCACGACAAGACCCTGGCGGCCATGGCCGCGCTGCGGCCCCGCGACGAGTCGGAATTGATGGCCATCAGCGGGGTCGGCGAGGCGAAGCTGGAGCGGTGGGGAGCGGCTTTCCTGGCGGCCTTGGCGGAGGACCCGGGAACCGTGGACTAGATTCTGCCCCGCCCGCTAGTCGAGGGACGTATCCTGAAGGGGAGCCGTACCCCGCAGGACCACACCCTCCAGGAGGGACCCCTCCAGTTCGAATCGGACCCGATGATGGTGGTAGGCACCCGACATGGAATCGTATCCAGGCCCGGGTTGGATGATGAGTACTCCCGATTGGGGTCCGCCGATTCCGCGCCAGACCTCCAGGTCCCCCCGGTGTTCGCGGGCCACGGCGGGCCAGGTCAAATCCGGCATCCCGGGACGGGAAAGTCTCATGGCGCCCGGCTGGATTTCCGCCATCCAGAAGGGTTCATTCCCCGTGGCGCGGTAAACGAATCCCGACAGGTCAAAATCGCAGCGGAAGCCCTCGAGGGCAGCGTAGATCACCTCGTCGATGGTCACCGAGCCCGGGTAGTCGGCGCCGAAACCCTCGGACGGGGCGGGGCCGGTTTTTCCGGTGGCGATCACGAAGATCCGCACGTCACCCGCAAGCGATTCCACCAGTTGGCCGTGCACTCGGGAAAGCGTCTGCGTGGGATCGATCACCCACAGGTCTTCCTCTTCGCCGCAGGGGCGCAGGGCCCGCACCTCGTGGCCGAAGGTGTAAAGTCCGCGAATGATCTCCGGCCCGGGAGCAGCCCCCGAGGAATGTTCCGCCTTTTCGCCCGAATCCCCGCAAGCGGCCACCCCGAGCACCAGCCCAGCCAACAGGATCGTGACCATCGCGGTTTTCATATCAACCTATTCCGACTTTCCGGCATCCCGGAGAAACACGTAGGCACCCTTTTCCGCTCCCCAGACCTGAAGGCCTTCGTCATCGAACCCCCGGTCCCAGCTTTCAATCCGGTCGGGCGTCACGATCACTTCGGAAGTGGCGTACGAAGCACCCCGCAGCCCGCTGACGCAGGCACGGTCATCGGTGCCGCCGACAAACCTGCCACCGTCGTCGTGTTCCAGGAACACGGTGCAGCCTTCGCGAATTTCCAGATCCTCGGGCGAAAGATGCTTCAAGGGCTCGCTGTCGCGCCAGGCCCCCACCTGCTTTTCGGGATCCGGCAGGGTGAACACTGCGCTCTCGAAAACCCCGTCCCCCGTGGCGGTGACCTTGTAGACGCGCTGACGGTAGGGACGGTCGGTCATGCCCGCGACCGCCTGTTCCACATACAACCAGGCCGCATCGTCCCGGTCGGTCCAGATGGGCGCCATTTCCAGCCGGATGTCGTAGTAGGCCGAATCGACCGCCGCCTGGGCGGCGCTGCTGAAGGAGCCGATCATCCATTTGGTCAGGGTCCCGATATCCGCGGCGAAAACCGCCGGCGTGACCCCCGACACATGGGACGAGACCGCCTGCCAGAATCCGTCCCGCTTGATCAGGACATTGGACGACTGGTACCGTACCGTGTAGCCACCCTTCTCGAAACGACCCTTGATGACACCCTGGCCGGCGACGATCGCGGTTCCGTTCGCGAAGATATCCAGGCGCCGGATCTCGAAGACCAGGGATTCATAGTCGGGAGCATTGGCCTTCACCCAGGCCAGTTCCTGGGCCTTGGTCGACCAGTTGCCTTCGGAGTCGATCATCTGGAATTCATCCGCCAGGATCGTATCGAGCAGATCCACGTCCTGCTCCGCGTAGGCCCGCGGCCAGAGGACTTCCTTGATTTCCCGCAGCATCTCTTCGTCCGAGCGTGGTTCCTCGCTCAGGGAAACTCCGGGCAGGATCATCAGCATCACCACAAATACCAGGGCGGTCGTCGGCACCAATCTCTTCATTGTTGCTCCCTGTGTTTCCTGGACGGTCAGTCGTGCACCCGCCGGATTTTTGCGCCCAGCGCGGCCAAACGTTCTTCGATCCGTTCGTAACCCCGGTCGATGTGATAGACCCGATTGACCACCGTTTCCCCCGCGGCCGCCACACCCGCGAGCACCAGGGCCGCCGAGGCGCGCAGATCGGTCGCCATGACCGGGGCGCCCTGCAGCCTATCCACACCGAAGATCGCGGCCCGGGCCCCGTCCAGACGGATGTCCGCCCCCAACCGTTGCAGTTCGGCCACATGGGTGAACCGGTCGGTGTAGATGGTCTCGGTGATGAAGCTCGTGCCGCTGGCCACGCAGCAGGCCGCCATGACCTGGGCCTGCATGTCGGTGGGGAATCCCGGATAGGGCCGGGTGACCACCTCGACCGGTTGCGGGCGGCCGGTCGCCTCGATGGTCAGCAGGTCACCGTCGGGAGTGATTTCACAGCCCATGTCCTGCAGCACCGAGGTCACGGGGCTCAGGTGCTCCGGATCGATTCCCACCAGGGTGACCCGGCCTGTGGCTAGCGCGACCCCGGCCATGAAGGTGCCCGCTTCGATGCGGTCGGCCATGACCTTGTGGACCACCGGAGCGATTTCCGCGACGCCCTGTACCGTCAGGCTAGTCGTGCCGACACCCTCGATCTTCGCGCCGGCGACCGTCAAGGCCTCCGCCAACTGGGTGACTTCCGGCTCCACCGCGCAGTTTTCGAACTGGGAGGTGCCTTCGGCCAGCACGGCGGCCATCAGAAGGTTGCAGGTTCCCCCCACGGATGAGGGCTCGAAGCGGAATCGCCCTCCCTTCAGGCCGCCTTCGGTGCTGCCGAGGATGTAGCCCTCGTCCAGTTCGATGGTCGCCCCCAGGGCGGCCATGCCTTCGAGGTGCAGATTCACCGGACGCGGGCCCCAGGCGCAGCCCCCGGGCATGGACACCCTGGCCCGGCCCATGGAGGCCAGCAGCGGTCCCAGCACGTAGATGCTCGCGCGCATCTTGCGGACCAGATCGTAGGGAGCCTCATGGGAATCCAGATTCGTCGTGTCGATGGTCAGCCGGTGGCCTTCCAGCCCGCACCTGGCGCCCAGCCCCTCGAGGATGGTCATGAAAAATCGTACGTCCTGCAGGTCGGGAACGTTGTGGATGACGGACTCGCCCCGGGCCAGCAGGGCGGCCGCCATCAGGGGCAGGACCGCATTCTTGGCACCGCCGACGGTGATTTCACCCTCCAGGGGGGTGGGGCCTTCGATCAGGAACCTATCCATTGTTGTCCTCCATGTCGCCCCAACGGGCGGTCACGACCCGGTCGCGGTCGGCGTAATCCCTGAAAATGTTGATATCCCTCAATCCGGAGGCGGTAAAGATGTCCTCGACCTCCTGGCCCTGTTCGTCGCCGATCTCCACCGCCACATGGCCGCCCGGTCGGAGCCAGGCCCCCACCTGCGCGGCCAGCGCCCTGTAGAACACCAGACCGTCATCCCCCCCGTCAAGTGCCTCGACGGGATCGTGCTGCGAAACTTCAGCCGCCAGGCCGGGAATGTCGGCCGCACGCACATAGGGCGGATTGCTGACCACCAGGTCGACGGTCCCCTTCAGGTGGTCCGGCAATGGGTCGAACCGATTGCCCCGAAAAAGGTGGACTCGCGGATCGGCCCCCAGAGTGTGGGCGTTTTGTTCGGCCAGCTTGACCGCGGCTGGGTTGACGTCCGTGGCGTAGACTGTCAGCCGCGGCACCTCCAGCGCTAGCGAAATCCCGATGATGCCCGTACCACACCCGATTTCCACCGCCAGGGGCGCCAGCAGTCTCCGGTCGGCCGGGGCCACCAGAGGGACGGCCTCCTCCACCAGGCGCTCGGTTTCCGGACGGGGGATGAACACCCCGGGTTCCACCTTGAAGACCCGGGAATAGAATTCCGTCTCGCCCAGGATCTGCTGCAAAGGTTCGCCGGAAGCGCGCCGCCGCACAAGTTCACGATAGTGGTCGAGTTCGGCGCCCAGGACCGGGCGGTCGTGCTGGAAGAAAAGTTCGATCCGGGCCAGGCCCAATACGTCGGCCAGCAGACGTTCGGCGTTCAGCTTGGCCGAGGTTACGCCCTTGCCCTCCAGGTACTCGCTGGTCACCTGGATCAGTTCCCGAACTGTTTTGTGGGGGCTCGCACTGTTCATGGCTCAACCGTGACCGGGGTCGTCAAACGTTGCGGGTTGCGGCCAGGGCCTCTTCCCGCCGATGGGCCAGGATAGCATCGACCACATCGTCCAGATCGCCGGCCATGATGGCATCCAGGCTGTGCAGGGTCAACCCGATGCGGTGATCGGTGACTCGGCTCTGGGGGTAGTTGTAGGTGCGGATCTTGGCGCTGCGGTCCCCGGTGCCGACCTGGCTCTTGCGTTCGGCGGCAATCTCCGCTTCCTGCTCCATGATCGCCTTTTCCAGCAGCCGCGACCGCAGAACGCCCATCGCCTTGGCTTTGTTCTTGTGCTGGGATTTCTCATCCTGGCACTGGACCACCACGCCGGTGGGCACATGGGTGATGCGCACGGCGCTGTCGGTGGTGTTGACCGACTGGCCCCCAGGTCCCTGGGCCCGGTACACGTCGATGCGCAGATCCTCGGCCCGGATGTCGATATCGACCTCTTCGGCCTCCGGCAGCACGGCCACCGTCACCGCCGAGGTGTGGATGCGTCCCTGGCTCTCGGTCGCCGGCACGCGCTGCACCCGGTGCACGCCGCTTTCCCAGCGCAGCATGCCGAAGGCGCCGTCGCCGCGTACGGCATAGATCACTTCCTTGAAGCCGCCGGAGGTGCCTTCGGTGGCGTCGATCAGTTCGGTCTTCCAGCCCTGCTTTTCGGAGTAGCGCAGGTACATGCGGCAAATGTCGTCGGCGAACAGGGCCGCCTCGTCGCCGCCGGTGCCGGCACGGACCTCGAGGATGGCGTCGCGATCGTCGTTGGGGTCGTGGGGCAGCAGCGCCGTTTCCAGGTCCTGGGCCACCTTTTCCAGGTCGGGCTCCAGGGTTTCCAGCTCATCCTTGATCATCTCGACCATGTCGGGATCGCTCTCGGTCTTCAACAACTCGTGGTTGTCCTGGACCTGCTGGACCAGCTCCAGCCATTTCTCCCCAATCTCCAGTTGTTTGCGCACCCGGGAATGGTCCCGGGTCAGTTTCCGGTAGGCGTCCTGATCGCTGAGCGCATCGGGTTCCGACAGCTTCTCTCCCAGCTGGGCATACTGCTCGCGCAGGGTGATGACGTTGGCCTTCAAGCCGTCGCTCCTTCTTCGTCGACGGTGACTTCGTCGGGAATATCGTAGTACGTCCGCTCCCGGAAGTCGTCGGCTTCCGGAGTCAGAACCGCCCGCAGGGCGGCCATGCCGACGGTCAACTGGTCGTCGTCCGGTTCCTTGGTGGTGATCTTCTGCATCATCAGGCCGGGAAAAATGAACGGCTTGATGAGCCAGGACTTGGCGAATTTCCCGGACAGCTTGATGGCTTCGTAGGCCAGCCCGCCGATCAGCGGCACGAAAGCCAGCCTCTGGAGACGGTCGGCGATCGTTTCGGGACGGCCCAGGAAGGAGAACACCACGATCGAGATCAGCATGACGAAAAACAGGAAGCTGGTCCCGCAGCGCGGGTGAAGGGTGGTGAAGGGCCTCGCGCCCTCGGCGTCGAGGCTTTTGCCGTTCTCGAAGGCGTGGATGCTCTTGTGCTCGGCGCCGTGATATTCGAAGACCCTTTTCATGTCCGGCAGCTTGCTGACCGCCCACAGGTACAGGACGAACATCACCACCCGAAAGAGACCGTCCACCATGTTCCACACCACGCTGCCCTCGCTGGCGGGAACCACCAGATCGGTCAACAGGATGGGCAGGTAGAAGAACAGCCCCATGCTCAGCACGAAGGAAAACGCCACAGTGCCCCACATGAGGACGGTGTCCCAGAACGAACTCTTCTTCTGGTCCACACGGTCTTCGCTGGTGGCCTGGTCGGCGGAAAACATCAGGGCATCGATTCCCAGGGCCATACTCTCGATCAGGTGGATGCCCCCGCGCACCACCGGGATGTTCAAAAAGCGCAGCTTTCGCATGACGCTCTTGAAGGTCTTCTTGCGGATGACAATCCGCCTGTCGGGCGTGCGCACCGCCATGGCCATGTAGGACGGGCTGCGCATCATCACCCCTTCGATGAGAGCCTGGCCGCCGACGGCCAGATCCATCTGCCTGGCATCGGTGGCCTCGACCTGGTCAGGGCATCCGGGACCGGCCGCCTCATCTGCGGTGGGGAGATCTGTTGCTGGTTCGCTCATTTCGTCTCTTTCCTGGTGGTATCCCCGGGAGGGGATGGCCTGTCCGGCACCGTGGTCGAAACCCCTTGCGGCAACCGGCTACAGGATAACCAAAAAAGGGCGCCGGGACATCACCCCGGCGCCCTTTTGGAATCTTGGGAGGCTCTCACCGTCCGGCCCGCCCGGAAAAACCGGGGCCGGCGTTTCCGAAAAACCCCTACTTCTTGGTGTAGTTGGCTTTTTCGTAACGCTTGCGGAAGCGCTCGACGCGCCCGGCGGTGTCGACGATCTTCTGCTGTCCCGTGTAGAAGGGATGGCAGTTGGAGCAGATTTCGACGTTGAGCTTATCCTTGGTCGACCGGGTCTGGATCACGTTGCCGCACAGGCAGGTGATCGTGCAGTCGACATATTTCGGATGAATGTCTTTCTTCATTGTTCTCGCTGCCTCTATTCCATTCTAACGCCGGAATGAACTCCGGACAAATCTGCGTCAGGTTTGAGGGCAAAAAGAAATATCGAATCGGCCCATTGGCAAGAAATTTTTCAGTTTCCCACCGGGGGACCGCAAACCTCATTGGGCCCCGAAACCCCCGAATCAGGCATTCATGGCGGCCAGGAACTGCTCGTTGTCCTTTGTTTTGCCCAGCTTGTCGATGAGGAATTCCATCGCCTCAATGGGGTTGTAATCGCTCAGGTACTTGCGCAGGACCCATATTTTCGCCAGATCCTTGGGCTCGATCAGCAGGTCCTCCTTGCGTGTTCCGGACTTGAAGATGTCGATGGCGGGATAGACCCGGCGGTCGGCGATCTTGCGGTCCAGGACCAGCTCCATGTTGCCGGTGCCCTTGAACTCCTCGAAGATGACCTCGTCCATGCGGCTGCCGGTTTCGACCAGGGCGGTGGCGATGATCGTCAGCGAACCGCCGTCCTCGATGTTCCGCGCCGCGCCGAAGAATCGCTTGGGCTTCTGCAGGGCGTTCGAGTCGACGCCGCCGGAGAGGATCTTACCGGAGTGCGGCACCACGGCGTTGTGGGCGCGCGCCAGGCGGGTGATGGAATCCAGGAGAATCACCACGTCCTTGCCGTTCTCCACCAGGCGCCGCGCCTTGGCCAGCACCATGTTGGCCACCTGCACGTGGCGTTCGGCCGGCTCGTCGAAGGTCGAGCTGACAACTTCGCCGTCCACCGACCGGGCCATGTCCGTCACTTCCTCGGGCCGCTCGTCGATCAGCAGCACGATCAGGATCACTTCGGGATGGTTGGTTGTAATGGCGTTGGCCATCATCTGCAGGATCATGGTCTTGCCGGCCCGCGGCGGCGACACGATCAGCCCGCGCTGCCCCTTGCCGATGGGGGCCAGCAGGTTGATCAGCCGGGTCGTCATGTTCTTGGCGCTGTGCTCGAGATTCAGCATGTCCTCGGGATAAAGGGGCGTCAGGTTGTCGAACAGGGTGACCTTCTTGGCCACCTCGGGATCGTTGTAGTTGACCGACTCCACCTTGAGCAGGGCGAAATAGCGCTCGTTGTCCTTGGGCGGACGGACCTGGCCGCTGATGGTGTCACCGGTCTTCAGGTCGAATTTCTTGATCTGGGAAGGGGACAGGTAGATGTCATCGGGCCCGGGCAGGTAGTTGAATTTCGCCGACCGCAGGAATCCGTATCCCTCGGCCAGCACCTGCAGTACGCCTTCGGCGTAGATCAGGCCGTTTTTTTCGGTCTGACCTTCCAGGATCTTGAAGATGAGTTCGGATTTGCGCAGCGTGCTGAGCGCCTCGATGTTCATTCCCCGAGCGACATCCACCAGCTCGTGGATGTTCATCTCCTGAAGTTCCTTGATGTCCATTTTTCTCCTCGAACCTGACAGATTTAAAAGGTGAGTGTGGTCAGAACCGGGCGCGCAACAGCAACCCGAGCGGGTGGGATGAATCCCCTGAAAAAAGTGTGGTTGTTCCCCTGAGTATTCCTGATCTCTTAAGCGGTGCGGGCTCATGGACCCTGTAAAGATGGTACCATCATAGCACATTTCGTGCACGAAGGCCATTTACCTCTTGGAAATTTTCAAAAACCCTTCCGGACCCGGCTGCCCCACCCTAGGGGGCTGGCTGCAGCTCCTCGTAGGTCTTGTAGTTGGCGTCCGAGGCCGCGTAGTCGCCCAGCTCCAGCTGGGACAGGCTCAGGTAGAAGAAACCATCCGCGGTTTGTGGGTAATTATTGGTCATGGCGAAGCCGATTTCGACCGCCCGGTTGAACAGGGCCGTGGATTTTTCGGTAAGGTCGGCCTTGGCGACGGGATCCTCGGCGGCCGTCGCCTGGGTCTTCATTTCCTTGCCATAGTTGTAATAGGTCCGCAGACGCATCAGCATGGTGTTGTCGGTCGGGATCGCCTCCAGATCGGCGGCCCGGTCCAGCACCACGATGGCCTCGTCGTAGCGCCCGATGTTCGGCGATGCGAACCAGGTTCCGGCTCCCACCAGCATGGCCTTGTTGTCGCTGTCGTTGTTGGCGTCGGTGTCACCCTCGTTCAGGTCCACCACCATGATGTAGAATTCGGCGGCCCGGGCGAAATCCCCGTCGTCGATCGCCAGGTTGGCGATGTCCAGCAACAGACTCGTGTCGTCGCCGTGCTCGGCCAGGAGGGTGTCGAAGATTACCCCGGCCTCTTCGTTCCGGCCCAGGGCCGCCAGTACGTTGGCCTTGTTCAACTGCAGGTCGTAGGCTTCGGGATGCTTGGCCAGCACCTGGTCGAGAAGATCCAGCGCCTCGGTCAGAAGCGCCTCGCGGTCGTCGCTGTATTGTTCGTCCTGTGACATCTGCATCTTCATGCGGGCGATGTTCTTGATGGGCGACATCGAATCGGGAAGGGCGGCGAACGCGAGCCTCATGTGCCCTTCGGCCTGCTCGAAATAATCCTCGTCCCAGTCGAGGCTGGCCTGCCTTACCCGGTTCTGGAAATTGTAAAGAAGGGACTGTTCCACCTTCTCGGTAAATCCTTCGGGATCGAGTTCTTCAGCCCGGCGGTAGGCATCGTAGGCGAGTTCGTAGTTCTTTCTGGCCTCGGGGAATTCGTTGTTCTCGACAGCTTCCTCGGCCAGGTGGCTATAGGCTTCCCCGAGATAATAGAAGGCGTCCGGCTCATCGTCGCGGTACTGGAATCCTTCGTGGATCACCTGCACGGCCTTGTCGTAATTCTGCTCATCGATGTAGAGGATGGCGCTGGTCGTATGGGCGGACCGGCATCCGGCCACTCCCAGCAACCCAACCAGAACGAGCAGTCCGGCCAACAGGATGATTCGCGATTTGGTCATGATGAGTCCCCCCTCGGGACAATTTTCGGGAGCCAAACGGGTAATCCGAAATACGAACATCCGGACACTATCAGGACTCACACCGCGATGCCCTGTCCGGCGTCTGGAGCGGAAGAAACCCTGACTGGGGTGGGGAACGGTTGGCATACAGAAGGGCCGAACCCCTTCAACGCCTGTAATAAGTAAGAAATCAGGGCCTTTGCTGTCAACCAGGATTATTGATCAAACCTGCCCCGCCCCCCTCGGCCGCGGGTACGGCCACGCCCGGCGCCATCTAGGGAAAGCATTTCCAGGTACTGTTCCCTCTGGGCGGGCTCCAGGACCGCCATTTCCTGCAGGAGCGTTTCGGCCACCAGCGAATCCAGAACCGCTTGCTGCTGACCGAGTTGGCCGATGGCAGCCCGGATCTGGTCCTGGTCCACTACCTCCCGGGACACCAGTTCGCGAAGCAGATCCCGCCTTTCTTCGATGAGCTCCCTCTTGCGCATCAGCACACGCCCGGTTTCCTCATGGACCTTTTCGAAAACCATTCGTTGATCGGGATTCAGGTCCAGGAAATCGGTCAGCCGCCCCATGCGCCGGTTGAACATCCGGTGGCGGTCGGCAGAATCCCGGTGGGCCCAGCGGCCCTGACTCCGGTGGGATGGCTCACCCCGCCCGCGAATGGATTCCCCCCCCGCGGGCGGGCCGCTGTTGAGCAGCCGCAGTCCCAGCCCGGCGTTCAACCCCAGGGAAATCAACAGGATCAGCACCCAGATTTTCTTCATGACCCGTTCCCCTCATCGGCCGGATCGACGCCCAGCAATATTTCGTCCAGACCTAAGGATCCTTCGGCATCGAGCCAGCTGGAGCTCGACAACCAGGACGATTCCAGGAGCCAGGAGGATTCGGTGGAAGGGGCTTCGGTCTCCGTGGAGCTCCCCGGGGAAGCGGGCAACAGCACACCCAGCATCAGGCCGGCGGCCAGGGCGGCCGAGGCCAGTCCCGTTCGCGTCCAGGGTCCGTTCCCGAAAAACCACTCCCGTTCTTTTTCGGTGCGGCCCAGGGTTCTGGACCGCACAGCCGGCCAGATGCTCCCGTCCGCGGGTCGGTCAGCCTGCGCCGTGCCGAGCAGATCCCAGAGCGACCGGGCCTCGGCCAAGGCCCGTCCGCACCCGGGGCAAACCTCGAGATGCCTCTCAACGGCGGCAACTCGGTCCGGATCCAGATCTCCGGACACATAGGATGGAATCAAATCCTCGACGTGTTTCATATCAGTTCACCTTTTCCGCCCAGGTCGGAACGCAGCGCCGCCAACGCCCTCTGGATGAGGGATTCGACTCCCGGTACGGTCGTGTCCATGGCCGAGGCCACTTCCCGGTAGCGCATCCCCTGGAAACGATGCAGCACCAGGGCCTCCCTCTGCCGGGCCGGCAATCGGTCCAGGGCTGTCCGGATCGCCTCCCTGCGTTGGCCGAGTTCCAGGTGGTCGTCCGGTCCGGTCTGTCCCGATCCCCGATCGTGCCGGACCGGATCGAAACGGACCCAGCGCAGAAGACTGCGGCGGCGCAGACGGCTCCGCGCCAGGTTGCCGGCGATCCGCATGAGCCAGCTCCGGAACATGCCTTCGGCCCGGTAGGAGCCGGCTTTCCGGAATACCTGGACAAACGTGTCCTGGGCCAGATCTTCGGCTTCCTCGACGGAACCCAGCATGTGGATCAGGAAACTCCTGACCTGCCCTTCCCACCGCTGGACGAGGAGACGGAAAGCCGCCTCCTCGCCCTGCGCGGTCCGGATCATGAGTGCGTCGTCGTCCGTGGTTGGGGCCACCGGTTACCGTCCTGTGGATGTTCCGATCGACATGGCAGCTCATTGGCCCCGGGCGCCTCGGCGACCCTCGCTATGGCCAGGGCCCGATCCGTCACATTCGTTACCGCAGCGGTTGCCCCTGCCGTGTCCTCCCCTGCGGCCTTCGCCACGCCGGGATCCCTGTTCCATCATCAGCATCCGGTCACGCTGCTCGGGTGTCAACAGCCCACGTACTTCCAACCGGACCTGCATCCGGCCTGCCTGCATCTCGGTCCGCAGTCCGCCGATTTTTTCCACAAGTTGCAGGGCGGTCTTTTCCGAAGGTTCGTCCTTCAGCATCTCACCCTCGAGTTCGTTCCGCAATCGCATCATGTCCTTGCGGAGCTCGGTGCCTTTCTCCCGGCCCGTCTCCTGGATCTTTTCGATGGCCGCCACCTGTTCCTCCGTCAGCTCCAGCTTTTCGGCCAACATCTCCAACCTCAGGCCGGGCTCACCCTGCCGGCCCCGGCCTTGTCCGAAACGGTTCTGCGGTCCCTGCGCCAGGGCGGCGGCCGCAAAGGCCAGGACCAGTACGCTCAGGGTCAGGTACAAGGCGGTTTTCCTTGGGCTTTGAATTCGTGCGAACATCGTCTTTTCCTCCGTTGGGGCCTTCGGGCCCGGACCATGATTGGGTGTTCAGGACCTCGTTCAAATCACCTAACGAAGCGGAGGGGGAAAACCAGCGGTAAAAAATCGCGGGATGTTCGGCGGGTCACCGGTCCAGCAGCTCGAGATTCTGCTGCAACTGGGGATGGTCCGGCAGGACCTTCAATCCCTGCTGGAACACAACCCGGGCTTCGTCCCGGCGCCCGGACCGGGCCAGGATCACCCCCAGGTCGATGTACCCCCGCACATCCGAGGGATGGGCGTCGATCAGGGCCAGGGAGACTGCCTTGGCCTCGTCGGCCCGGTTGTTTTCCGCCAGCAGCACGGCCCGGTTGTGCAGGGTGTCCGCGTCGCGGGGATGGTCGGCCAGGATCCGGGCCGTCAGATCCAGAGCTTCCGGTTGGCGGCCCTGCTCCAGCAGCAGGGCCAGAAGAGACCGGTTGATCTCCAGGTTCCGGACCGCTGCTGCCGCGCCCTCCTCCAGGATATGCGTGGCTTCCTCGATGTCCCCCCGTTGCACCAGCAGGGCCGCCAGCCCCAGCCAGGGAGCCGGGCCGGCGGGCCGACCCGCCACTGATTCCCGGTAGAGATTTTCGGCATTTTGCCGGGCTTCGGCCCCATCGGTGGCCGTGGCGATCTCCGCCCAGCGGAGCGCTTCGTTGGCCACCGCCTGGCTCCGCCACATGTCACGCGTTGAGGCTAGTCCCCAGGGGATCACCACCAGCGCGGCCAGGCACGCGGCCACCATTGCCGGCCGACTACGGCGCAGAATCTCCCGCAGACCGACCACCGCCAGCAGGCACAGGATCGGAACCAGGACCAGCCGGTAACGGGACACCACAAAAAAGACGCTCTGCCCCGCCACCAGAACCGCCAGCACCGCCCCCCACCGGCGCACGCTGGTCCGGGACCACGTCCCGACCAGACCCGCCGCTCCCAGAACCACCAGCAAAGCGTAGGGCACCACCAGCCAGGTCAAGGCCGGAGCAGCCTGGCGCCAGCGGGCCAGGGGGGTCAGCTGGTCGATTTCCCATCCCTGCAGGTGAAGCCAAACCTTCTTCCACCAGAGTCCCCCCGTCCGGACGGGATGATCCCGGATGACACGCCATGCTTCCCGCGCCCAGATGCTGTCGGCCTCCGCCAGCGAGGGCGGCAGGAT
>CBDTUS010000084.1:0-15605 GCA_965363725.1 uncultured bacterium | reverse complement strand
ATGGCTTTGCCCGTCCAGAATCGAGCTACCCACGAGAGTGGCGGTCCCGGCGTCAATATCAACGGTCATCACCGGAACGGCCAACCCGCCTTCTTCGCACAGGCTGAAACCCTTCATCGCGGTGGCCCAGAGAACATCTCGGTGATCAAAGGCGATGCCCATGATTTCCATGTATTCCCAATCCTCTTCGCAAACGCCAGGGATCCAGTTGTCCTCCACACCGTCAACGTGGGTGATGAACTCCGAAGCTCCAGTTTCCGTGTCTATGATATACAGATCGTTACCGAAAGTGCCCCATAGCCGGCCTTCGGAATCGAAATCGAGGTCCATCCATTCGGTGTGTCCGGTGTCCCCTATCTGGGTTTTTTCTCCGGTATTTTTGTCGACCCGATAGAGATAGCTGTCCCCCCAAACGTAGATCGGACCACCTTCGGGCGCCCCTACGGTAAATCCTGTGGCGTAGAGGTTGCCGCAGGAGTCAAACTCCGGGCCGGCGAAGTTGATGTCGTGGACCGGGCCGATCGGCCACGTGGCGCCGGTTTCCAGATCGACCTTGATGAGCTGGGAAAAACAATCTTCCGGCACACCATCGAACCAGTTGTGGAGCGTGTACACGGATCCATCAACATCGAAGGCCAGGCCGTATGGAGTGGCAAATCCGGGATACTCGCCTGCCCAACCAGGGGGTGCTGCCAATACATCCAGATCCGATACATGGGTGCCCTCGCCGGTGTTCTTGTCGAGCGTCATCACGCCAGCCGGATAATTCGGCGGCGGCCAATGCATGGTGTGGAACTGGGGCTGCGCGTTGCCAGCCCTGCCCTTATCCAGGCTAATGGATTGGTCTACGTCCTGGGAGCCTTCTGGTTGGACCATGTCATCCTGACTGCAGCCAAAAACAAGGAGCGCAAAAGTGAGCAGGCAAATGATTGATAGAGTTTTTTTCATGATGGATTCCCTCCGTTCATCGTGGGACCAATCGTTTTTCCGATTGGACGTGGCATAAAAACCCGTGACCACAGCATCCTGCTTGAGGCGGGTTAATCCCCCTTTCGTTCATCCATGGAGTAACAATTTGGGCGAGGGAGAAAAGCTACCATATATCTAGGCTTTTGAGAAACAATTTTCGGCAGAGATTGATGCAAGTCAACCAGGTGGCAGGATAGAATTCGGGGCCCCTGTCCCTTTTTCCCGTCAGCGGAAGTGAGACAGTTTATAACCCCAAACGCCCCTGCGGCTTGCGGTGGGTGGCTGCCTACCCTCAGGTCGATCATCGTTTGGAGGGGGGAATAGGGGGGCTGAATTGAGCTTGTGTTAAGTTGTGCCTTTGAAATTGTGTCCGGGCCAGGAGGAGGCACCTTCTCCGGATAATCCGGCAGCAAAAACGACGAAAACAATAAAAACGGGTCCTCCAGGGGGTCCTTTTTTTGATATCTGGGGCCGGTCCACCGCCAGACACAATTTCCAAGGCACAACCCTTGTGTTAAGCAATAGCACTAAATTTTGAGTCCGCATTCCGGAGGCGGAAGTTTGGGTTAGAAAAAGCTGTTGGATTTTGGCAGGTTGAGGGGCCTGCCATTTTTAAGGCGTATAGCCCGTTGATTTCTATTGGTTAGCAGAGGTGGGGATTTTTGATGTCGATTTTCTGAGAATCTATTCCTAAACACACACCCTCCCAACGACCTCGAAATCGGTCTCGGAGTCTATAACTCTCTGCTTTTTGGGGGCGTTTTTCTCAACCAGAATTTGGGCTATTTGGTGTCTAAAAAAACTGGTTGAAGTCCACCCTTCTGCCCAAGAATGTGTTCAGGGCCCGTTATAATAGTCGATACTTGAGGGGTTGGACACTGACCCAATTCTCATTCCAAGGCTTTGAAGTTGAACGGCACCAAGAATGAAACAGTGAAGAATCCAAACCCGCCTTTCGGGCAAGAAGTCAGGAACCTCGAGCAGCAATCAGAACGAGCCTGGTTTCTGCTTTCATCCATTTGTGCTTTCAGCATCGTGGGTTTGATTTTTGCCATCACACCACTGCTGCGAGATAGCATTGCCAGCACTTTTCCCTGGGCTGACACCAACCGGGTTCTTCTGATTGGTTTCGGCGGCTCCAATTTATTGCTGATCCTGTATATGACCCTTGGTCAGTTGAAGGCTACGGAAATGCGCCGCCGTCTTCAGGCGAAGACATTGGAATCCGTAACGCGCCAACGCCTGGATGCCTCTCGAATGAGCCATCTGCGGCAAGCAAATCAGGCCAAGAGTGAATTTTTGGCCAACATGAGCCACGAGATCCGTACCCCCATGGCGGCCGTCCTGGGCTTCGCCGAGCTGCTGGAGGATCCCACGATTCAGGATAATGAGAAGGCTGACTTCATCCACATCATAAAAACAAACGGTTACTTCCTTCAGACAATCATCAACGACATTCTGGATATCTCAAAGATTGAATCCGGCAAACTGGAGATCGAGTTATCTTCGTTTTCGGTAATTGAAGTTGCGGATGAAGTTGTATCCCTGATGGCCATCAAAGCCCGGGAACAAGGGATTGATTTAGAGATCATGTTTGAGTTCCCCCTTCCTAGCCAGGTTACCAGCGACAAGCTTCGACTGCGCCAAATTTTGCTCAACCTCGTGGGCAATGCCATCAAGTTCACCGGATTTGGTAGTGTAATTCTCAGAGTTTCCTTTAGGCAAACTGAAGAAGCAAATTGGATTGACATTTCCATTCGTGATACCGGGATCGGAATCCCACCTGAACAACTGGACCGGGTGTTTGAACCCTTCTCGCAGGCGGATGCTTCTACTTCCCGACACTTCGGTGGGACAGGTTTGGGTCTGGCAATATCCAAGCGATTGGCTGAAAAACTTGGAGGCGACATAACGGTTCAATCCGAGATTGGAAAGGGCAGCCATTTCAATGTGTCAATCAATGCAGGAAACCTAAACGGCGTACGGATGATTAAGAGGCGAAGTGATGTCGACGGGAGCCCACCCCGGATTGAATCTGAGGATTTCTGTAACGAAAAACTGGGCGGAACAGTCCTTCTGGCCGAGGACAACATCTTTCTCCAGAAACTGGCACAACGGATCCTGAGTACGGCTGGTCTGATAACTCATATTGCCAACAATGGTAACGAGGCAATTGAAATGGCGTTGAAAGCAGAAAGATCCGGTACCCCCTACGACCTCATCTTAATGGACATCATGATGCCAGAAGTGGACGGTCTTGAGGCTACAGCGAATCTCAGGGATCAGGGGTTCAACCTACCGATAATCGCTCTAACGGCCAACGCAATGATTGAGGACCGGGAGAAGTGCCTGGCAGCCGGTTGCGATGGTTTCATTACCAAACCATTTGACAAAGAGAAACTCTTGGAGATTGTCACACCCTTCTTAAGAAGTGTCCCTACCATTTAATCCATCCAAGCAAATCACCCCCGAAATTCTTTGGTCGTGCTTCCGAAACTTGGGGGAAGTCCCCAGTTACCTGAACAGCGACTTCACCGCGCCCCACGACGAGACCTCGGTCCGAACCCCACCTTCCCCGTAGTCTTCGAGCTCGAACAGAACCGAGCTTCCGCTCTCGTCGGTCCGAAAGATCCAACCGATTTCTTCGGCGTAGGTGTCACGGAAGGAGTAGACAGGGAGATAATCCGTCTCCTCGGTACGGAGGACCTCGGCCGCTTGGAAGGTTCCGGCAGCCACCGTGACGGGCCCGATGGCGATGACCCTGAAGGCCGAGCGCGCCTGATCGCGCCGGACTTCCACCCCGTTGGCTGTGTACTGGATCGCGCGAGTCAACGTCTTCCACTCGTGACCCATCGTAAGCTCGGAATCCATGCGGAGGATGGGAGGGGAGAACACAACGTAGCTGCCGTCGGGGAAGGTTACTCCGTGGAGAAGAACTCGGTCGGACTCGTCCAGCGAGAGGTATACGCGAGAGCCGGAATCCCATTGGAGCGGCTGGACGAGCGAGCCGGCGAACGACTCCGGAGCCTCGACGGCCGCAGACTGTGACCCTCCATCGGCATCGCTATAGACCCATAAACGCCCTGTGTCGATCGGATACCATTGGGAGGCTTGCGCCGGGAGGCTCAGGGCTAACACAGTCAGAATCAACAGGGAATATTCTCGAAGTCGCATGGGAGAATCCTCCAGCGTGGGGTCACGGATGTGATCATATTGAAAATCAGTGATGCCCCAACTGGAACCATACGTAAAATCAGCGATGCGCACAACGCTGGCACCAGAGAGCGGGTCCTGGCAACGCACACCGTTAATCCACCGGAGTCAAACTCCACACAGTGGAGGTAAAATCGCTTGCAGTGGGAAAGGGGGTGCGGGGCGCGGCTAAATATATCCTCCCCCAAACGCCCCTGCGGCTTGCGGCGGGTTGGGAGGCACGCCCGTCACCTTGGCGATGGAAAAACGCAAACGCCCCGGTCCCACCAGGAGACCGGGGCGTGTTGACGAGGGAATGACCGACTAGCGGTAGATGCCCTTCACCTGGGACCAGGTGTGCTGCTCGACGGCCACGCCGCCGCACATCGACACGTTGCTGCTGGTGTTGATGGTGAAGTCGCCCATGTCGCCGGGCGAGAAGGTGGTCAGCACCAGCCAGTAGTCGCCGCCGCTAAGGACGAGACCGTCTTCCAGGGTGAAGGCACTATACAGGCCTTCACCGTCATCGTCGTCCGAGAACACCGCGTTGACGAGCGAGTTCGCCGGATCGAAGTCTTCGCAGTAGAGTTCCATGTGGGTGTCGGAGATGGTGGTCCCGGCGGGATCCACGATGATCTCGACCGGGTTGTCGTCCGAACCGGTGATGCAGAACAGATCGTAGTACTGCCCGAAACTGGAGCTGCTCAGCGGAAAGTTGCAGCTGAGATCCGGGGGATCCGCGTTGTTGAAGCCCCGGTTCCAGATGGGCGAATTCGCATCGAGGGTGCCGTTGATGACACTGAGTGCCGGGTTACTGATCACGGTGTCTTTGGTGTCACGGCCTTTCGTCTCAGCGAAGGCGGCAGTTGCCACCACGAGGGAGAGTATGAGGGCCATTATCAAGATTGTCTTCATTTTGGATCCTCCTGTTGATTCGGAAAAGTGATGATAATTTTGATGGACTGGACTATTCATATCCTACTAGATCAATTCCCATTCAACAAGCGCAAAATTTTTTGTGTCGGTTTCGAGACTGTTTTCCGTCAGCAAAGTCCGATGTCCCTATCCAATATTCCAACCGGAGATCCTGGCATCAATGGACCACGATCAATTTCCGTCTCACCACCGTGCCGCCGGCGTCGAGCCGTGCGAAGTACACGCCGGCCGCCGCGCGGCGGCCCGCCCAGGCAAAACGCCACTGGCCGGCGTGGAGGCGGCCGTCGTGTAGGACAGAAACCAATCTGCCACGCGCGTCGTGTATCGCCAGGTGGACTTGGGTGGGGGCATCCAGGCTAAGCGTCAGCGCGGTTGAGGGGCTTACCGGATTGGGACCGATCGCCAGCTGGACTGTCGTGGCGACCGTCGGATCAATCACCGCAGTCACGCCACCACATCCCACCGGCTGGTTGCCCATGGAGCCGCAGCCCGGTGTCCCGCCGTCGGCACAGGGCGAATCGGCCTGAAGCGTGAGGTCGCCCTCCTCGAGATCGCAGAACAACGGGTCGGCCGAGATGTTGCCGCTGCTGCCGGCCTGGTCGGCGATGCAGCCGGTCCAGTCACCGCCGGCGTTGCCAAAAATGTCCGAACAACTGAACACGGGCAAAGTCTCGGCATCCTCGCAGTTGACGGCCGCCGTCGAGGTGCCGAAGGCGATAATCACCCTGGTGAAAATGGAGGGCGAGTAGTAGAGATCAACACCGCTGCCCTGCAACGTCCCCTCGTTGGCCGCAAAACTGCAGTCCGTAACCTCACAAGTCGTGAACTGGGACCGCAGGGCGCCGCCGCGAGGACTCGAATTGGCCCAGAAGGTGCAGCCATTGAGCACTTTGCTTCCCACCCCACCGAAGGACACCGCGCCCCCTTGCTCATTGCCCGAGTTACCGGTAAATACACAATCGGTCACCGCCATTTCGCTTTCCGGGCCGTGGATGCCGCCACCTTCGGCCAGCGCCAGGTTGTCGGTGAAGACGCAGGCGGTGATTTCGCAGATGCTGTCGTAGGCAAAGATGGCGCCGCCGCTGACCCCCTCGTTCAGCTTGAAGAGGCAATCGATGATCACCGCCGTGCAGTCGCGGTAAAAACTGAGGCCGCCTCCTGAGGTCGAACTGCATTCCTGGATCAGACAACGAGTAAACGTGGGCGACGCCTGGTAGCAGCGCAGCGCCCCGCCGTAGTTGAAGCTGACGTTGCCGATGAAATCGCAGTCGGTGAACGAGGGCGCAGCACCGCTGGTGCAGTAAAGAGCGCCGCCATTTTGGCTGGCGATGTTCTGAAGAAATACGCAACGGACGAAGGTGGGAGAGGAGCCACCGGTGCAGGACACCGCTCCGCCATTGGGCGCCGCGTAGCCCCCGCGGACTGTCAGACCCGCGACCACCGTGGCAGACGACTCGCCGCTGTGGAAGCGGAACGCCCTGCGAGAGGCGCCGGGTGAGCCCTGGCAATCGAGGACGGTGGTAGTTGGGTCGCCACTTGCCGAGGTGATCGTGACCGCCAGCCCCAGCAGGTCCAGGTCACGGTTACCTGGCCCGGTGTAGACACCCTCGGCGAGGACGATGGAGTCACCCGCCGCCGCCGCTGCAAGGGCATCGGAGATGGTCTCGTAAGGACCGGAACCATCCGCAGAGACATGCAGGATCGAAGCTGAAGCTCCCTGCGTGAGCCCAAGCAACAGAATGGCGATGATGAAAAAGCGCGTTGGCATGGTCGGTATCCTGACGCGGCGCAAAGAGTCGGGCAAGGCGGTATTACAGATGATCCTGCCAACCCCGTTGGGGTTGTTTCCGTTGGCTTCTCGACGCAACCAGCATAACACAAATTGAAGGACGGGGGCCATGCACATCAGCAAACAGGGTGCACTGGCATTTTCGCTTTATGGCAGCTCTCTTCTTCTTCCCACACTGAGGGTGGGGGAAGGGGGGTAACTCAGGTGACCTACCCACAAATTGACCAATACACCCCATTGTGATATGCTACGTTCACTCGCCTGGGGGGAAATTTTAGGAATGATCGAATGGGAGACTGACTTGCCTCAAGCACGGATGCTGTGCTTGAGGTCGTTTTCTTTTTCAGAGAGGGAGAAGCGGCTGGGGTGGGGTTGCCTTCATCATGGGGGATTATCATGAACACGGTTCAGAAATGCTCATTGGCTTTTGGCATACTCCTGGTACTTGTGGCAGGGGAGCCGGCGTTTGCAGGTTTCCCGGATGACTGGACCAAGGATCCTGCCAACCCAATCTCGACCGACTTCGGGGGATCGACGGTCATCTTCCACGAGGGAATCTACAAGGCCTGGGGTGATGCCGAGAACGGGGTCAACTATGGCACCTCGTTTGATGGGCGGACCTGGACGATGCATCCGGCCAGCCCGGTTCTCCTTCAGGGTCCCGAAGTTTACGACTCAGGCGCCATCGACAATCCCTCGGTCGTGGTTGTCGATGGGGTCTATCACATGTTCTACAGTTGCTATGATTTATTCAACGGACCAAATCAGATCGCCCATGCGACCTCGCCGGACGGCATCGTGTGGACGAAGGACCTGGCCAACCCGGTCCTCGAAACCGGTCCCCCGGGGAGCGTTGATTCGGGGGAACTCATCCATCCCTGCGTCATCTACGAAGTGCCCCTGTTTCGCATCTGGTACAATTCCCATACCGATGCTCCTGGTGATACTCCCCAGAACATCGCGCATGCTACTTCCTTTGACGGGGTAACCTGGGCCCGTTTTCCCCAGCCGGTACTCGAACCGGGAGCCCTCGGCGAATGGGATGGCTCGGGACTATTCATGATGAACGTGATCCGATTCCAGGACCTCTTTTACATGTTCTACACGGGAGGCCAGGGGGATGGAAGCGGGGGAATAACGCCCCTCCAGACCGGATACGCCACTTCTACGGATGGGGTCAACTGGGACAAGCGAAATCCTTCGGAGCCGGTAATTCATGTGGGGGCGCCTGGTGCCTGGGACAGCCTGCTCGTGGGCGGACCGGTGGTTATGGATACGGGTTCGGGATTCCTCATGTGGTACTTCGGGGGAACCGGCTTTGAAAGCCTCGCCTGGGGACTGGCCACGTCCGAGTATCCTCCACGTCCAGTTTATGACTTCGGGCCCTACTATCCCTTGTACCAAGGTGCGGTCTGGAGCTACCAAAGTGTGGAGAACCCAACCAACACGCAGATACAATCCGTTTGCTGTCCCGAGATTATCGGAGGTGATCCGGTTTTGCTCTACGACCTCAACGGGGAAATTCAGGTGGCCTTCAGGAAGGATGGCCCCACGATTACCTATTTCGGGTATTACGAGAGCAGTGATTTCATCGACTTCGTGCCGGACCTGGTCATGGACACCTTTCAGGACGGATCGATCATTGCCTACCCTTGCGACACTCCTCCTTGTGAGCAATTCGAACTAGTACGCGTATGGACCGAACTGGATCATCCCGACCTAGGCATTTACGACATTGATCCTAGCTACGACGACCTCATCGTCCTCGCCCATTACTCCGGGGGTGAGAATGAGGATCCGAATCACCAGAACGAGATCATGGAATCCAATCTTCCCCCGGGGATGACTCCGCCGCCTGGAGCGGTGACGGACCTGGAGTGGCGGCAGCGCGGGGTGGGTGCGGTGGCCATGATCGGTGTTTCCGCTGCCACGGGCGCCTTGCACGAAAAGTATGTGCTGATGGATATCAGTTCCGTTACCGAGGATCTGATTCCCGGTCAGGGGATGACCCTTCTTCACCAAAACCGCCCCAATCCCTTCAATCCCTTCACCACCATCGAGTTCGACCTCCCCGAGTGGTCCGAGGTCAATCTTCGGATCTTCGACCTGTCCGGCCGCCTTGTGAAAGAATTGGCAAGCGGGAATTCCTTCGCCCCCGGCCGCCACGGGGCCGTTTGGAATGGGGTGGATGATGCGGGACGGCCGGTGGCCTCCGGCCCCTACTTTTATCGTCTGGAGACGGGAACTTATAGCGAGACGAAGAGGATGGTCCTGATAAAATAATCGATAAACAATATTCAATTAGTGATATACTGTGCAAGAGACCTGTCGGGTGCCTGAGCCCTGCCATTTCGTCGATTCAAACCACCTCATCCGGCAATCTCGTCCGGTATGTTGCCCTCGGATCCGCATCCCGAGGCAGCCGTACGCTGAAAACGAGGGGGATGAGCCATGAATTCGACACGAAATTTATTATTGCTAATGCTCGCGGCGCTGGCCTTGGTGATGGCTCCGGGTATGGCTTCCGGGCAGTACTTCGAAGGCGGGGAGACCATCGCCACAGCGGTCGACCTCACGGATGGGGACTACTGGTCCGGAGGCATGACTTATTTCGGCGACGGCTATACTTGTGACAATGCCAGCGACTACGAAATCGAGTGCTGGTATTGGCCTGGCCCCGACGTCGTCTATTCATTTACCCCATACCTCGGCGACGGAATCCTCAGCCTCGACGCATGCTCGGCCTGGGACGTCCAACTTCACATCCTCGACGGGGCCGGCAACAATCTGGCCTGTGCTTCCCCGAGTACCGGGTGCGGCCGGGGCGAAATCCCAACCTTCCCGGTGGAAAATGGGGTGACCTACTACATCGTCGTAGGCGGAGTATCGGGTTACGACAATGACTGCGGATATTACGAACTCCTCGTCACCTACCACTCGCTTCATATCGGGACCAACGGTGCTCGCGGGACAGCAGGAACCGGCGGACAGGGCGGAGCCGGCGGCGGCAACGGCTTGGCCGGAAACCCATATTACGACGGCTGGTGGGGTTCCTCTGGTTTTCCTGGACAACCGGGTGGTCCCGGCGGCCGCGGAGGTGATGGGGCCCTCACCCTAACCGCTTGCGGCCTGGATAACGAGACGACCATCTCCTTGGGCGGAACAGTTAGGGGCTATGGTAGCAACGGCGTGGGCGGCAGTGGCGGCGGCGATGGCGGTAACGGGGGAGGGTACTACGGTTACGGCACTGCCGGCGAGGAGCCGACCCCGGATCACTGGCCCGAGCAAAATGGCGGCGCCCCCGGCACGACTCCCAGCGGTCACGGTGGTAATGGCACCAACGGCGGCGGCGGCGGCGGTGGGGGCGGCAGTTGGTTCGCGTTGGGCGGCGGCAACGGCGGGATCGGCGCAACGGGTGTGGGCGGAGCCAACGGCGCAGGGGGCTCCGGAGCCAACGGAATCAGCGATGCCGTGACTTCGTCCATTTCCTGGCCGGACCAGTATTACCTTACTCTCGATCGACCTCTGCAGGTGGGTGGAGATAGCGGCGGCGGCGGCGGCGGTGGCGGCGGCGGCGGCGGCGGCGGCGGCGGCGGTGGTGCCGGGGAATACTGGGGAACACCTGCCGGTACCGGTGGCGCTGGTCTTGCCGGAGGCGACGGTGGCTCCGGGGGCCCCGGCGGTATGGCGGGCACCGGCACCTTGATCCTGGATCAAGGCTCGTTGACCAATTACGAACTTATCGAGATTGGTGGCGAGGGTGGTTCGGCTGGGTTCATCTATCTACGCAACAATGCCAACTTGTACAACTCCTATCATTGGGAGGGTGGAACGATAGTTCCAGGTGTCATCACCATGCACACAGGCAGCGAGTTTCTCATCGAAGATGAGTCGTCGCGTTTCTCCAACAATGGCGTTGTGGGCGGTGATGGGTTGTTGCTCGTCAACCATGGTACTTTCGTGAACCACGGCGAGTTCGCCGGGCATTTGGTGAATTACGGCCTGGTCGGCGTTTCGGGCCAAACCGATCCGGCGGTCCAGTGGGTCGATTTCTACACCGAGTATGGTACGATTGGGGTCAGCCTGGACTCCCTCACTTCGGTTTTGCCCTGCGGTGTCATCAATGTAGGTGAGGCGTTGTCACTCGAGGCAGGGTCCACTCTGCGACTGAGTTCGAGGCATTACGACGAATTCACTGAAGATAACCTGACTGAAGGCGATTACTGGGACTTGATCTTCTATCCTCCGGGCGGTCGCAGTGGTGAGTTCACCGCGATCGATGATACAAATTTCCCGCTGGAAAACGGTCAATGGCAGCTTAGCTACGACAACGTGGTCGGCGATCTCGAATGCGTTCGCCTGACCTATGCCGGGGTGGTTTCCGGTGTAGATACCGGCTCCCTGCCGAACCAATACGCTCTTTACCCGGCGTACCCTAATCCTTTCAATCCCTCCACCATGATCCGCTATGATCTGGCGCAAGCAGAACGGGTTTCACTGACGATCTACGATCTGGCGGGCCGCACCGTCAGGCGTCTCAGAACCGGTGACCTCGAATCTCATGGCCGTCACGAAGTGTTGTGGCGGGGCAAAGACGACCGGGGTCGTGGGGTTGCTGCTGGTGTGTACTTCTACCGAATTGACGCAGGCGTATTTGCGGAGACCAAGCGGATGTTGCTCGTAAAATGAAATGGGGCTCTTACCCTCCTCCTCCCCTCAAGGGGGGTGGGGGAGGGATCAGGTCAACCTAGCCATTGCGCCACTCCCGCCAAAAAACCCCATACCGGAGAAACGGTATTTCAGCGACGATCTTGGGCGGTCATTCACCGATGGTGATCGAGTACGTCTGGGTCATGATCTGGGGCTCGGGTTCGCATTGATCGTAGATCGTCACATCGACATCCCAGGTGCCGAGGGCGGCTGAGGTCGGAGTACCGGCCAGGACCCCGTTGTCCCCGTACTCCAGGCCCGGAATCGTCTGGGTGGGGATCGCCCAGAGGGTCAGCCCGCCCTGGCCGTCCGTCGCGGTCGCCTGGAAGAAGTAGCTCTGGCCCACGGTCCCGTCAGGGGGCGCTCCGCTGGTGATCATGACCGGCGGTCACTCGGTGGTGACTTGGCGGGTCAGGTAGTCGACGCAGTCGCCGCCACAGTAGGGGAACGAGGATTCGCGCCAGGTCGATCGCTTGGTCGCGGTGTTCGGGCCGTCCATCGTCAGGGTGCCGCGCTCGACGAAACCTTCGCCGACGTATTCGAACCGGAACATGTCGCCGCAGACCACGCCCTCAAAAGTGTCGCCGCCCTGGTCGGTATAGGTGGCCTCGGTGCCGGTCTGGGATACGGTCAACTGGATGTCGCCGCCGAAGGGTCCCAGACAGTTGTTCCCGCACTCGTAGGTTCCGGTCCAGGTGCCGGCAAAGTTCGCGGGGGAGTCGCAGCGGCCCTCGGTGATGTCCAAGGCCACGGCGTGGACGCTGAGCAAGGCGTCGATGTTGGGCACGATGGTCAGACAGATGACCATCGAACCGCTGTTGATGATTTGCAGAGCCGTCTCGTCGGCGACCACCGTCTCGGGCGACACGACCAGGGTGGTGCCATGGGAGACCTCGAAGGGTCCATATAGAACGCCCGACTCGCAGACGGTAGCGGGGTCGGAGCCCACTCTGAGTGTCGCGGTGGCGCCGATCTCATCCGCCTTGCCGAACAAGTTGGATACCTTGCGCGCGATCAATGCCCACAGGGAAATGCCATCGAGAGACACGTGGTCGAGGGTCCCGGCGATGTCGATCTCGGCCGCAGTGACGAGAGGAATATCGGGCGGGAGTTGCAGGGTGAGATTTACGGTGGTCGGCTGGTTGGCGGTCAACGGAACGTCGACGACCGCGTTTTGGAGGGGAGCTGTCAGGCGATAGGGGGTCTCGGGCTGCGGGGCACTCGGGTCGTCGTCCGAGCAACTGGGAAAAACCAATAGCGCGAGCCCCAAAACCGTGATGAGTGGAAATCTCCGCATGTGCAACATCTCGCCTCCTTGGGAGCAGGTCGGTTGCCTATAGGTTCAATCATCACGGTGATGAATATTGGACTAAATTTTACCACAATGCGGGTGTCATGGCGACTGAACGTCCACGCCTTCATCGTTATTGAGTTCAGATCAACAGATTATTTTTCCAACGAAAGAAGCCAAATATCAGATTTCTCCGCCGTCCGGTTGATGATAGCTTGCCGACCTTGCGCGGAGAACCCGAACGTGGCTGGACCTTCGATGCCCGGAAGGGATTTCGCCCCGTGTCCCTACCATTTAATTCATCCGGGGCAATTATCCCCCGGTATGGCTACGTAGTTCGGTGGGATTAATCAGGGGCGGCCGGTTTAACCTCCCCAAACGATTTTCCTCCCCCCTCCTCACCGCCCTGGGGAGTGGATGGGTAAAGTCCAACCCATAGATGATAAATGAAATTCGATATGCTATCCTTGCCCAATAGAACAGTTGGAATTCAAACTCGTACGAATTATCAATTTGGGCCAGGAGATTTCATGCGAATATTAAACCGGATGACCATCCTGATCCTCCTTTCCTGTTTTTTTCTCGTGCTTCAAACCGGGTGGGTTCTGGCGAATGATCCAACTTCATCAACCGGGGATATCACCACTGAAAAGTCCGCCGAGGTGGAATGGCATCCTCGGCAGAAAAAAGGAGATTCAGGTTGGTCAATATTCCTGGGCGTGGGACACAGGAAGGGAATCCACACCGCTGAGGATTTCAAGGCAGGTTTGATAGAGGGTGGATATGTCGACGGTACCTGGAGCGGTGGATGGTGGTTCCCTTCCACATATTCGGCCAGTCCCTCGGGAGGGTCAAAATCAGCGGCATTCCATGTAGGTCTGAGTTACGATTCCAGCCCGAAACTCGGATACCGGATTTTTCTCAATTCCGGCGAGATTGTGCATGCCGGCGGCCGGCATATCGATGAAGACTTGAACAGTTTTAATATCGGTATCAACGGATTTTTGACGACGGTTGGACTTCTCGTGGAATATCGGCCGTCCCCGGCCATTCGCCTGGGGGCCGGCCCGGCTTACAATCACTTTTCCGTGGACTACGTCAGTTATGTTGATTTTGAAGAAGCCACTAGAGAGACTCAATCCCATGGGGCCCTGGGCTTGGCCCTGGAGGCGATGTTGACCGCGCCAGCCCACACCAGCTGGTTTATATTCTTTGGCGTGCAAAGACATGAAGTGATGAAATTCGATATTGGTCCGTTTGAGAATATGCCGGAAACCTCGGCTTCCATCAGCCATTCTATCTGGCTATTGGGCCTCGGCATCCGTCCCTGATGGGGCTAGTCCGGGATTGATCTCATAGTTGGTGGTGGTTCCTGCCGATCCCCCGATGGCTATACCGAGGAGTCCACCGATGGCGCCGAATGCAATGGCCCCCAGCGGTACAGCTAGTGCCCTGTCGTCCTCGTCTGCGGTCAACCCCACCAGGGCGCCGGTGGCCCCCCCGACCAGAAGCCCCGTCCCGAAACCATTCAGTGCTCCCTTGCCGTGGCTCTTGGTTTTTATCCTCCAGATTTCTGCTGTGGGAACACTGATCACGGTCTCGGTGTCATAATCACCCCAGGTTGTCGTCTGCGGATTGATTTTCAGAAGTTCGCCTTCATGTATGGTGCCGTCCCCCAGGAGGATGGTCACATCCTGACCGGAGAGATCATCTTCAATAATCTGATAGGATTGGTCAGGGAACCAGGTGTCGATCCTCTTGGTGGAGGACGCGCAACCTGAAAAGGAGATGGAAACCAGAATTACTGCCAAAAGTGGATAGGCTATGGGACCGTTGACCAAATGGTTTCCGAGCATGGGATTTCCTCCCGGAATTATAAATTTCAAAGCGTTTGAAAAAGATGCAAGTCCATTGTCACTTTCTTTTCCCCTGCGGTCCATGACCAATGTGGCCTGAAATGAAAATATGGGGGCAATCCGGTCCTGATTACCCTATTGTGGGTTCAAATTGTATCTTGTCGTCCAGCTTAGCCGCAGATATCTCCCAGGAGAGTGTATGGAACCCGGAAAAATGCTTGCCCACTATCAAGTCGCCGAAATCATCGGAAAAGGCGGCATGGGCGAAGTCTACCGCGCCCGGGACACCAAGCTGGATCGTGACGTCGCCCTGAAGATCCTTCCACCCGAATTCGCCGCCGACCAGGACCGCATGGCCCGCTTTGGCCGCGAAGCCAAGCTCCTGGCTTCCCTGCACCATCCCAACATCGCCTCCATTTTCGGATTTGAATCCACGGACCAGTGCACCTTCCTGATCATGGAGCTGGTCGAAGGCGACGACCTTGCCGAGATCCTGCGCGAAGGAAAGCTGCCGGTCGACGAAGCAGTCGATGTCGCGCGCCAGATCGCCGAAGGGCTCGAAGAGGCCCATGAAAAGGGCATCGTCCACCGAGATCTCAAGCCCGCCAACGTCAAGCGCACCCCCGACGGCAAGGTGAAGGTGCTGGATTTCGGTCTGGCCCGGGTTTTTTCCGGAGAGACCGCGGGCGAAGAATCGGTCTCCAGTTTCGCGACCATGACGGCGGGACTGACCCAGGTGGGCACCGTACTGGGCACGGCGGCCTACATGAGCCCCGAGCAGGCCCGCGGAAAAGACGTCGACCGGCGGGCGGACATCTGGGCTTTCGGGGTGATCCTTTTCGAGATGCTGACGGGCAAGAAA
>CBDTUS010000083.1:0-15627 GCA_965363725.1 uncultured bacterium | reverse complement strand
ACCATGTCCAGCCCACCGCAAAAGATGGGCCGGACACAATCTCAAAGGCACAACCCAATCCTAACGGGCCCTTGATTTTGATTGTTCATGATTGCGGTTCTCCTTAAATCCGACTAAAATGGAGGGGTTTAATCCCCTTTTTAAGAATTTTCCTTCCAGGCGGGAGCTGCCCATGATCGGTCGGACCATAGGTCCCTATGAAGTGAGCGAATTGATTGGCCGTGGCGGCATGGGCGAGGTCTACAAGGGCCTGGACACCAAGCTGGGCCGGGATGTCGCCCTGAAGATCCTGCCGGTAGAGCTCTCCAAGGATCCCGACCGCCTGGCGCGCTTCGAACGCGAGGCCCGGGTGCTGGCTTCGCTGCAGCACCAGAACATCGCCGCCATCTACGGGCTGGAAGATATCGACGGCCAACCGGTCCTGGCCATGGAGCTGGCGCTGGGCGAGGACCTCAGCACGCGGCTGCTGGGCGGTCCCCTGCCCCAGAACGAAATCGAAAAGATCACCCGCCAATTGGCCAAGGGCATGGAGTACGCCCATGAGAACGGCATTGTCCATCGGGACCTCAAGCCGGCCAACGTCAAGGTCGCGGGGGATGGCCAGGTGAAGATCCTGGACTTTGGGCTGGCCCGGGCCTTTTCGGCGGAGACCTCCGACAAAACCGGGAACGGATCGACCTTCAACGCCACCATCACCCAGGCCCTGACCGGGGCGGGCACGGTGCTGGGAACGGCGGCCTACATGAGCCCCGAGCAGGCGCGCGGCTACGAGGTCGATCGCCGCAGCGACATCTGGGCCTTCGGGGTCATCCTCTACGAAATGCTGACGGGCAGCCGGCTGTTCGAGGGTGAAACGGCGACTGACACCCTGGCAGCCATCCTGCACAAGGAACCGGACTGGGACGCCATTCCCGAGGAGACTTCCGGGCTGCTGGTGCAGATCTGCCAGCGCTGCCTGGTCAAGGATCCGCAGCACCGGCTGCGCGACATAGGCGAAGCTAGGGTGGCCCTTGAAGGATCGGGCGTCTCGGTCCTGGGACTGTCGACCGAAGGATTGAAGAACCTCGATCTGCCCGAGTACTCGGCCAAGTCGAGCAGGGTTCCCTGGCTGGTGGCCGCCGCGCTGGGGCTGGCCCTGGCGGCGGTGGGTTATCTCGGTTTCACGGGCTTGATCGGACCCAAGCCTGCCGCGGTGCCGGTGACTCGATCCTCGATCAACCTGCCCAACGGGCTCAGCCTCGATCTGAATCCGGCTTCTCCGGGTCCCGTCAAGATTTCTCCCGATGGCCGATATCTGGCGTTCACCGCCTCCGATTCGGGCGGGGTGAACAATCTTTATGTCCGGGCCCTGGACGATCCCGAGCCCCGCTTGATTCCTGGTACCGGGACAGCCTGCTATCATTTCTGGTCGCCCGACAGTCGAACCGTGGGCTTTTTTACCGATACGGGTAATCTGGAGCGGGTTGAGGTCGCCGGGGGGCCGGTGGTGACCATCTGCAAGGCCGATAATGCGAAAGGCGGATCCTGGGCTGAGGATGGGACCATTCTGTTCAGCCCCAATCACATTTCGCCCATTCACCGGGTTTCGTCCGATGGCGGAAAGCCCGAACCGGTCTCCGATCTCAGGGCGGATGAGGGCATCCGTTCCCATCGTTTCCCGGTTTGGCTGCCGGGAGGGACGCATTTCCTTTATATCGCCGTCAGCCGGGCCGGAGGAGGGGACGGACGCGTGGACAGCATTCTGCGCCTGGCCAGCATCGACGGGACGGAATCCAGGGACCTCATGCCCTGCCAATCGTCGGCGTTTCTCGCAGGGGGGCAAATCCTGACCGTCCACGACAACATCCTGATGGCGCGGCCATTCTCCCTGGCGACCATGGATTTCACGGGGCCGGCCCGCCCGGTCTGCGATGACGTCCTGGCCCTGCCTGCGGCCCATCTGAGCGTGGTGCACGCCATTGACAGCGGTGTTCTGGCCTATGCCTCCGGAGGGGGCGGATTCGGGAATTCACGAATGTACAAGATCGACAGGGACGGAAAAGATCCCCGAGAGCTGGGCGAGCCCCTGTTGACCTACGGCAATACGATCTCTCCCGACGGAAAGCTGGTGGCCCTGGCCTTGCCGGACCAGCAGGCCGGCACGTTCGACATCTGGATTTTTGAGATCGAGCGCAACCTCCTGACCCGGCTGACCTTTGAACCCGAAACCGAACTGGGGCCGGTCTGGTCGGCGGACGGGAAACGGGTGGCCTTTTCCGGGGATGTCTTCGGACACTCCAGCATCTTCGTGAAACCCCTGTCCGGGGCTGGCGCCCCGGAATTGCTGTTCGAATCCGAAAACGACTGTTACGTCACCGATTGGTCCTCGGATGGGTCCATGATCAGTTATGTTGAAATCGACTCGACGGGATTTTCTTCCATCGGGTTGTTTGACCTGGAATCCGAGGGAGGGCCCCGGAAATACAGGGGGGCCTCCTATAACCATGAGGCGCCAAATTTTTCTCCGGACAGCCGCTGGTTGGCCTACTCTTCCAACGAAACGGGCAATGCGGAGGTGTTCGTCGAATCGATTCCTGCGGGCGGCGGCCGCTGGCGAGTGTCCTCCGAGGGCGGGCTCTATCCCGTCTGGGCGGCCAGCGGGAAGCGGCTCTATTACATGTCAGCCAGCGGGGATCTTCTGGCGGCGGAAATCAGCATTTCCGAAGAGGGTATCAGGTTCGGTCGTACCATTACCCTGACCCAGGGACTGGAAGTGGGCAACGTGCCCAGTTATAGTGAAGACGGAACCGATGGCAGCCTGCTGATCCTGAAGACAGCTCTCAGCAGGGGCAATTCGACGATGTCCCTGATCACCGGTTGGCAGGGGCTGCTGAAATCAAACCAAAGGAACTAGAGGGATATCGTGGATCTGACACTGATAGGCATGGTCGACAACCAGGAACTGCGCCACTCGCTGGAAGAGGGCATCCACCTGATCGGGCGGGCGGACGACGCGGCCCTGAAACTGGTGCAGCCCAGCGTGTCGCGGCGTCACGCGGAAATAACGGTCAACGGAAGCGTGGCGACGGTGCGCGACCTCGGCAGCCACAACGGCACGATTCTCAACGGCGCCAAGGTGGCCGATCCCACGGCCATCCGGGCCGGCGACGTGATCGAGGTGGCCAACATCACCTTCCGGGTCGAAGGTCCCGGCGCCGCGGGGGCCGGACTGTCCATGTTCAACGAGTCGGTGACCATGATTCCCAGCCACGAGCTGAGCTGGGACGAGGTGCGCAAGGACCGCGAGGACAAACGTGACCTCCAGTCTCTCCTGTTCAGGGTGCTGGCCGACGCGGGCGATCTCCTGACGATTCCCCGCGCTCCCGAGGAAATGTTCGAGCCCATCCTGGACCTGGTCGAAACGGCCCTGCTGGAACCGGAACGGATCTTCATCCTGCTGCTGGAAAAGGGCGTGGAGGAACCGGTGACCAAGGCCTCCCGTCTCAAGGGACACCGTCCCGCCGACAGTCTGGCCCTGAGCCGGACCATGATGCAGCAGGTGCTGGCCGAGAAGAAATCCTTCCTCACCTCGGACCCCCTGAACGATCCTGGTTTCGGCGGTATGATGAGCATGGTTTCCCAGGGAATCCGGTCGGCCATCGCCGTGCCTCTGTTCGACAACGAGGAGGTCATCGGGCTCCTGTACGCCGACGATTCACGGGCGGGCAAACGGTTCTCCAAGGATCAGCTGGCGGCGTTCACCCTGCTGGCCAACGTGATCGCCGTGGCCATCACCCATGCGCGTTACCATGAGCTCCAGAAGGAAAAACAATTCCAGGACGCCCAGCTGGCCGCCGCGAGCGGGATCCTCGAGAACATCCTGCCCTCGGCCCTGCCCCCGTGTGAAGGATACGATCTGATCGCCCGGCTGGAGCCTTGCTTCTCCGTCGGCGGGGACCTCTACGACGCCGCCATGATGGACGATGGCCGCTACGCGTTTTTGATCGGCGACGTGGTGGGCAAGGGACTGGGGGCGGCCCTGCTGGTGTCGCACATCCTGTCCCTGACGCGCTTCATGGTCGACCAGCAGTGGGACCCCGAAGCCCTGATCACCAAGCTCAACAAGCAGGTGTTCCACTCCACGGACACCGTCCGGTTCACCACATTCTTCCTGGGTTACCTCGATCCCGCCACCGGCCACGTAACCTACGTGAACGCCGGTCATAATCCGCCGTTTTTGATCCGCGCCGACGGTTCGGTGGAAACCCTGATGCCGACGGGCATGCCCGTGGGGATCATCGAGGAATCCCCCTACAAGACCGGCGAGATGACTCTGGCACCCGGAGACCTGGTCACCCTGTACAGCGACGGCATCCCCGAAACCCAGGACTTGGACGACGAGGAATACGGTGAGGACAACTTCGAAAAACTCCTGGTGGCCGAGCGCGGCAACGACCTGGTCGGGCTGTTCGACAAGCTGCAGGGCGAGTTGAAGGAGTTCCGGGGCGACGCGCCCATCGGGGATGACGTGACCATGGTGGTCCTGCGCCGCAATCCCGCCTGATGACGGCGGGGTCTGTTCCCGCCCGCGGGAAATCCCTAGGTTGAAGGGCAGAGGTTTGCCCATGATGTCCCGAACAACGCTCATGCTGATGGCCCTGATCCTGTGCGCCGTCCCGGCCGCCGCGGGCACCATCGCTCCCGGCCTGGAATTCCTGCTCCGGGACCAGGCCCCTGATGATCCCCTCAAGGTTCTGGTGGTCCTGCGGCAGCAGGCGGACATCCCCGCGCTGGACCGCGACCTGCGGGCGACCAGGACCGCCCGGCCCGATCGCCACCGCTTGGTGGTCAATTCCCTGCGCGAATCCGCGGCTCAATCCCAAACAGAACTGCTGGCTGAACTGGCGGCCAAATCCGTTTCCGGCCAGGTGGTGGGCCACGTGTCCCACTGGTTGGTCAATGCCGTGGTGGTGACCGCCACCCCCGCGGCCATCCGCGAGATCGCCGCCCGGGATGATGTCGCCCGGGTCGAACCCGACCTGGTGGTGTCCCTGATCGCCCCCTTGCCCGGCTTGCGCCAGCTGCCGGAATTCGTCGCCGGCGGGGGCGCCGGCCTGACGCCCAATATCCAGGCGACAGGTGCGCCGCGGGTGTGGAACGAACTTGGCATCGACGGCACCGGCACGATCGTGGGGATCATGGACACTGGGGTAGACGGCCATCATCCCGCACTGGCTGCCCGCTGGCGGGGAAATTTTGCCCCGCCCGAAGAATGCTGGATCGATGCGTCCGGACTGGGGGACACCTCCTTTCCCGTCGACCGCGATGTGGTGGGCCACGGCACCCACGTCATGGGCATCCTGACGGGCCAGGCGCCCGCCGATACCATCGGGGTCGCGCCTGGGGCCCGGTGGATCGCCGCCAACACCGTCGGCGGCGGCCTGGGGCCGTTGGACAACGCCATGCTGGCATCGCTCGAATTCATGGCGGATCCAGACGGGGATCCGGCCACCTCCGATGATGTGCCCGACGTCGTGCAGAACAGCTGGGGCGTCATGGAAGCCATGCAGGGATATTTCGACTGCGACAGTCGGTGGTGGGACGCCATCGACAACTGCGAGGCTGCCGGCGTGGTCCTCGTCTGGTCGGCGGGCAACGAGGGTCACCATCCCGGGACCCTCCGTTCTCCCGCGGATCGCGCCAGTTCTCCGTACAATTGTTTTTCGGTGGGATCGGCGGCCACCGCTCCTCCATTCCTGGTCAGTTATTTTTCCAGCCGCGGACCTTCGGGCTGCGGAGGCGCTTTCGCCACCAAGCCCGAAATTGTTGCTCCCGGAGAGGACATCTACAGCGCCAGGGCGGACGGCGGTTTCCGGGTCCTGAGCGGAACCTCCATGTCCGGGCCCCACATTGCCGGGGTGGTGGCCCTGATGCGCCAGGCCAACCCGGACGTGGATGTGACCACGATCAAGGAAATCCTGGTGAGTACCGCCCTGGATCTGGGCGATCCCGGCCAGGACAACCATTACGGCCACGGGTTCGTGGACGCTTACGCCGCCGTCATTGCGGTCATGACCGAAACCGGCACCCTGACCGGGCACGTGACCGATCTGGTTACCGGCCTGCCGCTGGCCGGGGTTCGTATCACCAGGACGGACGGCTTCAACACCGCCCGGACGGACTCGGGCGGCGACTTCAGCCTGACCATGCTGGCGGGGCCGGCGCATTTTGCGGTTTCGGGATTCGGCTACTTCGAGGGGGAATTTGCGGTCACCATTCTTCCCGGTGGAATGACGCACCATGAGCTTTCCCTGGCGCCCGAACCGGTCGCCGTGATTGGCGGGCAGGTGTTCGGGCCCGATGGCCAGCCGGTTTCCGCCGCGACGGTCAGAGTGATCGATGAGCCGGTGTATCCGGTGACGACGGACTTGTCGGGCACCTACGCCCTGACCCTGCCGGTGGCGCCGGGCCGGATCTACGATCTGGAAGCATCGGCCCCGGACCTGGGCTACGATTACCATTCGGTGGAACCCGCATCCGACCTCACCCTGGATTTCCATTTGCCGGAGCAGGTCATCGAGGACTTCGAGTCGGCCAACTTCTATTCCTTCCCCTGGATGGGAGGCGGGGACGCGGCCTGGGCCATCGATTCCGTCACCCGGTACGAGGGGAACTACAGCGCGCGGTCCGGGTCGATCGGCAACGACCAAAGGTCGGCCCTGTCCCTCGACTACTTCGTCCGCGTCGACAGTTATCTCCAGTTCCAGAGCAAGGTCTCGTCCGAATACTTCTACGACAACCTGGTATTCTACCTGGATGGAGAGGTCATGGAATTCTGGTCGGGGGAGCGGGACTGGTCCCCGTACCGCCAGTTGATTCCCCGGGGCCATCATACCTTCACGTGGATTTACCAGCGGGATGAGGCCTACGCCGAGGGCCAGGACACCGCTTGGCTGGACTTCATCGAATTTCCGACCACAGGCGAGGAGCAGTTCCCGTCCATATCCCTGGATGTGGCCGCTATTTCCGCGGCGGTGGCCGAAGGGGACACCGTTTCGGCGCCCTTCATCCTCTCCAACACGGGGGATTGGACGCTCGATTTTAGCATCGCGGTGGGCGACCTCCTCAAACACTCATCGGGCCCCGGACCGATCATCATGGCGACCGTGGTTCCGGACCAGGGGCAGGTGGCGCCGGGCGCCAGTGTGGCTGCGGTCGTGTATTTCGACGCGGGCGACCTGGCCCCCGACACCCACGTCGCGGTCATGACGATCAGTTCCACCGACCCTGTCCGGCCCGAACTCCTGGTGCCACTGCTGTTGCACGTGTCCTCGACCAGTGCGGCACCCGGAGCGGATCTGCCTCGTTTGGTGGTTTTTTCGGGTGCAGTCCCCAACCCCTTCAATCCTTCCACCGATCTGCAATTCAGTCTGCCGGCCGACGCTCGCGTGGAGCTCGACGTCTTCGATGTCTCGGGGCGGAAGGTGCGAGCACTCTTGGTTGCGGATCTATCGGCCGGTCTTCACGGTGTGCCCTGGAACGGGCGGGATGACGCCGGCCGCAACCTAGCTTCGGGCGCCTATTATGCGCGCTTGACGGTGGACGGGGTCACCACCGTAAAATCGGTTTCCCTGGTGCGCTGAAATTTCTACGGTTGAAAGGATAATCTAAGCCATGTCCCGTTCCCGCCGTCCCCTGCTGGTCTCCGGATTGCTGTTGATGCTTGCTGCCCTGTTTTCCACGCCGGGATTGGCGGTGCAGGTTTCGGCGGGATGGACCCATGCCGACGTGGGTTTGAAAAATGATGGGGATGGTTTTTTTCTGGGGGTCGGCCACGACATCCCCATGAAAAGCCGGGTGTTCGACGCCTCCTACAGCCTGGAGTATCTTCAGAAAGTGGGCAGCCAGCCGACCTTTTTTTCCGATCCCGTCGAGGGCTTCACCACCGAAGACGCGCAAGTCACCCTGCATTACCTTCAACCGGCCGTTTTCATGGGAGCCCGGATTCCCGACCTGGGATTCGTACCCCGGATCTATGCCGGATTCTCGATCCTGCTGAAGGTCCATGAATCCTGGTCCGATTTTCCCGGTCAGGCCAATCTCGAATGGGGCTACAAGAACACCGACATCAACGTCCATCTGGGGGCCTCGGTGGGCGTGGGGCCGGTGACGGTCGATTTCCGTTTCAGCCAGGGCCTGGTCGGACAGTTGTTGAGGGACAATACCTATCCCGTGGCCGCCAAGGCCGATGAACCCCCCGAAGGGTCCTTCATTCCGGAAGAGGGGTCCAAGATTTCCCATTTTCAGTTGGGGGCGGCCTTCGCCTTCTGAGGGGTCAATTCCGGATCAGCAGCACCAGGCCCAGGACGGCCAGCAACAGGCTGACCAGCCGCCGAAAGGTCCGCTCGGAAATCTGCAGATGAAGACGGTGGCCGAGCCAGGCCCCGAACAGCACCGCCGGCAGCACCAGCAGGGATGACCACAGGCGTGGGCCGGTGACCAGTCCGTTGGCGATGTAGCTGGGCACGCGGATCAAGGTCATCAGCAGGAAGATGGTCATCAGGTGGGCGCGAAAGGCGCTCTTGCCCTCGGCCGCCAGGTGGTACCAGATGATGACCGGCGGACCTCCGGTGCCGAACAGCCCGGTCAGCAGCCCGCTGAGCAGTCCGGTCGGGGGAGCGGCCGCCGCCGGCGGGGTGATGTTCCCACCAGGGGGAAGTTTCACGAAGATCAGGCCGACCGCCACCAGGAACCACCCCAGAATTTCCAGGATGATGCCGGGTTCCGTGTGGCTCAACAGCCAGGCCCCCAGGGGAATGCCCACGACGATGCCGACGCCCAGCCCCGCGATCGGCCGCCAATGGATTTCCCGGCGCGACCGCCAGGTCACGAAAAGCTCGGCCGGCAGATTCACCAGCAACAAAAGCACCACCACGTCCTTGATCTCGGGAAAGACCAGGGCCAGGGTGCCGACCGCTATCAGCCCGGATCCGAATCCGAACATCACGTAGACGACCTGGGCGATCACTAGGACCGTGCATGTTATGGCGAATTCAATCGGGGATGAAAAAATGGTGACGGGCAAGGAGTCTCCGGTCTTTCATGAACGCGGGGCCGGCCGGGTCAAGCATTGTTGCGATGCATTATCCCAGTGCCGGCCCCGAATGGCAACCGCGGGCTAGTCCTCCTTGTCCGCGCCGGAGGCGGCTTGGAGGTCCGCGGCCCGGCGAATCATATCGGCCAGGTCACGGACACGGGGGTCGCCCGGCATTTCGGCGGCGAGTCCGTCGGCCACGGGGACCAGGTCGGCCAGGTTGCTTTCCTTGGCCCAGTAGCTCCCGCGCAGGATCTCCGCGAACTCGGCGGCTACAACCTGCGCCCGCATCCAGACCGTGGCGGCGGCGAATTCGGCGGCCGAATCGCCCAGCAGGATGGGCCGTTCGATCTCCTCGACCTGGCCAGCCCGGGCAGTGTCGTGGGTCGGGGCTTCATGACGCAGCCGGATGGTGCCCAACCGCAGGTCGGGGTTGTCGGAGGCTTCACCGGCGGGCAGGTCCAGCTTGACCTCGTAGAGCGCCGTGACCTGGTGACCCGCGCCGATTTCCCCCGCATCGACGGCGTCGTTGCGGAAGTCGCGGTCGGCCACGTCGCGGTTCTCGTAGCCCAGCAGGCGCCAGCGGTCGACCCGGGCCGGGTCGAACTCGACCTGCACCTTCACCTCGCGGGCGATGGTCTGGAGCAACCCGGTGAGGTTCTCGCGGAACACCCGTTCGGCCTCATCCTGACGGTCCACGTAGTAGTAGTTGCCGTCGCCCTTGTTGGCGAGTTTTTCCATCATGACATCGTTGTAGTTGCCCATGCCGAACCCGATGGTCGAGATGGTGATGCCTTCGTCCGAGGACCGGCGCACCAGGGACAGGATCTTTTCCGCCTCGGTGCTCGCCCCGTTGTTGGCCACGCCGTCGGAGCACAGGATCAGGCGGTTGACCTTGGCCGGTTCGTAATATTTGCGGGCCAGGCCGTAGGCCAGATCCAGACCCTCGTAGACGTTGGTCGACCCGTTGCTGACCAGGCCGTCGATGGCCTGCAGGATGACTTCGCGGCGGCTGATGTCCGTGGGCTCCAGGCGTACTTCCCCCTGCGAACCGTAGACCACCAGCCCGACCCGATCGCCTTCGCCGAGTTCGTCCAGCAGGATGCGCAGGGATTTCTTCACGGCGCCCAGCCGGTTCTCGCGGTTCATGCTGCCGGAGATGTCGATGACGAAGATCAGGTTGGCGGCCTTGCGGTTCCTGTCCTCGACCGACCGTCCGACCACGCCGACCCGCAGCAGGTGGTAGCCGGCGCCGAAGCGGGAGGGCGAGCCGTCGCTGTACAGGCGGAACGTCTCGTCGGTGTGCCTCTCCCAGCCGGGGTCGAACGCATTGACGAACTCCTCGACCCGGATCGCGTCCTTGGGCGGCATGATGCCCTGACTCAGATAATTGCGTGCCACGGTCCACGAGGCGTTGTCGACGTCCACCGCGAAGGTCGACAGCGCGTCGTCCTCGGTGGCGACGAAGGGGTTGACGCCGACATGTTCGAAGTACATCAGCTCGACCTGTTCGTCGTTGGGCGGCTTGGTGCCGCCGGTCACGGAGCCGCTGCCCCAGGTGCCGTCAGCAGAATTTTTGGCCAGGCGACGGGCTTCCTCGGCCAAGCCGGGACTGGGGCTGTTGGCCACACCGTCGATTTTCATGGAGGTTTCTCTGGAACGGCCGCCTCTCACGTAAAGTTCGCCTTGGCGCATGACAACGCCGGCCACATCGAAAGCTTCCAGCGTCCCGACAACCACCGGTTCCAGATTGAAGGCGTAATCGAACTGGCCGTCCTGCGGAACGGTGACGACCTGCTCGTACTGGGCGTAACCCAGCATCGAGATGACCAGGGTGATCTCCTGGCCGGGCTGCAGATGGTCCAGGCGGAAGGTTCCGCTGGAGTCCGCCGCCACACCCCGGGTGGTGCCGCGAATCAGAACGTTGGCGTAGGCCAATCCTTCGCCGGTCTCCTGGTCGACGATCCGCCCGGCTAGGGAAACCCCGCCCTGGGCTGCGGCCCTGATGCCGGACTTTTCCATCGCCATGTCGGTAGATCCGGCGGCAGGGGCGGGTGGGGGAGCCGTCGCCAGTTTCACAGGCCGGGATTCGTCCTCATGCAGGTTCCCCGGGGTCCCCCGAGGGGCCTCTTTTGCTTCGGGCTCGACCTTGCGGGCAGACAGGACCTCGGTCTCGACCCTGGCCAGGGGCGCGGTTTCCGCAACGGGGGTCTCGGTCTGAAGAACCCGCTCGGCCGCACCTTCGGCCAGCAGCCCGGGATGGGAAGCCTGGATCTTGTCCGTCTGGTTGGAGTCGATCCACCACACGCCCAGCGCCGCCAGCGTTGCCACGGTAGTCACCGCGACCAGGGTGGGCCGGAGAGAGGGCATCCAGGACGTCCGTTCTGACGCGCCGGGTTTCAGCTCCCGACGGATTTCGTGCCAGAGGGATTCCCGGTCCCGGTCGCCGAGCTCATATCGATCGTGTTTCAAAAAGCGTTTCATGATTCTGCTCCTTGCGCGTTGCCGTTGAACACGAGGTCGTCGCCGTTTTCCAGCCACTGCCTCATGTTGCGGCACGCCCGGTGGTAATGGACCCGGGCCGTCGCCTCGCCGCAGCCCAGGGCGGCGGCGATTTCGGCGAACGGCTGGTCCTCGAGTTCGCGGAGGAGAAGCGCGGCCCGTTGCCTGGGGGACAGGCGGTCCAATGCCGCCTGAAAGCCATCGCCCAGGCCGGGGAACGTCTCCTCCGCGCCGGTTGCAGCAAGGGGGGTGTATTCGCGGGCGAAGGTCGCCAGCTTGCGGATATTCAGGGACGCGCGACGACGCCAATCCAGGCACTTCCTCAATCCCACGGACCGCAGCCAGCTCAGCAGGGTGCCCTGGCCGCGGTAGGTGTCCAGCCGGCGCAGGGCGGTCACGTAGGTGTCCTGCATAAGGTCACGGGCCGCGTCCCGGTCGCCGGTCTGGTAACAAAGGAAATTGTAGAGTTGGTGGTTGGTCTCGTCGTAGATACGGCGCCAGGCAGTTTCGTCGCCACCGGTGGCGGCCCGGGCCAGGTCGAGATCATCCTGATGGATATAGTTTTCACTCATCGCAGTCCTCCTCACTACAAGAACTGAGGACGGACGGGCGGGGGCATCCGTTTACCCGCCGGCGAGGAAAGTTCCGGCAGGAGGGCCGCTAGTGGGGGTCACGCCTCACCCAGATGGTTCCGGGCCTCTTCGAGGGTGTCGACGTGGGTGACCATGGGCCACAGGTTGATCACCTTCAGGACGGAACTGACGCGTTCGGTGGTTCCCACCAGGATCAGGGCGCCTCCGGCGTCATTGGCGGAATTGTAAATGGAGGCGAGGACCCCGACGCCGGTGCTGTTGGCCCAGGCGACCCCGGTCATGTCGAGGATGGGATTGATCTGCCCTTTGCCGACGTTGTTGCGCACGGTGTCCAGGAATTCGTAGCAGCAGTTGCCTCCCACCATCTTTCCGGCGAGACGCCATACCTGGGCGTGCAGAACGCTGTCGGACTCCAAGTCGGCGGTGAACGGGGGCTTGTTACTCATGTCAATTCCTTTGCGGAAAGGGATGCTACATCATGCCCCGGAAACTACCACATTTCCGGGCGATATTCCAAAGACCCGTCTCAGAACCCGTAACTCAGGGTGATCGAGAGCCAGGTCGAACTTTCGACGGCAGGCAGGGCGGCGCTGTAGCGCGACAGTCCCTGCGGTTCCCGGTCGGTCAAGGCCAGATCCATCGCGAGGGTGCCCACGTGCAGCCCCACGCCCAGGCCCAGGGGGATGTGCTCCCCCGACTCAGGATATTTCAAATCGCCCCGGTTGTCCCAATGCTCATACCCGGTCGAGGCCCGGACCGTGATCCAGTGGGCCAGGCGGGATTCGAAAGCCAGGCGCATCAGGAACACCGAATAGTCCTCCCGCCAGGCATAGTCGGGGTCTCCATCAAGGTTGTTGATGTCGTGATCGACCCTGCCGTCGAGGTATTCCCCGGAGAACAGAAGCAGGTTGTCGGCGTCCACGAAAAAGTTCAGGCCGGCCCCGAGACGGAACATCGATCCCTGGTTGTGGGAGGTTTCCCGGTACAGTCCGGCTCCGGCGAAGGATGTGCCGGTGAAATCTTCGCTGATGTATTCCAACAGGGGTGCCAGCGCGAGCCGGTTGTTCAATCCGACAAAGGCCCGGGCCCGCAAACCGAAGTTGTTCCAGGAACCGAAAGTGCCCGTGTCCCAGTCGAGATTCGTGGGGTCGTAGCCGTAGGCCCGGTCGCCGATGTGCCTGATGTCTCCCGCCAGGTCCAGGTAGGCCTTCTCGGAGAGATCCAGCCGCACCCCAAGCCCGATGTCGTCGCGCGACCGCTCGTAGCTGGACTCGATCGGGATCGGGGTCTGGTCGACGGACTGGAAATCCGTGTCGGCGGCATGACGGTAGAAGAGGCCGGCGGACACGCCGCCGATTTCCCGGGCATAGAGGGCGGTCACGCTGCCGCCGAGATAGCTGCGATGCAGGCTGCCGGGATCACTGTCGTCGGACCGGCCATGGAAGTAGAGGCCACCGGTGCCCCAGCGTCCGGCCTGGTCAAAACGGACGTGTACTCCACCGCCGGGGCCGGAGATGGTCTTGCCCCAATCGTCGTCGTATCCGTTGGTCAGGTCGAAATGTCCGCTTTCGATGAGGGCGAGGTCGGGATAGTCGATCAGGCTTCCGCACCAGCGCAGGACGTTGTTGTCGTCCTCGAAAAAACCGCCCGATCCACCCAGGCTGCTGATGCGGGTAGATGTCGCCAAACTTTCGGCGACTCCCAGCAACAACAGGAGGCCGGGCAGGAGAATGCGGGCAATGGTTGGAATCCGGCGACTCAAAACGGGACAGCTCCAATCGGATGGGTTCAACAACGGAGGAAATCTAGCACAGGCGCCCGCCGGGGCCAACCGGCATCCGCAGTTGAAGTGAGGGCGCCATTGGCTGACAATGACCTGGCCCTTCGTGGAAATCCTTGATACGTGGGAGGCCCGGATGTCCGCAGCCGATCAGCAGAAACCCGTCGTGGAATATCCCTGTCCCTGGAGTTACAAGATCATTGGGCCTGATGAAGAGGCGATGCGGACCGCTGTCCGGGAATGCCTGGACAGACACCTGGCCCGGGATTCCGGCGATCGAGAATTCGAACTGGGCCAGTCCCGCGTCAGCAAGGGCGGCAAGTACGTGAGCCTCAGCCTGAACCTGACGGTCCAGGACCAGGCCGAGCGGGACGCCCTATTTGTGGCTCTGTCCGAATGCCCTGAAATCCTGATGGTGATCTGAGCCGGATGGCCGATCGGAAAGGCGACGGTTACTGTGGCTTCGGCGGGCGCGCCAGGTCGGGGAGGGAACTGATGTCGCCGAGCGCGCCGCCCGGCGTACCGAAGGGGAACTGGTCGATCTGCGGCTCGGGATGCCGGTCCACCAGCCGCGTGTACATCCGGTACCGATTGAGGATTTCCTCCACGTAATCCACCGTTTTGGCACCCCCGTAGAAACCATGCCGGGTCTTGCTGAAGAATTTCCGGTCCATCAGCCGGGGCAGGGTGACGTTCAGCGATCCGTCCCAGAGGTTGGGGTCGCGTCCCATCTCGATGGCCAGTCGCCGGGCATCGGTGACGTGCCCATGGCCGGCATGGTATTCCGCCAGGGTGAATCGCCACCGATCGAGGGAGTCCATGTAGGCGTAGGTGTTGTACATGCCCTTGAGGAGTCGTAGGCCGGCAGTCAGGTTTGGGTCCGGGATGTACAGACTGTCGGTCTGGGCACCGGCGAACCGCGGCAGGACCTGCATCAGGCCGCGGGCGTCCGCCTTGCTGCGCGCCTGGGGGTTGAATTCGGACTCCTGGTAGATCAGGGCGGCCACCATCCGCCAGTCGAACCCCCGGGCTTCGGCCTTGGTCCGGATCAAATCGTCGTAGTCGGAAATGACCCCGCTCTTGTCGGGCCGGTGGGCCGGTTCCTGGAATTGTTTGATGGTCAGGGGATTTTCGAAGTACCGGTCATAGATGGTGCCATACATCCTGCTGCGGCGGACCCGGCCGGTCTCCGCCACGCTGAGATGGGCTTTGAGGAACTGGTTGAGAGCGGCCTTGAGGTCGGGGCTGTTGTCCCGGACCAGCCACACGGTGGGTCGGCGTTCCCCGAGGTGGACGCCCAGTTTCAGGTTCGGCAGATAGGCCTGGGCGCTGCGGGCGATGTTGTCGTCCACGGCCGCGGCCTCCAACAGGCCGGCGTCGACCTGGGCCAGCAGATCTTCGGCCTGGTCGCCGGGCCGACCGTCGGTCACGAAGAACTGGACTTTCAGGTTCCTTTTCAGGTCCTGCAATTCTTCGCGGAAGGGATCCTTGGCGGGCAGGGTGACTTTCAGGCCCTCAAGTCCGCGGATGTCCGTGGTCCTCTTTGAAACGGCGTTCAGAACGACCACTTTGTGGACGAAATTGGTGGGGCGGGTCCAGTCGACCCACCGCTCGAGATCTTCATCCGGAATCAGGCCCGCGCCGACCAGGTCGCCTTTCCCGGTATTCAGCAGGGAGAC
>CBDTUS010000082.1:0-15638 GCA_965363725.1 uncultured bacterium | reverse complement strand
CCATCAGATCCCAGATACCCACCGAAGGCAGCCCCGAATAGGTGCTGTAGACGTCGGGCAGCCCCAGGGCATGGCCGAATTCGTGGTAGAAGGCCGCGGCGATGCTCCCGGGGTAGCCGTCCTGGTTGGTGGTCTCGGGAATGATGGAGCATTCGCTCAACTGCCCCGGCATTCCGCTGGCGTTGGTCCCGATCAGGTTCATCGGCTCGCCCAGGGTGACGAAGAAGGTGGGAATGTCGTTGGGCGAATCACCGTTGATGTCACTCTGCCAGTCGCTGCCCGCATGAACGAAAATGATGTAGGTGAACGGGCTGTTGTCGTCGTAGTCCGCCAGGTTCACGCTGCCGTCGGCCTGCGTTTCCTGATCCGCCTTGACGATCGTGTCCTGCACCAGACGCTCGAGGCTTCCCAGGTCCCAGAAGTTCCCGGCGCCGGGCCCGTAGTCGGCGACGTCGCTCAGCTTGTAGCTGGCGTCGCTGGCCTCGGGAAGCACCTGGCCCTCGATGTGCAACCGGCCCCCGGACATGAATTTGTAGAACTCGGAAAGCCCCTGGAGATGGGATTCGAAGTAGGCCTTGTTCCGGGGCGGCGGATCGACTTCCAGGGGCAGAGGATCGCTCAGCGGCTCGAGGACAAAATCCCCGCTGGGATCGATGGTGGTCAGTTGGGGGTCGCGGTTGGTCTCGAACCCGATCCGGATGATGAGCACCCGCAGGGTGTCCTGCCCTGCCTTGTCCGCGGAAAATGGCGACGGAACCTGGGCGTTCTTTTCCAGCAAGGCCGCACCGAGCCCCCGGCCGCGCAGGAGTTCCCGGCTCTTGGACGACAGGTGCTGATGGCCCACCAGGTCGTGGACGATGTTCCAGCGGCGCGAATATTCCCCCTGACGACGCAACTCCCGCTCGATCCGCTCGGGACCGTCGGGCAGGGAGCGGATCCGGTCGGCACTCCACCGCTGGACCGGGATGGGCGCGTAGGAACCAGGCTCCTCCGCGGCAAAACCCGCCAGAATGGGAACCCAGAACACACGGCCTGTCAGGGTCACCGCCAGCACGAACAGGGCGGCCGAAAGACAGGCGCCGGTCGATGGCCGGCGCAGCCGGCCGATGACGGATGTTGCGGGCTTCAAAGCCACATCTCCTCAATCAGGGATAGTTGAACCGACCCTGGAAGATCCGGCACCGCCAGTTGGCGGGTCCCCCCACGGCCGGCTCCGGCTCTTCCACGGTATTCGGGCAGCCTGCTAGAAACGGTAACCGAGAGACAGCCGGCTGACCTTGGGCAGTCCTTCGGCCTGGGGCACCTGGGCGAAATCGAAGGTGATGGCCTGTCCAGTCCAGCGGTTGAGGTCCACGCCGAAACCGAAGGTCGTGTCGCGGATATCGCCGTAGTCGGCGCTCTTGTAACCGAACCGCACATAAAGAGCACGCAGGTAGTTCCACTCGACGCCGAACCCGAATTCCTCCTGGCCGGTGTCCAGGCCGAACCCGTAGTCGTCCTTGGTATCGTCCCACTTGTAGAGCGGAGCCAGGTAGTCGCCGACGAGCAGCAGCCCCATGTATTCGCTGTGGTAGAGGCTGAAGGCGAGCCCGAGGGTCAACTTGCGGGGCATGGGATCGCTTTGGTCCGCGTCCACGTGCTTGATGTCCGGACCCAGGTTGGCCACCGCCAGACCGAGATTCGAACGAAGGGAGGGGATCTTCCAGAGCACGCCCAGGTCGACGCCGAAGCTGTCGCCGCTGCCGCCGCCCTGGGAATCCTGGATCACCGCGTCGTCGGAGAGCTTGTCCCGGAAATATTTCACCCCGAGCCCGACGCCCACGTTCTTGTTGAGCCGGACACCGTAGTTGAGTCCGAAGGCGAACATGTAGGAACTGAACTGACCCCTGGGCTGGCCGTTTTCATCGGTGGCCTGCTGGTCCCCCATGTCCAGGTAGTTGAGATAGCCGCCGAACGCGCCGTGGGAGCCCATAGGCGCAGCATAGCCGGCCCAGTACAGGCCGATGTCCTCGGCAAGCCCCTCGGCGAGGCTCGACTGCATGATGTGGATGTCGTGGTTCTTGGGGCGCTGGGGCAGGAAGGCGAGGCCACCGGGGTTCCACCACATCGAGGTCGCATCCTGCGACAGGGCCGTTCCGGCTTCCCCCAGGGCGTTGTACCGAGCCCCGATGGGGAAGCTCAGGTTGATGGCACCGGCGCCGGAACCGGCCGACGCGGCGCTGGCCAAGCCCATGACGAGAACCGCACCAAGCACGGCCAACAGATAGATCCTCTTCATCTCCAGATACCTCCGGTTATGTTGACGCCACGGGTCCGAGGGAGGCCCGCGGTGGCGGAATTACCGCATTATGACGAGCTTCCCCGTCCTGGTTATGTCCCTGCCCCGGTCTCCGCTGCCGAGGCCTCTCAAAACGTACAGATAGGTCCCGTTGGCGATTTCATCGCCGCGGTGGTCCCGCCCGTCCCAGTTCAGGATCCGCGGCCCCGCCTGGGTGAATATTTCGCGCAGGGTCCGGATCCTGCTGCCGGCCAGGGAATAGATCTCCCACTGGACTTCCATCGGTTCGCTCAGTTCGAATATCAACCGGCACGGGCCGTTGGTTGGATTGGGAAAGAGGGTGATCTTCTCGATTCCCGCCACGCCCGCCGGGGCCACCTCGAAACTGAGGGTATCGCTGCCAACGTTGCCCAAGGCGTCGCTGGCGTGAACGGCCACCAGATGGGGCCCCAATTCGAGATCCCCGGGCAGCGGAAACGAGAGCTGCCCCTGCTGGTAGCTGTTGGGATCGAACGCAAATGAACCCGTGACATCAGTCATAAAGCCCGAATCGTCGAATTCCAGCAAAAGGGAGTTCCCCGGGGTTGTCCCCAATATGGCGATTCCGCTGGTGTCGGCCAGGTCAGCCGCAAGGATCGTGCCGGGAGTGACCGCAAAACGGTCGTCCTCGAAGGCCAGGCCGATTTCCGGCCCCACGATGTCGTTGTTCGGGCCGGTGGCCGACCGCACCGAGGGAACCTCCCGCACGGCGGCATGCATGTCGTCGGGGGAATCCAGGACCATGCGCAGACGGGCCAGGTCTCCGTAGCGGATCTTGGTCGGGACCATGAAATCCACCTGCAGATCCCCCGTTCCGGCAATCCCCGTCCCCAGAAACACCGGCGAACCGATCGCGACGAAGGTATTCCACACCGGAACCCGGACCGTTTCCCCGGGAACCACCGTGCTGTCCCGGTAGTTTTTTACGTAGCCGAAATCGTAACTCGAATCGAGCACCATGAGGTCATAGCTGTCCCCGGGCCCGAACATGAACTTGCTGCCGGCTGTTTCCAGGACCGCCGACTGACGGAAACCCGCCTTCATGGTGTCCAGAGTGGCCTCTGAGAAGGACAGATCGTCCTGTGGATTGGGCAGGCGCAGGCCGGGGTCGCCGAAGAAGTTATACCTCTGGGAATTGGCCTGGTACCATGAGCTCATGGTGGCCTTGCCCAGCAGGAGGGCTTCGGCGGGCGTGACATCGGTCACCACCTTGCGGCCGGGGGACAGGATTCCGAAGAAAGCGTTGGAAAGCTGATCGTTGGGCGTGGAAAAGCTCACCTGGCTGGCACAGATCGCCCCGATTCCGCCGCCGCCGGGTGCCAGGGTGAACTGCTCGGCCATGGACAGGTGGCTGGGGCTGTCATAGACCCCCACGTCGCAGCTGAAGGCCACAAAAATCGGTCGCTTCTGATCGTTGGTCAGGTTGGGAATGTCCCGGGACTGGAAGATCTGTTCGTCGGCCAGGTTGTCCTCCGCGCCGTGCCCGACATAGTAGAATATGGTCGCACCCCGGTTGAGTTCGCTGTTGATGTCCACCCTCATGGAGGGTTTCACGCGCGATGAGGGCGGAAAATCGTAGGCCACCCCGTACACCTTCACCACATCCAGGGACAGCGGCAGGATATTCCCGGTCAAGGTCTCCGACTGGAACGTGTGACGGTCTTCGCTGGAAATGGGAAAGGGCCACGAATCGAAGGTCACCCCGTCGTCGGAAGTGAAAAGGACGCGGTTGCGCCACAGGCCGGGATCCGGAGTGTCGGAGTACCGGATGGCCCGGTCCACCAGTTCCTCGGCCTCGGCCTGGTTGCCGGCCGGCAGGCGGCCGCAGGCCACGTCCGGAAGATCCAGATTTTCCCAGTCGCCCGCGTCGAAGGAGACCAGTCCGTCGTCGGAGGCGTAGGATTTGTCCGAATAGCCGGCGGGAAACCTCGGGTAAGAGGTGCGCAGTTCAGTGGGCGAAAAATCGTAGAGTTCGGAGTCGGGATTGGGGTTCTTGTAATAGCGGAAATCCCTGCTGGCGTTGCCCAGAAAACAGGCGAACCGCAGCCGGTTGCCGCCCTGGTCGAAAACGTATTTGAGATAGTTCCGGATGGCCCGGACATCCTTCTGCCCCCCGCTGAAATTGTCGTAGATATCGCTGGTCGAGACACTGATCGCCCGCGGGCTGGCGACACCCGGCAGGTAGGCGTCATGGTAGGCGGCCAGGTCCTGCGCCGGACCGACGAATAGCGGATGGTGCACGACGATATAGTCCACGTCCGTGGGCCGGTCTCGCAGGGCCACGGGGCTGGTACGCCGACCCGAGTCGACTCGCAGAAGATCGGCCGGAACCGTCGTCACGAAATGCCGGTCGCTGTCCGGATCCCTGACGAAACCGTAGGTTGTCAGGCCGGGTGTGCCCGTTTCGGGGGTCCCCGAGTAGGCGGTCACTCGGGTGGGATCCGTCACGTCCCACATCAGGGGCGTGACACCCGCCGCGGAAGTGAGTTTCAGGTCGACGCCCGACCCAGGGGCGACCACCTGTTCCCCCCAGTGGGCGAACTCGAGCTGACCGGCGCGGTCGGTCAGGTCCAGGCCCGCCCAGTAGAAGATGTCGAAGCTGTCCAGGGCCAGGGGTTTGGCGCCCCGCCCGGAGTTGTTGTTGATATTCCGCAGAGTGATCCGGTTGATCCCCTCATGGATATCCGGGGACTCTCCGAAAACCCGCAGCCTCAGCGAATCGTGCTGGGCGGCCCGAGTAAAGGACACGGTTCCCAGGTTGGCCTGGTCGTCGTTGAGGTAGCCTTCGGCTTCAAACACATACCCCACGGAGATCCGGGGATACATGCCCCTGATATCGATCACGAACTGCGCGGTAGAACCGGCCACGGGCGTCCGCATCAGGAAGTTTTCCGGGCGGGACGTATAGACGGTGTTGTCCCAGGACCAGTTGTCGGCGAATACGCCGGGTTCGTCCAGGACCTGCCGTTCCATGTGCAGGCGCAGCAGGGCGGAATCCACGGCCTGCCCGTCCGTGGGAACCGCGGCGGTCAGAGCAATACGCTGGGGAGCCCCGGGCAGAGGCGTGAGCGTGGCCGCCGATTCCCAGGTCAACCAGTAGGTGGCGTTGGCGGCGTAGGGATGATCATAGAAATCCTCGCGGGGCGCGGCGGAATCCAGGCGATCCCGCCAGACGCTGGAGGGCACACCGTAGAAACGGATCTCGTCATCCAGGTTCCACTCCCCGTCCTCGCCGTCCAGCACGTCGATGGCCACTTCGTTCAGGGTGATGCGGTCGAGCTGGTCCATATCGTCCACGGTGGGATCGGCATCCAGGGCCAGACCGCCGCCGCGGTATAGACGCAGCTTGTCCGGATCCACGTCGCCGGACGGTACGCCGAAAACAAGCAGGTCCTGCCCGGAGAGGCGGTACAAGCCGCTGCGCGTCAGTTCGAGTTTGACCCAGTGGGTGGTCAGGGCGAAGGGATCGTAGGGCAGCGCCTTGCCGGCATCACTCCGGGCCAGGGCCGCCTGCCGGCCACCGCGGGCCAAGGCCTGGAAGAGTTCCTTGTTCACCACACCGACCGGGGAGGCTTCCCCCCAGGCGTCGGACCTGCCGCCGGCGTTGAATTCGTTGGCCAGTTCAAGCCTGCGCCGTTCATCGCCCTGGGCCGGATGGGAAATCTCCACCGTCATGCCGGACAGGACCCCTCCTCCGGAACCCAGCGGAATTTCCGCACCAACAAGGGGAACCGAACGGAAGATCCGGGGAGTGCCGACCTGGACGAGATCCGCATCGCTCACCTCGGAGGTGGGTTCCCGCCACCACGTCACGGCCGTGACCAGGGCGGCTACCGGCTGGCGGGTGGGAACGGCCAGGCTGAGGGCGAACCGGGGCGCCAGAAGGCGCGGGTTGTCTGAAAATTCCTCGGCCACGAACGGAGGCACAGCCCACTTGATATCCTCGTCGGCCAGGAGGGCCCAATCGGCGGGAGGAATCAGGACCGGGCAATCGATCCGGATCACGGAACGGTCGGCGCTCGAGGAAATCAGCCGCACCTGGGGCGCGCCCATTTCGGCCGTGGCCCGGGCCGGACCCGCGGCCAGGGCAGCGTCGGGGGCCACCAGGCCCAACAGGGCGAAACAACCCAGGAAAATCGCCACCTGCCACGCCAGGGTCTTCGGTCCCAGGGTTCGACCGTGCGGTAGCAAGCCGGTGTGGGTGGGGAACACGAATTGATCACGCCGCATGCGGCCCAGCTTCTGGAAGAGATTCTCCAGATCAGGGACCATTCCAAACAGGCCGCCAACCACCGCGGGCCAGCTGGCGAAAGGCATCAGCAGCAGCAGAAGGAGACTCAAGATTCCCCCGGTCAATTCGATCCGCCAGTCCGGATGGTCGTAATGGGGAATGACATCCAAAACGGCATGAGACGCCAAGCCGGCCACCGCCCCCAGATAGACGTTGCCCGTCGCACCGCCCGCCAGGGCTCCCGCCGCGAAATGCGTGAACAGGCACATGGTGGCCTACTCCTTGTCCTGACCGACGGCAGGAATCTTTTCCGCCTCGTCGGGGAGCATGATGGGGATATCACCGTCGACCCGATACCGGACAGAGCAGGTGCCGCAAGTGAGCCAGGTGTGGTCCTCGTCGGGTTGCACTGCCCCACGGCAGACCGGACAGGCCAGGATCTCAAGAAGTTTCGGATCTAGCATCGACCGCCTCCTGAAGGGGTTGCCCCACTGACAAAGCTACCGGGCGCATCATAGTACGTCCCCGAAAGGATGCAAACACACCTTCGCTGGGGGGCAAAGAAAAACCGGACCCCAACGCCTGTTCAAGACCGGGCCGGTCGGATGAGAATATCGGGTTTTCGAAGAGGTTGGCATGAGAATAATACAACAATTCACCCGACCGGTCAAGACTTGGGAACGGCCGGGTGGGTGCCGGCCAGGGGTCAGCTGGTCCCGGATTCTTCGAAAACACCGATATCCAGATATTTCTGGAGCCTCTGGTCGAGCAGGTCCTTCGTAGGGATGATTTGCAGCTCGACCAGGGTATCGAGCAGGACCCGTTTGATCTCCAGACTCATGGCCTGGTGATCCCGGTGGGCGCCGCCGACGGGTTCTTCGATGATCAGGTCCACCACCTCCAGCTTGACCGCATCCTTGGCCGTCAACTTCATGTTCTTGGCGGCCTCCTTGCTCTTGGTGCCGTCACGCCAGAGGATGGCGGCGCAGCCCTCGGGACTGATCACCGAATAGATGGAATTCTCCAGCATGAAGATGCGGTCACCCACACCCAAGGCCAGGGCGCCCCCGCTGCCGCCTTCACCGGTCACGATGCAGATGATCGGCACCGGCAGGTCGGCCATCTCGCGCAGGTTGCGGGCAATGGCCTCGGCCTGGCCCCGTTCCTCAGCCCCCACGCCCGGGTAGGCGCCCGGGGTATCGATGAAAGTCACCACGGGACGGTCGAAACGGGCGGCCATTTCCATCAGACGCAGGGCTTTGCGGTAGCCCTCGGGATGGGCCATCCCGAAGTTGCGACGGATGTTGCTCTTGGTGTCGCGCCCCTTCTGGTGACCAATGACCATCAGCTTCAGGTCACCGAGGCTGGCCATGCCGGCGACGATGGCTTCGTCGTCCCGGAACATCCGGTCGCCGTGCAGTTCTACAAAGTCGTCGAAAATGTAGTGGATGTAATCGTTGGTGGTAGGCCGCCGGGGATGGCGAGCCAGCTGCACCCGCTGCCACGGTTCCAGTTTGGAAAAGATCTCCTTGCCCAGCTTGGTGGACTTGGCGCGCAGCCGTCCCACCTCGTCCTCCACGTCCACGCCGCGGACCGAAGCGGAGTCCTCCAGGGTCTGGATCCGCTCCTCCAGTTCCACGATGGGCATCTCGAAATCGAGCCAGAGTCCTTTTTTCTTCCAGTCCATCGGCTGCCTTTCTCGGGTCGCAAAGCGGGGCTCAGCCCCAACGACGCATATTCCACAGGGTAATGGTGGATTTAGCCACTTTGGCCGGGCAGTGTCAAGCCATATGCCCCCCAGGCGGAAACCATCAGCAGGCTATCATTCGTGTTCGTATATATTTATGCCCTTGACGTTCACGAATTCCTTCAGGCCATAGTGCGACAATTCCCGCCCAAGACCGCTGTTCTTGACGCCCCCGAAGGGCATGCGCGGGTCGCTCTTGGTGATGCTGTTGACAAACAGGGTGCCGGAATCGACCTCACCGGCGATCCGGGCACCGCGCTGGAGGTCCCGCGTCCAAACGCTGCCCCCCAAGCCGAACTCGCTGGCGTTGGCCACCTCGACCGCCTCGGCATCATCCTTCACGGTGATGATCGGGGCGATGGGTCCGAACACCTCTTCGTCCACCAGGCGCATCCCGCTACGGCAGTTGGCCACCACCGTCGGCGGAAAGAAACATCCCGACCCGGGCAACCGCTTTCCGCCGCACAACACCTCGGCACCCAGGGCAACGGACTGGGCCAGCTGCTCCTCGAGCTCGGTGACCGCCGCCTCGTTCACCAGCGCACCGACCTCCGTTGTCTCGTCGGTGGGATCCCCCACCTTCATTTTTTCCATGAGCCGCCTGAACCGCCGGGCGAAGGCGTCGGCCACCTCCTCGACGGCGATGAACCGCTTGGATGCGATGCAGCTCTGACCCGCGGTGAGCATGCGCCCGGTGACCGCGCCCTGCGCCGTGAACTCGAGGTTCGCGTCCTCCAGGACGATGAAGGGATCGCTGCCCCCCAGCTCGAGAACGACCTTCTTCAGGTTGCGGCCGGCTTCGGCGCCGATGTGCCGCCCCACCTGGGTGCTCCCGGTCAGCGAAACTCCCTGAACGATGTCAGAGGCGATGAGGGCGGACACGGTTTCGTAGTCGGGAACGATGGTGCTAAAAACGTTTTCCGGGAACCCGGCCTGCACGAAAGCATCCTCGATGGCGAAGGCGCATCCGGTGACGTTGCTGGCGTGCTTGAGCAGGCTGGTGTTGCCAGCCATCAGGCCCGGCACGGCGAACCGCAGAGCCTGCCAGAAGGGATAGTTCCAGGGCATGATGGAGAAGATCACGCCCAGGGGTTGAAAGGTGACCGTGTGCTTGAGGCCATCGGCGGCGACCTCTTCGTCGGCCAACCAGTCCGGAGCCTTCGCGGCGTAGACCTCGGTCATCCAGGCGCACTTTTCGATCTCGGCCCGGGCCTCGGTGATGGGTTTGCCCATCTCGGCGGTGACCAGTTCGGCCCAGCGGTCCCGGTTGTCGCGAAGGACCTCAGCCAGACGCTGGAAATACGGCACCCTTTCGGTCACCGCCAACCGCCGCCATTTGAGGAAGGCGTCCTGGGACTTTTGAGCGATGTCCTCGATCTGATCCGGGGCCATGGTCAGCCAGGTCCGGATGTCCTGACCGGTAGCGGGATTGACGGTTCTGAATTCCATGTGAACTCCTCGGGCGCCCCACGCATCCCGTTCGGGCTACCCCCGGCCCATGAACCGTCTTTTGCTCTCGATGGGAGTAGGCAGCACGGTACGCAGGCGCAGTTTTTCCGACCCGGGCACCTGCCGCAGCCTGCGCAGGCTATCCAGGGTCAGGGCGATGTTCCGGCCGCCGGATTTCAGCAGCCATGACTTGCCGTCGCGCTCCACCGCAATGACCAGCGGGACCGGGCGGGCCAGGGTCGGCTCGGGCGCCAGGTCCGGGTCGACGGCCTCAAGTTCCGGATCGGCTTCGGTCTCCGGACTCCCTGCGGCCGCCTCGACTCCGTTCCCGTTGGCCGGAACCTGCTCGGCCCCGGGGATCTCCTCCTCCTCATGGAGGGGGCGCATCTCCGACGGCGCGCCGAATTCCTCGAACAAGGCGCCCAGGCCCTCCATGCCGGAGCGGCCCGCGCCTTCCAGATCGATCTCGAGGTAGATGTCCCGGACCCAGGTTCCCAGGACTTCGTCGATGCGGGTCATCCGGTCGACGACGATTTCCCGGCTGCCGTCGCTGCGCACCTGGACCCGGCCGCCGACCACCAGGATGGAATCGCTTTCGACCAGGTCCTTGGCCTCTTCGTAGAGCCGGTTGTAGATCGTCAACCCGATCACGCCGCTGGTGTCCTCGAAGTTGGCACGGGCGTACATGCGTTTGTGGCGGTCCCGGTGCTTGGTGTGGGCCGTGATCACCCCCACCAGGTCGACCCAGGTGCCCTCGCCCCGCTGATGGGCGCCGGCTGCGCTCCCGACCGGCAGACTTTCGATGAGCTCCCCATACTCCTGGAACGGATGTCCGGACAGGAAGAACCCCACGGCCTGCCGTTCCTTGCTCAGTTCCACCAGGGGATCGAACGGGTCGCAGTCCTGCAGAGCAGGCTTCAGCGAATCGGCGATGGCGCTGCCCCCGAACAGCGACGCCTGACCGCCCGCCCGGTCGCGGGCCGCCTGGTGGCCGAAGGCCAGGGCCCGATCGAGGTTCGCCAGCAACTGGCGTCGGTGGCCGCCGAGACGGTCCAGCGCCCCGGCGTTGATCAGCCCTTCCATGACCTTGCGGTTGACCTTCTGCAGGTCGACGTGTTCGCACAGGTCGAACAGGTCGGTGAAATCGCGGCCCAGGTCTTCGCGGCAGGCGGCGATCACGTCGATGGCCGCAGACCCGACCCCCTTGACCGCACCCATGCCGAACACGATGTCGCCGTCGCGGACGCCGAATTCGCTGCGTGGGTGGTTGATGTCCGGTGGACAGATTCCCAACCCCAGCGCCTTCACCTCGTCGATCAGCTGGGTGATGCGCTCGCTCTTGCGCATCTCCGTGCTCATGGTGGCGGCCATGAACTCGGCCGGATGGTGCGCCTTCAGCCAGGCGGTCTGGATCGACAGCAGGGCGTAGGCCGCACTGTGGCTCTTGTTGAAACCGTACTGGGCGAAGAACTCCATCTCCTCGAAGATTTCCCGGGCCACACGCTGGTCGAAACCCAGCTCCTTGGCGCCGTCAAGGAACTGGACCTTCATCTCCGCCATCATCTCGAGCTTCTTCTTGCCCATGGCCTTGCGCAGGGTGTCGGCCTGGCCCATGGTGAAGCCGCCCATGGCCGAGGCGATCTGCATCACCTGTTCCTGGTAGAGAATGACGCCGTAGGTGTCTTTGAGGATGGGCTCGAGGCTGGGGTCCTTGAACTCCACCTTCTGCCGGCCGTGCTTGCGCTCGACGTAGACCTTGTCCATGTCCGCACCCAGGGGACCAGGCCGGTAGAGGGCGCAGATGGCGGTGATGTCGTCGTAGCCGGTGGGCTGCATCTTGCGCACCAGTTCCTGCATGCCGCTGCTCTCGAGCTGGAAGATGCCGACGGTACGTCCCTCCTGCAGCAGCGTGAACGTGGCGGGATCGTCGGTGGGGATCTCTTCGGCCTTGAGCAGCGTGCCCGTGGTCTCGGCGATGAGCTTCAGACCCTTGTCGATCACCGTCAGGGTGCGCAGCCCCAGGAAGTCCATCTTCAAAAGGCCCAGAGCCTCGCTCATGTTCATGTCGAACTGGACGGTGATGTCGCCCTTGGTGCTCTTGTAAAGGGGCGCGTGGTCAATGAGCGGGGAGGGAGTGATCAGCACGCCCGCGGCGTGGATGCCGGTGTTGCGGTTGAAGCCTTCGAGCACCATGGCGTTGCGCATCAGCATGGCGTGTTCCGAGGACTCTTTCGCCACGTCTTTGAGGCCCGGCGCCGTGTCGATGGCCTTCTGCAGGGTGATGCCTATTTCCTCGGGCACCATCTTGCTGATGCGGTCGCTTTCGGGGAAGCTGAAGTCGAGCACCCGGGCCACGTCCTTGATCACGGCTCGGGCGGCCATGGTCCCGAAGGTGATGATCTGGGAGACGTTCTCGCGTCCGTACTTGTTGGCCACGTATTCGATAACGTCGCCCCGCTGCTCGTAGCAGAAATCGACGTCGATATCCGGCATGGAGATGCGCTCGGGATTCAGGAACCGCTCGAAGAGCAGGTTGTGCCGGATGGGGTCGATGTCGGTGATCCTCATGCAGTAGCACACCAGGCTGCCGGCGGCCGAACCGCGGCCCGGCCCCACGGGAATGCTCATGCGCCGCGAGGCGTCGATGAAATCCCAGACGATCAGGAAGTACCCCGCGTAACCGGTCAGCTTGATGACGCCCAGTTCATAGGCCAGACGTTCCTCGAGTTCGTCCGTGATGCGATCGTACCGCGTTTTCAAACCTTCGCGCGCCAGGTGCTCCACGTACTGGTCCGGGCTGGTGAAACCCTCGGGCAAGGGGAACTCCGGCAGCAGAAGGTTGCCCAGCTGCATCTCGAAATCCACCATGTCCGCCACCTTGAGGGTGTTCTCCACGGCGTCGGGCCAGTCCTGGAACAGACCCAGCATTTCCTCGGTGGATTTGAAGTAGATTTCCGGCGTGTTGCTGCGCCAGCGGTTGGGATCGTTGAGGGTCTTGCCCGTCTGCAGGGCCATCAGGATGTCATGGGCTTCATGGTGGTCCCGGTCCAGGAAATGGCAATCGTTGGTGGCGATGATCGGGCACCCGGTCTCCTTGGCCACCTCGGGCATGAGCTGGCGGATGCGGGCCTCCTCCTCAATGCCGTGGTTCTGGATCTCCAGGAAGTAGTTGTCCTGGCCTAGAATGTCGCGGTAGGCGGCGGCGGCTTCCACGGCGGCCTTCACGTTGCCGGTGCGCAGGTGGAAGTTGGGCTCGCCGCTCATGCAGGCCGACAGGCCGATGATGCCTTCGCTGTGCTGCGCCAGCAGTTCGCGGTCGATGCGCGGCCGGTAGTAGAACCCCTCGAGGTAACCCTGGCTGGAGAGCTTGACCAGATTGCGATACCCGATCTCGTTCTTCGCCAGCAGGATCATGTGGTAGCTCTTGTTGCGTTTGTCACTGGTGCGGTTGTGGCGATCGCCGGTGACGTAGGCCTCGGTGCCGATGATCGGCTTGATGCCGTTTTTGGTGCATTCCTGGTAGAATTCCACCGCTCCGAACATGTTGCCGTGGTCGGTCAGCGCCAGCGCCGGCTGCCCCAGATCGGCCGCGCGCTTCGCCATGGCCTTGGTCTTCATGGCGCCGTCCAGCAGGGAATAGTCGGAATGGTTGTGCAGATGAACGAAGTTGTTCGGTGGTGCCGCTGATGCCATGGGTGGATGCCGCTATTCAACTAGGGGTGGTGGATCAAGGCCGGCCAAGCCGGGCGAACTGACGGGTCCCGACAGGATAGCGTGTATCGGGGACAAGCTCAACCCGTGGGAAAATATTGGCCGTCCAGCCGCCATTCGGTCTGAAGATGGAAAATGTTGTCAGGATCCTCAAGTCCTACTCCCGGCAATCGATCTGGACCTCCGCCTCGGCCTCATTCCCGGCTTCATCGCGGACCTTCAGCAGCAGGACATGGCTCCCGGCGGCCAGGTCGTCGGGCAATTCCACCAGTATCCTTTCCCGGGGCAGATCCGGTTCCACGATAAGGGGCAGGCCATCCAGCGTGGCCGCGATGGATTCCGGGGCGATACCGGACCCCTCGTCCGCCAGGGACACCGGGAAGATTTCCCAACGCGGCAGCGAAACGCCAAAGACCTGGCCGCGGGGATCGGTCGCCACGATGACCGCGGACTCTTCCGCAAAAATGCGCGGGAAAGCCTCATCCCGGAAAACCGCAAACAACCCCGGGCTGGAAAGGGCGAAGCGGGGATATGCATCCTCACCTGCGGGTTCCATGACGCTGCCGGCGGGCCGCCAGCTGTCCCGACTCCAACGATAGACTCCCACTGCGGGGTCCCTTTCCCCCGGCAAGGAATCCCCTACGGCGGTGACCTCACCGGTCAGGGCGACCGGCACCGCGGCATCGATGGGCCAATCCGCCGCCAGATAGCGGGCCACCGGGCCCGCGGGTCTCAGACCCTGACGACGGGCCCGTTCAAGTTGTTTCCGGCCCAACTCCTGCCCCACGACAGCCAGGGTGGTGGGCGCCAGGACAGGATCACCAGCGGACGCATCAAGGCAGAGCGATCCCGGAGGCTCAGGTTCATTGTCAACCAGGGGACGTAACTCCATGCCAGAAAGCGAGTCAACAACCACCCTGACGGGCTCATCCAACCAGGCTCCCGCGGCAGGTGGCTGGGGAAAGGCCATTGCGGCCACCAGAAGGGGGATCGTCACGGAAGTCGTATTGCCGGCGTGATCGGCGGCCTTGACCTCCAGGGTATGGGGACCGGGATCCAGCCCTTCTCCGCCGGTGCCCCGAAACCACTCCTGACCCTCGCGACCCCGCAACGCGTTTCCCGACCGCCGGTGCAGCCAATGATCCCGGATGCCCGGCACCTCCAGCCATTCGAGACGCTGCAGGCTGTTTTCGGAGAAATCAAAGCGGTCGTTGCGGCAGCGGTACACCAGTTCGTCGTCCAGGCGGACCTCGATCAGCCAGGGCTCCAGCTTGTGGCCGCGGACGTCCGCTGCATCGATGATCTTGGCAGCAAAGGCCACCGGACCGGCGACCTGAAGTTCGGGCTGATCCCCGGAAAGCCCCCCAGCGGTCTTCAGAACCCGGGCCGTGGCGCCCCCGTCGATCCGGCTGCGGGCATCCGCGGGCACGGCCCGCACCGCGTGGATCACCGGGGCGAAAGTGTCGGGCACCGCAAACCCCACCGCCAACGGGTTCACCGGGCCGTTGTCCGGATCCCGGACCTCGAAATGGAGATGGGGACCGCCGGTGCCGCTTTCGCCGGAAAGGCCCAGCACCTCGCCTCGGCGGACAGTCATCTCACCCGGCGCAAAATGGAGCCGGACGCGGTACCGGCCCGACTTTTCCCGGGCCCCGTTCACCCTGGCCCGGATGGGATCGTTGAAACGCGACAGGTGGGCGAAGACGTAGGTGCGACCGGAATCACCCAACAGATAGACCGCCCGCCCGTAGGCGAAGGGCGTGGCCCGGACGCGCACGATGGAGCCGTTCTCCACCGCCCGCACGGCGAACCCTGAGCGGGACTGGGTCTTGAGATCCAAGCCGGCATGAAAACGCCCGGAGCGGTATTCCATGAAATTGCTGGTGAGGTAGCGGGTGGGCAGATCCAGAGGCCAGAGGGGCTCCCCACTTCCGGGAGGTTTATCGGCCCCGCCGGCGGGTACGGCTGCGGCAATCAGTCCCCAGCCCAGGCAGCCGGCCAGGGCCACCCATCCTGCATATCTTTTTCCCAGCCATGCCATTGCGGACCAACCTCCATGTTGCCGATACGAGCCTTCAATCTACTCTTTCATCTAGGGGGCGACAAGGGTCTGGATTTGAGGTACTCTCCGATCCGGAAGGAACCTGACAACCCTTCGTTCCGGAACGCCCCGTTAGGATCAA
>CBDTUS010000081.1:0-15902 GCA_965363725.1 uncultured bacterium | reverse complement strand
CGAAGCTGTGGGCTGCGGCGATGCAGTACTCCAGGATCTTGACCTTGGTGGGCAAATCCGGGGCCGGAATGATGGCCACGTCGGCCACGAACAGAAGCTTGCCCTGGCTGGCCAGGTAGGCCGGCAGTTCCATCACCGTGACATGGGTCAGGACGTTCCCCTCCGGCAACAACCCCTGCTCCTTGTCCAGGATCTGTTTCATGTAGTCGGAGGTCGGGATCAGGCCCTTCATCAGCACGTCGGCCTCGCCGGCGCGCACCAGCCCTACCGCGGTTCTGCCGGCGTCCACGGCATCTGGCTCCTCGATGACGGTGAACCCTCCGGCATCCAGCCCCATCTCGCCGCACAGGCGGGCAATCCGCGCGCCGTCACCGACCAGGGTCACGTCGGCGATTCCCTCGGAGACCGCGCGGCCCGCGGCCCCGATGGTGTTGGGATCGTGGCCGGCTGCCACCGCGACCCGGAGGCTGGGCTGGTCCTGCAGGTCGCGAATGAGCTGGTCGAGACTACCAATGGGATTCATTAATTTTCTCCTGACCCTAGGACGCCGGTTGGGGATCGTAATCGCCGACCTCTTCCTTGCCGTCCAGCACCCGCAGGGCCCCCTTGACCAGGGCGCGCATCTCGTTTTCTCCGGGATAGGCAGACACCCCGCAGCCAAGGGCCCGGACCCCGGCGGTGATGTCGGCGACCATCATTTCGCTGCGGGCCAGACCTCCGGTCAAAAGGATGCGGTCCACGGATTCACCGTCGAACGCCGGCAACAGCGCCGTGATGCTCTTGCAGATCTGGTAGACCATCGCCTCGTAGACCTCGCAGGCCTCTGGATCCTCGTCCTTGATCCGGCGTTCGACTTCCCGGAAATCAGCCGTGCCCAGCAGGTCGAGCAGTCCGCCCCGGCCCTTGTTCAGTTTAAGCAGCTCCTCCAGGGTGTACTTGCCGCTGAAACACAGGCGGATCAGCTGCCCGGTTGGCTCGGATCCCGAACGCTGCGGGCTGAAGGGACCTTCGCCGTCCAGGCCGTTGTTCACATCGATGTAGCGGCCCTTGGCGTGGGCGCCGACCGTGATGCCGCCGCCCATGTGGCAGACGATCAGGTTGAGGTATTCGTAGAAGGTCTCGTTTTCCTCGGCGTACCGCCGGGCGGTGGAAATCTGGTTCAGGGCGTGTGAGATCACCCGGCGCCTGAGGTCTTTCATCCCGGTGATCTTGACCCGGGTGGGCGCCTCGTCCACCACCACGGGGTCGACGATGAAGGCCGGCCTATCCGAATCGGCGACCAGTTCCCGGGCGATCAAAGCGCCCAGGTTGCTCGCGTGGTCGCTGCCGGTCCCTCCCAGCAGGTCGTCGCGCATGCGGTCGTTCACCTGGTAGGTCCCGTGGGGGATGGGTTGCAGGACGCCCCCGCGGCCGGATACCGCGTCCAGGTCCTCCACGCTGATGCCGTGGTTCGCCAGAGCCGCCAAGATAATGTCCTTGCGCAAACCATACTGCTCGACGATGCGCTGGCCCTCGTAGGGCTCAAGTTCCGCCGCCGAATGCTGGATTTCCTGGGTGAACCGTTCGAGTTCGCCTTCGTAGACCGCGATCTTGGTCGATGTCGAACCCGGGTTGATGGCCAGGATGCGGTGGCGCGGGAAGAAGGTGTCCTTCGGGGTTCGCGACCAGTGCTTGAACCGGTGCAGCCGCAACACGCAGGCCTTGACCCCCAGCACGGCGTCTTCGGCCGTGCTGTCCATGGGCAGGTCCACGCCCTGGAAACGGATGCCGAACATGACACTGAACTTCTTGGCGTCCGGATAACGGGTGGCGTAGAGGTGGAACAACAGGTTGCCCGTGTCGAGGTTGGGCACGATCAGCACGTTGGTGCCGCCCACGAAGGAACGCTCCTGGCCCTTCCGGTACAGGTGTGCGCTGCGGCGGGAGATCGCCACGGAGATCTTGACCTCGCCCTCGATGTTGATGGACGAGTACCGCCGGCCCAGCTTGATGCGCTCAGCCAGAACCTCGGGCACCAGGGCGCTGGCCTGACGCACCAGCTCGGGGCTGGGACCCTCGTCCGAGCCCTTGTTGGAATAGGAAACCATCGCTCCGTTGATGGTCGGCAGGACGTCGTCGGGAAAAAGATCGCGCGCCACCGCGCAGGTGCCCACGGCCACGTTGGCCAAAACTTCGGGGTTCATGGAGGCGTTCGAGCCCACGTCCCCCACCACCAGGATGTTGTGCGGAAAGATGTCGCCGGGATGACCGTCGGGCAGGACGATGACTCCCGCCTCACAGACCACCTCCTGCTTGGCCAGCAGCCGGGTCATGGGCCGGAAATAGTCGCGGGGTTCGTGGGTGATCCCGCCGACGACAATGTCGGCGTGCCCCTGGCGGACGGCCATGATGCCGAACCGGGCGGGCTCACGGACCAGCTGGATGGCCTCGTCCATTTCGCTGCAGCGCCGGACACCTTGGGGCAACTCGATGCAGGCCCGCGCGAACTCCTCCACCAGATCGGTCCGCTCTTCAGGATCCACGAACGCGCTTTCGGACAGGGCGAACTCGATGCGGGTCCTGTCCACATGGCCGAGCTCCCGCCCGATGACATCCTTGACCGCTTTTTCCGAGGACAAAAATATGGGTCGGACGAACCGGGGCAGATAACAGGCGGCTTCGATGATCCGCGGGTCGGTCGGTTCGGTGAAGACCACCGCGGGTTTGTTTTTCATGACCGCGAGGATCTGTTTGTCCAGAGACCCCTCGATATCGTACATTGGAATCCCCCCGGCACCGCGGTGCCTGGAATCAGTGGTTTCACCCCCGAAACGGGGCTATTTTGCCCCTGCGGGGCGAATCCTCGGCTCAGACCATGGTCGATAATTCTTTAACGTGTAAGTTGGCATGACATCAGCCCTTTGGCAAGGAAGCCGTGATGACCCCTAATCGTTCGAACCCGCCTGAAGAAAGCCTGCTTCGCCGGATCGCGGCCAGCCGCGCCCGTATCCTTGACCGGGACCCCGGTTTCCAAGGGAGGTGGCTGCTGGTAGGGGTGGCACGACAGTACCTCTATTTGCTGGATGGAGACGAGATCCTCCACAGCTGGCCCGTTTCCACCGCCGCTGTCGGCGTGGACAACCGCCAGGATTCCGGCGGCACGCCATCGGGTCTGCACCGCATCGACCGCAAGGTCGGCGAAGGGGCCGAACCGGGCATGATCTTCACCAACCGTCAGCCGACCGGGATCCTGTGGCGACCCTGCTCCGGCGCGATCCTACCGACCGGGCAGGACGACTTGATCCTGACCCGAATCCTGACGCTGGCTGGACTCGAGGACGGGGTCAACCGGGGCCCGGGCGTCGACAGCAAGGAACGGTACATCTATATCCACGGCACCAACCATGAGGATGGTATCGGGTCGGCGGTTTCGGGCGGTTGCGTGCGCATGGCCAACCCCGATGTGGTGGCGTTGTTCGAGCAGGTAGCCGAAGGAGATCCCGTTGTCATCATCTGACCAGCCGCCGGTAGATCCGGCCGCCATCCCGACCGGGCCGGAAGCCTGGCTCCACTTCGCCGGTGTCGGCGGCAGCGGCATGAGCGCTCTCGCCCAGTTCCACGCCCAGGCAGGAGGTCGGGCCACCGGCAGCGACCGGGCCTTCGACCAGGGGGAACGGCAGGAGATCCGCCACCAGCTCGAAGAGCTCGGCATCGGGATCCTGCCCCAGGACGGAAGCTTTGCCCACGCCCGGGAACGCGCCTGCGATGCCGTCGTTGTCTCCACCGCGGTCGAGGACCGGGTCGGTGACATCGCGTCGGCCAGAGAACACGGCATCCCCATCCTTCACCGCTCGGAACTCCTGGCCCGGTACGTCGCCGGCCACCGCACCATCGCCGTTTCGGGCACCAGCGGAAAATCCACCGTCACGGCGATGATCTTCGCCATCCTGCAGGGTTGCGGTCGGGAGCCCGGCCTGTTGACCGGGGGGCCGGTCGGTTCCCTGATGGAAGCCGGGCACCTCGGCAACGCCTGGGGTCCCGGCCCTTCAGCCGCCGGCGATGGGCCGCCCCTGCTCGTCATCGAGGCGGACGAAAGCGACGGCAGCCTCGTGCGCTACAGGCCCTGGGCCGGCGTCATCCTCAACCTCGGATTGGACCACAAGTCCCCCGCGGAAATCATGGACATGTTCCGGACCTTCCGGACCAACGTCACCGGACCCTTGATCGTCGGCGCGGATGCCAATCTGGCGGAGCTGGCCGAGGGCAATGAGGTCTTTGGCATAGACGGGGACGGTCGGACGGGAACCTGGGCAAGAGATGTCGAGCTGCTTCCCGACGGATCGGATTTCCGGGTGGACGGGGTGTCATTCCGGCTGCCGGTACCCGGCCTCTACAACGTGAAGAACGCCGTCGCCGCCATCGCCGCCTGCCGAGCCTGCGGCGTGGACCTGGCGGACATGGCCCCTGCTCTGGCCGGATTTCGCGGGGTGGCGCGAAGGTTCCAACCGGTGGGAACCGCCGGCGGTGTCGAAGTGATCGACGATTTCGCCCACAACCCCGACAAGATCATCGCCGCGGTCGATGCCGCCCACATCCGTCTGGCCGGCTCGCCGGGCCGCCTTTTGGCCTTCTTCCAACCCCACGGCTTCGGGCCTACCCGGTTTCTGCGGGAAGCTCTCGGCGAGGCCTTTGCGGCCTGCCTGCACCGCGCTGACATTCTCTGGCTGCCGGAAATCTATTTCGCCGGGGGCACCGTGACCCGGGATATTTCGTCCGCGGATATCGTCGCCGATGTCACCCGGCGGGGCAGGGACGCCCGGTTCGTGCCCGAGCGAAGCGATCTGCCCGGCGCCATCGCGGACGAAGCCCGCCCCGGCGATCTGGTGCTGGTCATGGGCGCACGCGATCCGTCCCTGACGGAATTCTGCCGGACGATCCTGGTCTCACTGGAATTATCGGCGGGTTAGTCCTTCGCGGAGGGAACCGTTTCCACTTCGCTGTCCTCCAGGGGCCATCCCTTCGGCACGGGATCGACACCACGGCGGTCGAGGAAGAGATTGCTGCCAGTGATGGCTTTGGCCTGGTGCTTGACCTCGGCGCAGACTTCGGCCACCTCGACGTAGCGCGTGAACCAGTAGTCCCGCAGATACATCCCGCCCATGGAAATCGAGGTGATGGGGAACCGGTTTTTGTTGCCCTTCCGATCGACCGACAGGATAAATCCGTTTTGACGATCCTCGTCGCTGTAGAAGGACGGGGCGCCTTCGTCAAACCTCCTGGTCACTTCTTCGCCGAAGGCCGCCAGGTGTTCCGCCGGCAGCATGACCACGAAATCGTCCCCGCCGATGTGACCCAAAAATCCCTGCCCCTCGCAGATCTTGCGCAAGGCTGTATGCAGGATCGTCGCGTTGAAGATGAGCAGGTCATCCCCGATGATGAACCCGTAGGCGTCGTTGAAGGCCTTGAAGTTGTCGAGATCGGTATGGACGATGCCCACCTCGCGATTGGTATCGATGGCCTCCTGGATGGCCCGTTGGATCGAGTTGTTTCCCGGCAGTCGGGTCAGCGGGTTGGCGTCGATGGCGATGGCCTGCATCTTGTCGTTCTGCCGCATGAGCTGATGGAGCTTGACCTGCGTCCTCACTCGCGACAGGAATTCGTTCAGATGGCAGGGCTTGACGATGTAGTCCACCCCACCCGAGGAATAGCCCTTGTCGATGTCTTCGGGAGAACGGTTGTCGGTGATGAAAATGACCGGGACATTTCTCCAGAGGGGATTCTGTTTGAGCTTTCGGCACAGCCCGTAACCGTCCACCTTGTTCATCCTGTTCATCTTGGTATCGATCAATATCAGATCCGGAACCGTGGCGCTGAGGATCACCAGGGTGTCATCGACGTCCCGGGCGCAGAAAACCTCATAGCCCTGATTACGCAGGGTTGTGGCGTGAATCCTCAGGTCCTGGAGGGATTCATCGACGATCAGGATTTTGGGCTGCCCGGAAATCAAGGTGGTTGTTTCCTTGTAAGTTCTTGCACCGCATAGACATGGATTTCGCCATCCGGCGCTCCGGTCCTGCTTCTCAAGGTCTCTATTATGGGTTATCGTGTTTCTGCGCAGGAAATTAACTAAAAAAGTGAGGGTATTCATGTCCGGCCGGATTCTCCACCTGCTGTCACAACGACCCTCCCGCACCGGGAGCGGGGTGACACTCGACTCACTGGTCCGTCTGGCTGGGCGATCCGGCTGGCGACAACAGGCGGTGGTCGGGGTGCCTGTATCCGAAATCCAGCCCGCTCTGGGCGACCTGGATTCTTCCGCTATTCACCCGGTTTTTTTCACCTCGTCCTTTGGGTCGGGCTCCGCAGCCGACCGCCAACCCGATCTCGATTTCCCCGTTCCCGGCATGAGCGACGTCATGCCCTACTGCAGTTCGGTGTGGTCCACGCTTTCGGCCGAACAGCTGGATGACTACCGCAGCGTCTGGCGGGATCATTTGCAGGAAGTCGTCGCCGCCTTCAAGCCCGACCTGATCCACACCAATCACATCTGGCTGCTGTCCTCACTGATCAAGCAGATCGCTCCTGACATTCCCACGGTTGCCAGTTGCCACGCCACGGGCCTGCGGCAGATGGAGCTGTGCCCCGGACTGAAGGACGAGGTGGTCGCGGGGTGCCGCCGGATCGATCAGTTCTGCGTCCTGCGCCGGGACCACCGGGACCAATTGGCGGCCTCCCTCGACATTTCCCTCGACAGGATCACCGTCACCGGGGCGGGTTATCGTCAGGAACTGTTCTTTCCTGGGGATGGCATGGAAGCGCAGGACGGCCAGCTTCTTTACATCGGGAAATACAGTGAAGCCAAGGGTCTGCCCTGGCTTTTGGATGCGGTAGAAAGGCTGGCGGCCGTTCATCCCGGGCTCCGTCTGCATGTCGCCGGCAGCGGGGCTGGAGCCGAAGCCGAAGCCCTACTCGTGCGCATGGAAAAAATGGCCCCGCTGGTTGTTCTGCACGGGCAGATCGAACAGCCGGCCCTGGCGGACCTGATGCGCCAGTGCGCCGTCTGCGTGCTGCCCTCCTTCTACGAAGGGGTGCCCCTGGTGCTGGTCGAAGCGGCCGCCTGCGGCTGTCGGATCGTCAGCACCGCCCTGACCGGGGTGATCGAACAGATCCAGCCGCACCTGGACGGGCGCATCGAGCTGGTGTCCCTGCCCCGGCTCGCGGGAACCGACCGGCCGGTCCCGGAAGACCTGCCTGTCTTCGTCGAGGAGCTGGCTGGAACCCTGGACCGGGCCATGTCGCAAAGCTCATTGGCGCCCCCGGACCTGGGGCACTTCACCTGGGAGGCGGTATTCGGACGGGTGGAAAAAATCTGGCAGGAGTTGATCTGATAAATGGGAGCGCCCGCCTGGCCGGCGGGCGCTCCTGGTGGGATCTCTCTCAGTCGGACTTCTTCATGGCCTTGAAGACCAGGTTGACCCCGACCAGGACCAGGATCAGCGGCCACCAATTTTCCACCCATTGCATCGAGACGTCGAAGTTGAGGTCCAGGATGAACAGGATGCCGATGAGGATCAGAATCGCGCCGCCCATCACGGATCCCTTCGTGGTCGGCATCTCGAAACCCTCGGGGACCTGTTCCCCACCCTGGCCGGCCATGACCTTGTTGTAATGCTGGGCCCGGCGGTTCGCGTCGATCATCTGGTAGATCCAGAAGAAGGCGATGAACACCCCGAAAAACGGTTCCGCCCCCCTCATGATCGAGGAGGCGAGGATCGAAATCGTGCCCGCCACTATGAATATGTTGATGAACCCCTGCTGGTAATACCCCACATAGATCTGCCCGAGACCGGGCATGAGTGACAGGAGCGTGGCCAGTACGGGGGACTTTCGGTTGGTGTCCGCTCCACCCCTGGAATCGTAGGCCCCTCCGTAGGGTCCGGGCTGGCCCGCGGGCGGGACCTGGGCCCCCTGGTCGTGCCGGGCCTCCGTGTAGACATCCTGATGTTGATCATTCTGCGCGCCGTTCATAGCACTCTCCTTTCTATTCCTGTCCATTGTCAGCATTGTCATTCCACCATTCTATCCAGATCACCTGGCCGGCCTTCAGCACGGCCAGGAATTCGTAACTCGCTTCGCCCAGCTGGCCGTCACCGACCTGGCCGGCCATTTCTTTCAGATGGGTCCGCAGATCCTGACGTCCGGTCGCCGTGCGGCCGCCCCGGCGGGACAGGGAATCTTCGACTCCCTGCCAGCGCTGCCGGATACTGGTCCGGGCGCCGGCCGTGGCCGCGTCGGCCCGGTGACCCACCCATCCCGAGAATTCGTCCAGCGCCGATCCGATCAAGGGCGTCGCCGTGGGCCCCGCCTGCACGATTTCCAGGGCCTGGCCCGGCACTTGCCGCAACGGTGCGCCGGGAACCGCCGTCAAAAGAACCAGGACCACCGTTGCCGCGTAGGCCACCTGGGCGGCAAATCCGGGACGCAGGATCTGCCTTTCCCACCAGCGGCCCACCCTGTCCATCAGGCCGGCCGCTCCCGAAGGAATTGCGGGGACGTCTGCCCGGACTGGGGCGCGGCGGCCCGTGGTCCGGCTCAATACTTGGGCGGTGAATCCCGGGCCAGGATCGATCTCGGCCATCGCCGGCAGCAGCGGTTCGAGCCAGCCCAGGGTCACGGCCACGGCGCGGCACGGATCACAATGTTCCAGATGGGCCTGAACCAGTTCGCGGTCCATGCCCGCCAGATCCCCGGCCATCAGGTCGGAAAGCTGTTCACAGGCCCGGTCGCAGGCCGAACCACTGGTGCGGGACAGGACGTCGCGGACGAAACTCTCGTTCCGCGCACGTTCGTCATTCCTGTCTTTGCCGCCATGGCCCGTCATCACACCGCCTCCGCGCCGAGGGGACCGCCGCCCGGCCCCGCGTCCATGTCCGTGATGGCCCGCGCCAGTTCGAGGCGGGCCCGGCTCGAGCGCGACTTGACCGTGCCCAACGGCAGGTCGAGCAGGCCCGAGATCTCTTCCAGGGGCAGGCCCTGGATATCCTTCAAAACGATGATCTCGCGATTGATCTCGCTGAGTTTTTGCAGCGCCGTATGCACCAGGGTTTGCCGGGAAGTACGGATCATTTCCTCTTCCGGCGTCGGGCCGCCGGACGCCAGGGCGACCATGTCCTCGGCCGGGATGTCCTGCCGCGGAGGGCGGGCTTTCCGGCGCCGCAGATGGTCGATGCCGGCGTTGCGGGCGATCCGGGCCAGCCAGGCCGGGAATTTCTCGGGTTCGTGGCAGGTCTCGAGGTTGTTGTACACCCGGACGAAAATCTCCTGGGCGAGGTCCATGGCCTCGTCGTGTTCGCCTACATATCCGAAGGCGATGGAGCAGATTCGTCCCTGATGCTGTCGCACGAGCACCTCCCAGGCCAGTTCGTCGCCGCGTTGGCAGCGTTGTAGTAATTCCGCTTGGTTCATGAAATCCCTGTTCCAGGTCCCATCAATGGTGTTTCCATAGCGCCTCTATCACATCCATCACCCCACAGACGCACCGGACGTGTCAATGGTTCGGTGGATTTCCCTTTTTTTTCTGGAACATCCCCGGCCCCTGCCCGTATTTTTCGGGTTCCAGCTAAAGTGCCTGTATATCAGGGATTTCCCCCAGGAGATCAGATGACAACCAGACCACCCGGTCTCCGGACGGAAACCGCCCTCTGGATCATTCCCCTGTTGCTTCTGATCGCCTCCATCGCCCGGGGACAGAGCCCCGTGCCCAGTTTCGCTCCCACTGGATCCGGCCCCAATTATCCCGATCTTTCCAACGGCACCCTGACCGAGGTGCCGTCCCTGGAGGCTTTCCGCCTGGACGGTCTGGAAATCAAACTGGACGGCGTCCTGGACGACCCCGCCTGGGACCTGGCCGAGACCGGCTGGGGTATTCGCCAGATGGATCCCGAACGGGGCGCGCCGGCCTCCGTCCCCTCGGTGTTCAAGGTGGCCTATGACGACGATGCCATCTACTTCGCCATGGCCTGCTACGAGGACGACATGGCCAACGTGTCGAGCTTTCTGAGCCGGCGGGACCAGATCGAAGCTTCCGATATCTGCAGCATCTACATCGACCCCTACCACGACCGGACCACCGGCTACAATTTCCGGGTCAACCCCGACGGGGTCATGGAGGATCACTATCTCTTCGACAACGGGAACCGGGACCGGGACTGGAACGCGGTGTGGGAGGCCGAGGTCCACCGGGACGAAAACGGCTGGTACGTGGAGATTAGGATTCCCTTCTCGCAGATCCGCTTCAAACCCTCCGATGACATGACCTGGGGCCTACAGGCCTACCGCTGGCTCCACGGGCGGGGCGAGGACACCGGCTGGGTGATGTGGGACCGCAACGCCAGCGGGTTCGTCAGCCGCTGGGGTTACCTGACCGGACTGCGCGGCGTGGAAAACCCCCGCAAACTCGAGGTGTTGCCCTACGTCCTGACCAAGCACGTCGATCCGGCCGCCGAAGGCGACGAGGACACCTGGGAGCACTCCCAGAACTTCGGCGCCGACTTCAAGTACGGGGTGACCGCAAATCTGACCCTCAACGCCACCTTCCAGCCCGATTTCGGTCAGGTGGAAGCGGACCCGGCCCTGCTGAACCTCTCCCCTTTCGAAACTTTCTACCAGGAGAAACGGCCGTTTTTCATCGAGGGGGCCCGATTTTTTCAGCACCCCGACTTCAACCTGTTCTACTCGCGGAGGATCGGCACAGGCGACCCCAACAGCCGCATCCGCGGCGCGGCGAAACTCACCGGTAAGATCGGCGGTGACTTTTCGATTGCGGTGCTGGCCGCGGCCACCGACATCGGGCTCGACGGCCGGGTCCACAACCCCTTCGTCGCCGGCACCGAGAAGACCGCCTACGGGTTGGTCCGGGTGGGCAAGGAGTTTGACCGGGGCAACCACCGCGTCAACGTGATGGGCACGGCCGTGAATCGGGACCAGGGTTCATTCGCCGCCGCCGATGAGCGCTACCAGCGCAACGGCTACTCCGGCGGCTTCGATTTTCAGACCAACTTCCGCGACCGGATGTACCGGATTTCGGGATCGGCTGTCGGCACCATCGTGGACCCCTTCACCGACTATTTCGACCCGGCCCTGAAACCCGAAGCCATCTACGGCACCGGCGGGAAACTGGATTTCCGCAAGGCCGGCGGCAAGGTGCGGGGCATGTTGCAGGGACAGTGGGAATCCGACAAGCTGGACCCCAACGACATGGGATTCCTACAGGCACCGGACGAAAAACAGATCTACGGCAACGTCTCCTACCACTACAACCGGGACGGCGACCGTGGCTCCTTCAACAACTTCCAGTTGGAACTCGAAGGCTACCGCAACTGGCTTTACGCCGATAACGAGGGGTTCGACATCGAGACCGGGGCCAAGGCCTGGCAATACGATCGCAGCCATCCCCAGGGCGCCGGCGTCCATCTCTTTGCCCAGGCCCAGCACAAGAGCTTCAATCAGGGCTATATCTTCATCGGACAGGCTGTCGACGGCACCAGCAAATACCAGACGCGCACCTTCGAGGATGAGCGCGGCCCCCTCATGACCCAGCCCGGCTGGACCGCCGCCGAAATCGGCTACACTACCGACTGGCGCCAGCCCCTCTCCCTGGATCTCGAGGTCGAATACAATTGGGGCGAAGCCAGGAACGACCTGGAGTTCGAGGCCGGCCTGCGCTGGAACCAGAGCGAGCATTTCTCGCACTGGATCGGGTTCGGCATCGGCCATTTCCAGAACGACGCCCAATGGGTGCAGAACTACCGCAGCGCTGATTCCGCCCCCACGGTTCCGGGCATCGGCGGGGTCGACTACGTGTTCGGGGAACTCGACCAGATGATCTGGGACCTGACCCTGCGTTCGAACATCCTGTTCAACCGGGACAACTCCCTGCAGCTTTACGTTCAGCCCTTCCTGACCCGGGGCAACTATGGCAACACCCGGTGGCTGGCCACTGCTGACTCCTTCGACCTGCGCCCCTACGACATCGATCCGGCCCAGTTCGATTTCGAATACGGGGCGGTGAACCTGAACCTTGTCTACCGGTGGGAATACCGGCCGGGTTCAACCCTCTTCCTGGTCTGGACGCACAGCAAGGGCCACTACCAGGAACGGGGCGGACCGGACAATCCCGACTGGGACCGCGATCCGCAGTGGAACAACGGGTTCGACGCCGGCCATCCTTTCCGGTCCGAGCCGGGCAACACCTTCATGGCCAAGATTTCCTACTGGTTCAGCATTTGACGGACCGGCGGTCTGCCACAATTTCTTGACCCACGCCTTCGGGGACCGCACCCTCGCCACATGTGGAAACGATTGAAAAACCTGCTGACCATCGGCCGTCGCCCTTCCGGGCCGCGCTTTGTCATTCACCGGAGCTATCAGATCGATATTCCCTTTGCGGCCTACGATTCGCGGCGGCCTTTTCGCATCCTGCAGTACCTGCGCAAACGGCACCTGTTGCGGCGGGGCATGCTGCTGCGGCCGCGGGCGGTGTCGCTGGGCTGGCTGCAGAAGGTCCACGACCCCGCTTACGTTCAATCCCTCGAGAATCCAGGGGCCATGGACCCCATCCTGGGATTCCCCCTGGACCGCGAGCAGCAGGACACCTACCTCTTCTTCCAGCGGATGGTCTGCGGCGGCACCCTGAAGGCGGCCCACAACGCCCTGAAAAGGAATCACGTGGCCGTCAATCTCGGCGGTGGACTGCACCACGCTGGCCTCAGGACCGGTTCGGGATTCTGCGCGTTCAACGATGTGGCCGTGGCCATCGCCTTTTTGCGCGACCAGGGCCACGAATTTCCCATCCTGGTGGTCGACCTCGACCTGCACGACGGGGACGGAACCCGCGAGATTTTCGCCGATGATCCCCTGGTGCACACCTTTTCCATTCACAACCGGGATCTGGGGGAAACCCGGGCCGTCGCCTCCACCAGCATCGCCCTGGGAACGGACATCGGCGACACGGCCTACCTTGCCGCCGTCCGCGAACACCTGCACCGGGTTTTCGAAGCCGTACGGCCGGGCCTTGTTTTCTATCTCGCCGGCAGCGACCCCAGCGTGGACGACCGTCTGGGAGACTGGCGCATCACCATGGAGGGGATACTCGAACGGGACCGCCTGGTCATGGATCTGGTCCGGCCGGACGACCCCGACCAGACCCTGCCCCTGGTGATCCTGCTGGCCGGAGGCTACGGCCCCTTGGCGTGGCGTCCCGGAGCCCGTTTCTTTTCCTGGATGCTGAGCGGTTCCAGCCGTTTGGACATCCCCCTGGAACTCGAGCTGCCGGTCAACTACTACCGCAAGCTTTCCCGCCTCATGAAGCATCCTGAATTGACGTCCGAGGCTCCATCATCCAGCTCATCCCGGGGCCGGCGGCCGCCCCGCCCCGACGACGATTGGGGATTGACGGATCTGGATCTGGGCGGCGCCGGGGTGATCCCCGACTCACGTTTTCTCGGCACCTACTCCCTTCACGGGATCGAATTGGCCCTGGAAAAATCCGGCCTCATGGACCGGCTCAGGGCCCAGGGTTTCAGCGCGCTGCGGGTGGCCATCGATCTGGCCGATCCCATGGGACACACCCTGACCATCCGGGCGGGGGAAACCAACCCCCAAACCCTGATGGAAATGAAGCTGAGGGTGAACCGGAACATGATCCCGGGGCGGGCCTTGCTTTCGGTGGAGTGGCTATTGATCCAGGACGCGCGCTCCAGCTTCGAACTGTCCCGGCCCCTGTTGCCGGGACAGGAGTTCCCGGGCCTGGGTCTTTTGCGCGACATCGTCGCCGTCCTGGTGGTGGTTTGCGAGCGCCGGGACCTGGACGGCCTCCTCTTCATCCCCACCCACTTCCACCTGGCCCGCCTGGCGCACCCCATGGCTTTTTTCGCCGATCCCCGGAGCCAAGCCCGGATGCTTTCCCTGGAGCATGCGGTCAGGGACCTTCGTCTGGTGGAAGCGGCGCGGGCGGTGGATGTCGGCCTGGTTACTGATGAAGCCGACGGGACGGTCGTATGGTGGGTGCCGGCGCCGATGATCGTGCCGGTGGCCCAGGAACTGCGGGATTATTTCGGGTCGAATTCCTACGAAGCGGAAGTGGCGGAAGCGCGGAGGGATTTTCGCTTCCGCCTGACCCCGGACCAGATGGGAAATCGGGCGACATAGGCCCGGGGTCAGGCAGAGCGGCGGGCACCGTCAGGCGAGTAACGAGCCAGCCAGAACAAGACCCCCGGTGATGGCCGCGATCGCCACCGCCCGGTTGGTCGGGGAATCCATGTAGGAACGGGCACCGCCCAGCACCCGATTCACCGGGTGAAGCCGCGACAGGTCGCAGATGACGGGCGGGCGCTCGCGATCATACAGGGCGAACCCGGTATGGAGCCGGGGGTCCTTGGGCGCCAGGTGTTTGGCTTTCATCAGGTATCGGTACCCGTCCTCGAGCCGGCCACCCTTCAGGTTGATGTAGCCGAGGGCGATGAATCCCGCGGCCGACCCTTTTCCCAAGCGGATCGACTGGCGGGCCAGCTTGGTCGCGGTCAGGAATTTCTTGCCGTCTTCGGCCACGCATACGGCCAATCCGGCCAGGGCTTCGGGATCTTCAGGTTCGGTATTGAGGATCTCCCTGAAACGCCGTTCCGCCTCTTCATGGTCCCCCGAATAAAGATGCTTGTAGGCCATGTTCAGGGACGGAACATCGGAGAACCCGGTGTTCTCGAAACCCTCGCGGAATTCCATCAGATGGCGAATGTCACTCATGATGTCACCTCTTCGGGCATTTTTCCTTCCTTGCGCGGTCCGGCCTTCATTTTGCCCTTCGGCCGTTCCCCATGATTTCTCATGTTTCCGCGCCCTCCATCACTCTATGAAATAGTGCACAGCCCGGGCCTGAATTTTTTTCGGGCTATATTGTGTAAAATTTCAGCCAATCATTTGCATCCTGGCGCAATCGGTATATCATTTCGTCGCTCACAGGAAATTTTCCATGTCCAGGACAGGAGCACGAGATGAGTCTGGAAAAGAAATACCTGAAGTCCCGCCCCGTCGGCAAAGTGACCTTCCGGCTGCCCTGCGACGCTGCTCCCGAGGCCAAAAAGGTCTATCTGGTGGGTGATTTCAATGACTGGCGTAAAGACGCCACCCCCATGACCAGGCTCAAGAATGGAGAGTTCAAGGTCAGCCTGGACCTGGAGCCCGGCCGGGAGTACTGCTTCCGATACCTGATCGGCGACGACACCTGGGAAAACGACTGGGAAGCCGACAAATACGTCCCCAGCGGGATTGATACCGCGGAAAACTCGGTGGTCGTCGTCTAGGCCGCTAAAGCTGGTTTTTTTCCGGCGCCGATGCCATAATCCGCCCCGGATGGATATGGCCGCCGGACAAGGAACCACCAATGTTTCAGCGAAAACCGCTACGCGACGACCTGCACAAGGAGATTCTGGCCAGAATCGGGGACGGTCGCCTGCCCGCCGGACAGCGCATCAACGAATCCCGCCTTTCCAACACCTTGGGCATCAGCCGGACTCCCCTGCGGGAAGCCATGCTCGGCCTTGAGGCCCAGGGTTTTTTGACCAGCGACATGGGGCGCGGCTTCATGGTGCCCCCCCTGAACGTCCAGGAATTCGCCGACATCCAGTTCCTGTTGTCCGACCTGAAACCCCTGGCCCTGGCCCTGTCCTTTCCCCTGCCGCCCGGGCGCATCATGGAACTGAACAACCAGCTGGGCCGGGCCAGGATCAGGGCCGAAAAACCGGGGGCCGAGCGGCCGGGGACCCTGGTCGCGATGATCCACCCCTATTCCCGCCTGATTCTGGGGACCTGTTCCAACCACCTGCTGACCGCGGACATCGCTCGCCTGGACGCCCTGGCCCGCCGCTACT
>CBDTUS010000080.1:0-15915 GCA_965363725.1 uncultured bacterium | reverse complement strand
TGAGCGGCAACCCGGTGGCCATGGCCGCGGGTCTGGCAACCCTGGACATCACCGGCCGGCCCGGATTCTACGAGGAGCTCGAACGCAAGGGCGCCAGGCTGCAGGCCGGCCTGGAAAAAGCCGCCGCCGAAGGTGGGGTCACCGCAACCGTCGTCCGCCAGGGCTCGCTGTTCTGGAACGTGTTCCAGAGCGAGGCCCCGCGCAGCTTTGCCGCCATCGACGGCTCGAAGATGGAGACCTACGGCCGCATGCACCGCGACCTCATCGATCGCGGGGTCTACCTGGCCCCCTCGGGATGGGAAGTCGGCTTCGTGAGCGCCGCCCATTCCGATGACGACATCGACACCACCGTGGCCGCCGTGGCCGACACCTTCAAATCCTGGAGTTGACGCCGACATGTCCGACGTGAAAAACAGCATCTTCCTGAAGAATCTGCGGGGCGAGCCCTGCGACCGCACGCCCATCTGGGTCATGCGCCAGGCCGGCCGCTACCTGCCCGAGTACCAGGAAGTCCGGTCGAAGCTTTCGTTCACCGAGCTGACCCACACGCCCGAGGCGGCCTGCGAAGTCACGCTGCAGCCCATCCGGCGGTTCGGGTTCGACGCGGCGATCATGTTCAGCGACATCCTCACGCCCCTGGAGCCCATGGGCGCTCCCTTCGACTTCTCCCAGGGCGGCCCCAAGCTGGAGAGGCCCTTGCGGTCCGAAAAGGACATCGACTCCCTGCAAACCTACGACGCGGCCGATGGCACCCACTTCGTGGCCGAGGCCATCAAGCTGATGAAGGAGGGCCTGGGCGACAAGACGCCGCTGATCGGATTCGCCGGCTCGCCCTTCACCCTGGCCACCTACCTGATCGAAGGCGGGGGCTCGAAGAACTACGAGAACCTGAAGACCATGCTGTACAGCCGGCCCGAGCTGCTGAACAAGCTGATGGACAAACTGACCGACCAGACCCTCGACTATCTGACCATGCAGGTCGAGGCGGGTGTCGACGCCGTGCAGCTCTTCGACACCTGGGGCGGCATCCTGCACCCGGCCGATTACGCCGCCGTGGTCCTGCCCTGCGTCAAGCGCATCATGGACGGCCTGAAGGACAAGGGCGTCCCTCGCATCTACTTCCTCAAGGGAAGTGCCCCCTACCTCGACCTGGTCACCACGCTCGACGTCGAGGCCCTGGGTATGGACTGGACCATGGACATGGCCAAGTCCCTGCCCCTGATGAAAGGCTACGCGGTGCAAGGCAACCTGGATCCGCTGGCCCTGTTCGGCTCGGAAGACCAGATCCGCAGCCGCGCACTGGACATCTGCCGGGCGGGTTCGAAAGCCCCCGGTCATGTCTTCAACCTGGGCCACGGAATTTTACCGCAGGCCCCGATTTCAGCAGTCGAGACCCTGGTCGAAACCGTCCAGGGCTACCGTAAAGGACAATAGAATGCCTCTGCACATCCCGGCGGAATTCGTCGAGAAATACAATAAACCCGGGCCCCGGTACACGAGCTACCCGACGGTACCGGCCTGGGAGCAGGAGTTCGGCGACAAGGAGTACCGCGAGGCCCTGGCGGAGCTCAATGATCGGCCGGCGGACGAACTGGCCATCTACCTGCACCTGCCCTTCTGTGCCAAGGCTTGCCACTACTGCGGGTGCAACATGCTGGTGACGCGCGACAAGGGCGCGGTGCATCAGTACCTGGACCGGGTGGAAAAAGAACTCGAACGGGTGACCGCGATCATCGGCACCGGCCGCAAGGTGGCGCAGTTCCACTGGGGCGGCGGCACGCCCAATTACCTGAACGAGGAAGAGACCGAGCGGGCCTTGAACATGTTCCGGGCGGCTTTCGACATCAACGACGACGCCGAGGTCTCCCTGGAAATCGACCCGCGCATCGCCACGCCGGAACAGACCCTGTTCCTGCGCCAGGCGGGTTTCAACCGGATCAGCATGGGCGTGCAGGATTTCGACCAGGGCACTCAGAAGGCCATCGGCCGCAACCAGAGCCGCGAGAAGACGCTTAAGGTCTACCAGAGCTGCCGCGACGCCGGGTTCGAGGGCGTCAATGTCGACCTGGTCTACGGCCTGCCCGGCCAGACCTTCGAGTCGTTCACCGACACCCTCGAGGGCATCATCGGTCTTCAGCCCGACCGCGTGGCCTGCTTCAGCTACGCCCACGTGCCCTGGGTCCGGCCCAACCAGGAACTGGTCGACACCACCATCATGCTGACCGGTTACGACAAGTTCCGGCTCTTCATGCTGACGGTGGACATGTTCCAGGACGCGGACTACTCCTGGATCGGCATCGACCACTTCGCCAAGAAGAACGACGAGCTATCGGTCGCCCTGGAAAACCGTGCGCTGCACCGGAACTTCATGGGTTACGCCACCAAACCGGCGCCACACATGCTGGCCTTCGGCATGAGCGGTATCGGAGACGTTTGCGATCGCTTCGTGCAAAACAATGCCGACTTCGGCGGCTGGTCCGACGGCATCGACGCCGGCGGCCTGCCCGTGGTCAAGGGACACAAGCTGAACGAGGACGACAAGCTCAGGCGCCTGGCCATCCTGAACCTGATGTGCAACCTGGAGCTGCCCTGGTCCCTGACCGAAGAGGCCTACGGTGCCCCAGCCAATGAGCTCCTGGCCGACAGCCTGAAGGCCCTGCCGCCGCTGATCGCCGATGACCTCGCGACCATGGACGAGGACGGGATCCGTATCACGGACAAGGGCCGGTATTTCGTGCGCAACGTGGCCATGACCCTCGACGCCTATCTGGGCAAGGGCAAAGGCAAACCCATCTTTTCGAAAACCGTTTGAGGCTAAGCGACGATGACGGCCATCGATAAATTTCCACGCGCCACCCTGGATCCGGCCGGGACCACCGGCCTGATCCTGTGCGGCATGGGCGGCCCGGACAGCCCCGAGGCGGTCCGTCCGTTCCTGCGCAATCTGTTCCGGGATCCGCTGATCTTCCCCGTGCCCCGGCTGTTTGCCGGACTCGCCGGCGCGCTCATCGCGTGGAAACGGGCGCCCGAGGTCCGCGAGCGCTACGCGCTGATCAGCAAGGACTCCTCCACCCCCCAGCTGCCGACGACGCGGAACCAGGCGGCCTATCTGGCGGCGAAGATCAGCGCCTCCGGCCGCGGGACGGTACCCGGAGTCGCCATGCGGTACTGGGATCCGTATCCCCGCGAGTCGGTGGCCGACTTGATGGGTGAAGGCGCCGACCAGTTCCTCATCGTTCCGACCTATCCCCAGTATGCCCAGGCGACCAACGGCAGCACCATCCAGTTCGTGCTGGACGCCCTAGGCAAAATCGCTCCCGCAGCTCCCGTGCATGTGGTGCCCGACTGGCACCTCCTGCCCGGCTTCATCGAGGCCCTGGCCCGGCCGGTCATTTCACAGCTCACCTTCTGGGCCGACCGGGGTGTGGACCCTGCGGAATGCGCCCTGCTGTATGTGGCCCACTCCCTGCCCGAGTCGTTCATCCGCAAGGGGGATCCGTATCTGGAAAGGAGCCAGGCTACGGTGGGCGCCGTTCACCGCCTGGTGCGAGAGGTTCTGGGCGCAGCGGAAAAGACCGCCTGGCTGGATGGTGTCACCGGCGGAACTGAACCCCAGCTGACCTTCCAGAGCAAGGTCGGGCCGATCGCCTGGCTGGGCCCGCAGATCGATGAAGAGGTGCCGCGCCTCGCCGCCAAGGGTATCGCTCGCCTCATGGTGCAGCCGGTCAGCTTCACCTGCGAGCACATCGAAACGCTGCTCGAACTGGACATCGAATTGAAGGCCCAGGCCCTGGACCTTGGCATCGAGGATTTCCACCGGGGCGAAGCCCTGAACCTGAACGAGATCTGGCTGGATTCCCTGGCCGGTCACCTGATCGACACGGCTTTTTCGGCGGAGGTGGGCAGAATTGGCCCCGCGGACTGACAGCACCCCCACCGTCGCGGTCGTCGCCGGCGGCATCGCCGGTCTGGCCACGGCCCTGAACCTGCGTGACCGGGCCGCGGCCGAGGGCCTGGACCTGAAGGTGACCGTGTTTGAAAAAGGTTCCCAACCCGGGGGCAACCTGCAGACCGTCCGGCAGGACGGCTGGCAGCTGGAATGGGGGCCCAACGGTTTCCTGGACAACGAACCGGCCACCCTGCGCCTGGTCGACCGCCTGGGGATCCGGGACAAGCTCCAGCGCAGCAGCGACGCCACCGCACACCGTTTCCTGCTGGTCGACGGACGGATCCAGGAGATCCCCACTTCTCCCGGAGCCTTCGTCAAATCCCCCATGCTGTCGATTGGGGCCAAACTGCGCATGGCCGGCGAGCTGTTCGTTCCGGCGCGCAAGGACCTCGGGCGGGCGGCCGAAGATCCCGCGACCGACGAGACCATCGACCAGTTCGGCACCCGGCGCCTGGGCCGCGCTTTCGCCGAGACCATGCTCGACCCCATGGTCAAGGGCGTGTTCGGCGGCGAATCGACCAAGCTCAGCCTGGCGGCGTCGTTTCCCCGCATGGTCGAACTCGAAAAGGACTACGGCGGTCTTTTCAAGGCCATGACGAAACTGGCCCGCGAGAAGAAGAAGCAGGGCAAGAGCAAGACCGACGCCGGTCCGTCCGGCGTGCTGCACTCCTTCACCGGCGGCATGGCCTCCCTGATCGACGCGGCGGTCGCCGACCTGAACTCCGATCCACTGGCCGAAATCCTGACCGGCGCCGATGTGCAGAAAATCACGCCCACGGATGAGGGATGGCGGCTATCGACGACCGACGGGGAATTCGGCCCCTTCGACGCCGTGGTCGAAGCGGCTCCCGCCCACGCGGCAGCCCGCCACCTGGGGCATCTGGATCCGGTTTTCGCCGCCCACCTGGCGGCCATTCCCTTTGCGCCCATGGCCGTTATCGCGCTGGGATTCCGTCGCGAAATGGTCACCCACGACCTGAACGGATTCGGTATGTTGGTCCCCAGCAAAGAAAAGCGTGAACTGCTGGGTGCCCTGTGGACCAGCAGTATTTTCGGTGGCCGGGCCCCCGCTGGCCGGGTTCTGCTGCGTGGCATGGCCGGCGGCGCCGGCAACCCTGGCTTCATGGACCAGGGCGACGAGGATATGATCAACGTCATCATGTCCGAACTGCGCCCCTTGATGGGCCTGAAGGGCGCCCCGGACATGGTCCGGGTGATCCGGCACAACCGGGCCATCGCCCAGTACGTTCCCGGCCACCTGGCCCGGCTCAGGGAAATTGATCAAGCAGCGGCAGGATACTCCGGGCTCTATCTGACTGGCAGCTCCTACCGCGGAATTTCAGTCAACGCCTGTGTCAAGGAAGCGGAATCCGTGGCTGAAACGGTTTTGAAGGAACTGGCCGGCAAAACCCGCCGCGCCCCAACGGAGGCTTTGTGATGATCGTCATGATGTCGGTGTTCAAGGTCCTGATGCCCATGCTCTATCTGGCGGTCTGGGGAACCTATCTCTGGCTTTTATTTACTGATCATCCGACCGCCCGCCGGCTGTGCACCCGGTTCGCCGTGATCACCGTAATCCTGCATACCATCTGCACCGCAAGCCGCGGCATCATGTTAGGCCGCCTGCCCATGGGCGCCCCCGCGGAATTCTTCTGTGCCCTGGCTCTGGCGATGCTTGCCACCTATCTGGTGATCGAAATCCGCATCAAGGCCAAGAACACCGGATTCCTGGTCACCGGGGTCTCCTTCTTTTTCGTGTTCATCGGCAGCGCCTTCAGCACCACCACGCCCGAGGTCAGTCCCTTCCTGCAGGATCCCGGCTTCGCCGGCCACGCCGTCCTGGTGCTTTTCGCCTACACCGCCCTGAGTCTGAGTTTCCTTTACGCCATGCTGTACCTCATCCTGAACAGACAATTGATGCGGCACCAATTCGGCCTGCTGTTCAGGCGCCTGCCTTCCCTGGACACGCTGGAGCGCATGAGCATCGGTGCTGTGAAGATGGGCGTACCCCTGCTCCTCGCCTCGCTGTGCCTGGGCCATCTGTGGATGTATGACCTGGCCGACCGGGTGAACCCGGAAATGGCCGCCATGCTCAGTCCCTGGGACCCGAAGATCATGGTCAGCTGGATCATTCTTCTGGGCTACACGATCGGCCTGATCGGCAACCGGTTCTTCGGCTGGCGCGGCAAACGCATGAACGTCATGGCCGTGGCGGCCTTCCTCGGCGTGGTCGCTGCCATGGGGCTGGTCTATCACTTCTTCCCCAGCTTCCACAACTTCCGTTCCAGCCAGCCCATTTCCGCCCTCTCCGGATTTTCCGAAACGGCGGGGGATTGGATCGCCCTTGTAAGGGAGGATGGTTCATGATCGGACCCACCTCCCTGCATGTCCGCAGCATCAACCACAAGAACGCCCCGACCGAGGTGAGGGAAAAAGCCCATCTCGATACGGACCGGGCGACGGCGTTGATGGATGCGCTGGGAGGGCATGTCGCCGACGAGAACCACGTTCCGGGCGTCAGCGAGACGGGCTGCATCTCGGTGGTTCCCGTGTCGACCTGCAACCGGACCGAAATCTACCTCGAAGTGGTCGACGGCACCGATGTGGATTCCCTGCTCCGCCGGGGCCTGGCCGAGGTGGGCGCCGATCCTGATCTTTTCTTCTCCGAACACGCCAGCGCTTTCGAGGACCTCGAGGCGGTCCGGCATCTCTACCGCGTTTCCTCGGCCCTGGAAAGCATGATGCTGGGCGAGCCCCAGATCTCGGCCCAGCTCAAGGATGCCTACCGTCTGGCGCGCGCCCACCACGAACCCGGCCCGGGATTGCTGCGAGCCTTCCAGGGCGCCTTCCGCGCCGGCAAGCGCGTGCGCACCGAGACCCGGATTTCCACCGGCGCGGTGAGCGTGGCCTTTGCCGCCGTGGAACTGGCCCGCAAGTTCTTCGACAAACTCTGCGACCAACGGGCGGTCCTGGTGGGCGCCGGGGAAACCGGTGGTCTGGCCGCCCGGCACTTCCTGCAGCACCACATCGGGCGGCTGGTGGTCGTCAACCGCAGCCTGGAGAACGCCGAGATCCTGGCCGAGACCCTGCGCGAGGAGATGAAGGCCGGACTCGCCCGTAAGGCCGGCAAGAACGCCGGCGGTCTGCTGGCACCCGCACCTGATCCCGACGGCGAATGCGGCAAGATATCGGTCCGCCCCTGGGACCAGTTGACCGATGCCCTGGCCGAAGCCGACGTCATCCTCTCGACGACCGGCGCCACCGAACCGGTGATTCTGCCCGATATGGTCGAAGCCGCGGTATCCCGCCGCAAGGGCAAGCCACTGTTCCTGCTGGACATCGCCGTGCCGCGCGACATCCATCCCGATGTCTCGGGGATCAGCAACGTGTTCACCTTCGGCCTGGACGACCTCGACGGCATCATCCAGGGCAACCTCGCCGCGCGCGCCGGCCAGGTGCCCCACGCCCTGGGGATCATCGAAGAGGAACTGGTGGAGTTCCAGACCTGGCTGGACGAGATCGACATCCGCCCCACCGTGGCCGAGTTCAAGGCCTACCTGGAAGAACTGAAAGACAAGCAGGTGGGGTTTGTGCGCAAGAAACAGTCGGACGAGGTGGCGGCCGCCGTCGACAGCAGCCTGCAGCAGTTCATCAAGAAGGTGCTGGGCCGGTCGGTATCCACCCTCAAGAGTTCGCAGACCCGCGAGGAGCGCGAGCGCGATCTCGAAACCCTCAAGCGGATCTTCTCAGCCGACGATCGGGAATAAGCCACGCCCCCGGTCACCTTCCACCGGGGGCGCTTTTCTCATCCTGGCGGGAACGCCTAGTCTAATCGCCTGACCGTCACCTTCGCCACCCGGCCCTCCCAGCCGTAGGTCTCCGGATCGAGATCCCCAACACCCATGATTCCGCGGTGGCGGCGCACGACCTTGTGCTCATCCGTCCCCATTCCGGGGCTGCCGCAGCAGGGGCCCGGGATATCGGTCGCCAGTTCGGTATTCCTTTCCGATCCCGCGTCCCAGGCCTTTACATAGTAGATCTTCTCCCCGTGCCGGGGCAGCCGCACGCCGTCCAGGCCCCCGAAGGCGTCGTTGGTGTTGACCAGCATGAACACCAGGGACAGATAGCGGGCCGAGGACCGGGCCTCGATCTCCAGGTGCAAGTCGCCGCCGGGCAGAATCACATCGCCACCCATGGCCACCGCGTGGACCCGGGACGATCCGTTCAACAGATCCACCAGGGGCCCGCTGACCGCGTCTTCGGCTACCTGGGCCAGTTCATCGCTGGCATGACGCCAGGGCCGGAAGATGTGCATGTTGCGCTTGTGGGTGGCCAGAATGGGCTGAGAAAAGGGCTGGCTGGCGCCGGGGCCCGTGGCGGGCGTCATGTTTTCCACGATGATTTCGTAGTTCGCCGTGCCGCCTCCGTAACCCCCGTGTTTGTCTTCATCGGCGCCGGTGATCTCGGTGTCGTCATTCATCGGTCCGGTGGGTGTTTCCTGGGAACAGCCGAACAGAAAGAGGGACAGGGCCGCCATGGCCAGCAAGAGTGAATATTTCCTCATCATCATCCTCCAAGGATTGTCATTTCTGGTTTGCGCCTCCACCGAGGCCTTCCCTGTTGGATATGATGTGGGGAAGGAAGTGTGACGGGTCTTCCTGAATATTTTTTCCGCCGGGGATAATTGTTGTCTGGAGGTCGACCGGTTCAGGTCTGAAGCCAAAAATTACGGGTGACGATCCAGTAGATCCCCACGGCGAAGATCCCCGCAGAACAAACTTCGGTAACCAGTCGGCCTCGACTCACCGAAACGCGAAAGATGATTTTCAGCACGGGGAAGACCAGCGCCACCACCAGAAGCTGGCCGATTTCTACCCCGACGTTGAAGCCGAGAAGGGCCGGGACGATCCTGCTGGAGGGCAGCCCTATCTCCATGAGCGCACCACCGAATCCGAATCCGTGGACCAAACCAAAAGCGAAAGCAATGACCGCTCGCAGCAACGGCCCGTTTCCGGGGATGTTCAGAAGGCGAAAATGACAGAATGAAAACAGCGCCAGGCCGAACCAGGCAAGCGGCGCCAGGAGACCCACTGAACTCAGGGCTAAAAATCCGGCAAGGACCAGGGCGCCCGTAAACGCCAGGGGAACCTCTCGCCCTCTGCCGCCGAGCAGCCAGCAGTTTTCCGCAGCCACCAGAGCGATCGAAAACCCGATCAGGATCTCTACCGCGGCCGTGTCCGGCTGCAACAGACCCAGGGCCGCCAGCCCGAGGGTCAGGCTGTGGGCAATGGTGAAACCCGTCACCAGCTTGAGGACCTCCCGGAACGACCCCACCAGAAGGACCAAGGCCAGTACGAAGGCCAGATGGTCCCAACCACCCAGGATATGCTCCACGCCCAGAAAAAAGTAACCGCCGAGAGAGGTGGCATGCCCGGTTCCTTCTTCGACTTCCCACACGGGATCACGGCTCACAAGTACCTTTTCGAGTACACCCCCTGACCCATCAACCACCTCCGCGTGGTGGATATGCTGGGACACCAGACCCCGCAACAGATCACTTCGAATCGAGATGGGGCCCTCACCTGGACAACCTACCTCCCAGCGGTAGACGACCCAACCGTCGGCCCCGTCATTTGATCGATGCGCCGGTGTGGCCGCGCAGGCTTCGTCCCCGCGGAACAGTCTCAGATGGGCCGGCCAATATTCCGCACCCGCTTCCCCGTCAGGCAGGTGGGACAACTCTTCAGCCGGAATGCGAAATTCGACCAGAATCCCGGTGTCGGAAAATTCCCAGGTAGAGTGGGATTTACTGATGACATGCGCCTGGGCCCCGGAAAACAAAAGCAAATTTAACAGCAGGAGGGATATTCCGGTCAGTAGCCTGTTCATGGCTGCATCAACTGAATGTCGGCGGCCGCACGAAGTTCAGCGATGTATTCTTCAATCGCACCCAGATGTGCCCGCCTCAGCATTTCGGACTTGACCCGTGCTTCGACCTCGGTCAAGGGGGGCACGACCGGGGCTTCCCCTTCCACCATCACCAACACATGAAAGCTGCTACCACTGCGCACCGGTTCGCTCACCTGACCTGGCTTCAGTTCGAGAGCGCGGGCGGCCGCAGCGGACCCCAGGTACCGCCGAAGTTCCGACTCCGAAAGAAGCCTGTCCGGCAGGGGCTCGGCGGGACGGTCCCCCGTTTGGCGATTCACCTGGCTGAATTCGTCACCTCTCTTCAGCCGATCCGCTGCGGTCCTCGCGATTTCTCCGGCCTTCACCGCGGTCCGGAATTGATTCACCTCGACCCGGATTTCCCGAACCCGGACCCTGAGGGGACTTGCGAAAAGGGTTTGGTTGGCCACAAAAAAAGCTTCGATTTCTTCTGGTGTGGGTTCGGTCGATTCGGCCGCCATGGCGACAACTTCCACGACGGTCTTGGCCATCAGATCGCGCACCAGGCGGTCGTTCCGGTCGATACCCAGCTCCCTGGCTCGTTGGACCAGAAGCTCCTCATCGATCATGGCCTCAAGGATACGTGTACTGTCGGCGGCATCCAGGGAACCGCCCCGGGATAGGGCGTAACGGTCCAACGTGGATTTGAAATCCGTGGCCAGGATCCCCGTACCGTTGACCGATACCGCCATATCCTTGGACAACCCGGGGTCTGATCCCTTGGGCGTCTGAAACAGGTTGACCGCAACCAGGACAAGGCCCAGAACAGCCCCGGCCACCAGCATCATGATCGCTCGGGAGGAAGGGGGGGGTCCAGCAGCTTCTGGTTCCGGGGAGGGGTTCTCCTGATCCGGCATTCCGGTCACATCCTTGATTCGGGTGGAATGACGATGCTCAATCTACCCCAGGGGCGGGCATCAATTCAACCCCCAACTCCCAACGTCGGGACGATTGAATGGCATTCCAAATCCAGCCTCATTCTCTGGTCCGGAAACGGTCAACCGATGACATCCGATCTCCACTGTGATATCAATCTCAGGATAATCCAATTGGTCTTTGTCCCACTGCTTCCATCATTTCCAGGAGTCCATCTCCGTGATCGGAAAAATGCTTACCCATTTCCCGACTACCCGCCTTCTCGGCGAAGGCTGGATGGGTGTCGTCTGCGAAGACGAGGACACTCGCCTCAAGCGCAAGGTTGGGTCAAGATCCTTTTCTAACGGGTCGTTCTTGCGCCTATCGCACCCACATCTGCGTTTGGATCCCCTGTTCGATCCCCTGCTGGATCATCCCGGACTACAGAAGCTTCTGGAGGATTGATATGACGCCCCGTACCAAATCCAAACAATTCACCATCGAAGAAATCTGCCAAGAGATAGACGGCCAACTTGTCGGCAACCCGACCGTTCTCATTTCGGGGGTCGAAGAAATCTCGGTGGCCCAGGCCCACCAGCTGACCTTCGTCGGCGGGAAAAAATTCATCAAGTTGTGGGACAAGTCCCGAGCTTCCGCAGCCATCGTGAATGACAAACTGGACCTCGAACCGGGACCTGACCGGGCCCTTATCCGGGTGGCCGATGCCGACCTCGCCATGGCCCAGATCCTTCAACTTTTTGCTCCTGAGCCGCCGCAATGCGGCCCGGGGATCCATGCCACCGCGGTGGTCGATGAATCAGCGGATATCGGCGAAGGCGTGACCATCGGGGCCGGCTGTTATGTCGGTCCCGGGGTGGTCCTCGGAGCCCGGGTCCTGCTCTATCCCAATGTCACCGTCCTGGACGACTCCATCATCGGCAGCGGGACCGTCATTTGGTCCGGGACCGTGGTTCGTGAAAGGTGTCGGGTAGGCCGGAACTGTATTTTCCATCCCAATGTGAGCATCGGCACCGACGGTTTCGGGTATCGCCCCTCCCCCGATGGCCGCAGCCTGGTCAAGGTTCCTCAGATCGGCACCGTGGAAATCGGCGACGCGGTGGAAATCGGTGCCAACAGTTGTGTCGATCGGGCCAAGTTCAGCTCCACCCGGATCGGCGACGGGACCAAAATCGACAACCTGGTGCAGATCGCGCACAACTGCATCCTTGGCCGTTCCTGTGTCATCGCGGGCCAGGCGGGGCTGGCGGGATCCGTCACTTTTGGTGACGGCGTCATGATGGGCGGAGGGGCTAGAGTAAAGGACCATACGACCGTCGGCAGTGGGGTGAAAATTGGCGGCAACGCCACCATTTTCTCCGATGTTGAGCCCGGCAAAACGGTTTTGGGCACTCCCGCCGATGACGCCAGGGATGCCATGCGCCAATGGGCGGCCGTGAAGCAACTGCCGGATCTGCTCAAGCGGATCAAGAAATTGCCGGAATAGTCCGTCGATGACCCTGGAGGGAAATCCCCGGGCCCCTCATTGTCTTTCCCCTTGACCCCGAGTTTATCCCCGCCAATTTTGATAGGGTCCAATCCCTGCGGAACCACGCCAACCCGCCAAGGAGACCCCAATGCGCCTCGCAAACATCCTTTTTGTCGCGACGATCATGCTCACGGCAGCCCTCGGTCTCGCCGACGACACCGATCCCTACCTCTGGCTCGAGGAAGTCGAAGGCGAGAAGGCCCTCGAATGGGTCAAGGAACGCAGCGCCGCCGACACGGCCGAACTCGAAGCCGTGCCCGAGTACGCGGAAATCCACGAGCGCCTGCTGGAGATCTTCAACTCCAGCGACCGCATCCCCTACCCCAATGTGCAAGGCGAGTGGGCCTACAACTTCTGGCAGGACAAGGACCACGTGCGAGGCCTCTGGCGTCGCACCAAGGTGGATCAGTACCTTACCGGCGATCCCCAGTGGGAAATCGTGCTGGACCTGGACGCGCTGGCCACTGCCGAAGACGAGAACTGGGTCTGGAAAGGCGCCCGTGGCTTTTACCCCGACTACAAGCGCTTCCTGGTCACCCTGTCGCGCGGCGGTGGCGATGCCTCGGTGACCCGGGAGTTTGACAGCGTGACCAAGGAATTCGTCGCCGACGGCTTCATCGTCCCCGAGGCCAAGGCCCAGGTGGGATGGATGGATGAGAACACTGTCTGGATCGGCACCGATTTCGGTGAGGGCACCTTGACCGAATCCGGCTACCCGCGCCTGGTCAAGAAATGGACCCGGGGCACGGACCTGGAGGAAGCCACTCTGGTTTTCGAGGGCTCGGTGGAGGATGTGTCCGTTTCCGGCTACAGCATGCACACGCCTGAAGGCCGCTACGACTTCGTCAGGAAGACCCCGGAATTCTATCGCGGCACCACCTACATCATTCGCGACGGGGAACTGGTGAAAATCGAGATTCCCGAGGACGCGGACATGCAGGGCATCTTCAAGGAACAGATGCTGGTTTCGCTCCGGACCGACTGGACCATTGGCGGGAAGACTTTCCCCGCGGATGCACTGCTGGCCATCGGCCTCGAGGATTTCCTCGCCGGCGGACGCAACTTCGAACTCCTTTTCCAGCCCGAAGAGCGGATATCCCTGGGTGGCTCCCGCAGCACCCTGAACTACCTGATGGTCACCACCATGGACAACGTCCGCAGCAAGCTCTACAAGTACAGCTTCGTTGATGGAAAATGGTCCCACGAAGGAGTCGAACTGCCCGGCCTCGGTTCCGCCGGCGTCTTCGGCACCACCGACCTGAACGACGACTACTTCATGAACTACACCGACTTCATGACCCCCTCGAGCCTGTACTTCGTGGGCGACGGCGAAGCGGCCAAGCTGATCCAGAGCACGCCCGAGTTCTTCGACGCTACCGGCATGACCGTGGAACAGTACGAAGCCACTTCCGCCGATGGCACGAAGATCCCCTACTTCATCTTCATGCCCAAGGGCTTCGAGGCCAACGGCAAGAATCCGACCCTGCTGTACGGCTACGGTGGGTTCGAGATCAGCATGCGGCCCCGTTACTCCGGCGCCACCGGCGCGGGCTGGGTGGAGCGCGGCGGCGTCTACGTGCTGGCGAACATCCGCGGCGGCGGCGAGTTCGGCCCCAAATGGCACCAGGGCGCGGTGCAGGAAAAGCACCAGAACGCTTTCGACGACTTCATCGCCGTGGGCGAAGACCTGATCGCCCGCAACATCACCTCGGCCGAGCATCTGGGAATCGTCGGCGGTTCGAACGGCGGCCTGCTGGTCGGCGCCTGTTTCGTGCAGCGGCCCGAACTGTTCGAGGCGGTCGTCTGCCAGGTTCCGCTGCTGGACATGCAGCGCTACAACAAGCTGCTGGCCGGCGCCAGCTGGATGGCAGAATACGGCAACCCCGACACCGACGACTGGGATTACATCCAGACCTGGTCGCCCTATCACAACCTGGACCAGGACAAGGACTATCCGAAGGTCTTCTTCTACACTTCGACGCGGGACGACCGCGTGCATCCCGGACACGCGCGGAAAATGGTCAAGAAGATGACCGACATGGGCAAGCCCGTCTATTACTACGAGAACACCGAAGGCGGCCATGGGGTAGCGGCCAACCTGAACCAGCGGGCCTACATGTGGGGCCTGACCTACGCGTATCTCTGGAAGATGCTGAAGTAGGATTTACGGGTCTTTTCCCCGTACATTTGGAAACGCCCCCGGTTGTGATCAACCGGGGGCGTTTGTCTGGGAGTAATCGCTTGTCGGCCCCGAACCCTACTTGACCAGGGTCATGCGGCGGGTGATTACCTCGCCGGCGGCCTTCAAGCGGTAGAAATAGACACCCGAGGGAACGGGTCGGTCGCTATCGGCCGTACCGTTCCACACATACTGGTGATGACCGGCCACCAACTCGCCCGATTCCAGCGTGCGGACCAGTGCGCCGCGCACGTCGTAGACCCTCAGATCGACCTGGCCGTTGACCGGAAGGGCGAAATGGATCGTCGTCATCGGGTTGAACGGGTTGGGCACGTTCTGGTTCATCGCCAGGACTCTCGGGATCTGACCCTCCAGGACGGCCGTCGCAATGTCCACCCGCATGTTCATGGGCACCTGGACTTCGGGGTTGGCCAGGTCGTTGCTCATGACCAGGATCATTCCCGTGTGCACACCCAGATCCAGACCGGCCGAGTCCAGGAACACCGACACATCGGCGCCGGAACCCGCAGCCAGAACGCCTGAGGTCGGCGAAACGGTAGCCCACTCGGGCAGGGCCGCGATCCTGATGGCCAAATCGTCGTGCAGGTAGGCGGTGTTGTAGGCAACCTCCAGGCCCACCGTGCCGGTGCCGTCCTGGATGCCCACAGTGGCGCTGGCCGGAGCACTGTTGAGGGTCAGGTACTGGAAGATGATCTCGCCGGACGGCGTGAGAATCACCTCGAAAGTGAACGGACCCGCACCCGAAGTGCCTCCATTGTAGGGCAGCACGCCGTCCCACATCACGACCAGGTTACCGTCTACGTTTTCGTAGTAGACGTCGCCGCTTCCGGTCAGGGACAGGTTGAGATCGTCCCAGAACGGGGCAACCAGGTCGAACGGCCCGCTCGCGTATGGCAACGACTGGTTGCTGTACGTCGTCGCGGTACTCGTGAACGAAAGGAAGCCGTTGGAGCACACGCGGAACTGATTGAACGGGACATCATAGAATTTGAAGGTGAATCCAATGGGGAAGGGACCCTGGTTGGCATCATCGCCTGTTGTCACCGCGGGCGTGCCCGTGCCGGAAATGTCGATCCAGCCGAACACGGGTCCGTCCGGATCGTCGCTGTCGGTCCAGCGGTAGCCGAAGGCGTCGGGACCGCCCAAACCCAGACGCCCCGGCGCCTGGTCCTTGTCCAGCGCGTCCTTCGGGCCCTCCACGAATTCGGGGGCCGGCTTCTGGCCGAGGGTTGCGACGGTCTTGTTGTAGAGATCGACAGAGGGAATGCTCCAGCTCAACTCACCGGCGCCCGTGTTCTCGAGGTGCAGGATTGCGGTGGTGCTGGTTCCGGGATCCACCAATTCGTTGATCTCACCCGGGGTCACGCTGATCTGGGCCAGGTCCAGGCCTTCGCCCGTCAGGTCGACCGTGAACTG
>CBDTUS010000079.1:0-16090 GCA_965363725.1 uncultured bacterium | reverse complement strand
CGGGTGATGGCCTGCCGGATCCACCAGGTGGCGTAGGTGGAGAACTTGTAGCCCTTGCGGTAGTCGAATTTCTCGACCGCGCGCATCAGGCCGCTGTTCCCCTCCTGGATCAGGTCCAGGAATTCCAGGCCGCGATTGGTGTAGCGCTTGGCGATCGAGATCACCAGCCGCACGTTGGCCTCGATCATCTCGCGCTGGGCGGTGTCGACCTGCTGCTTGCCCATCACGATCTCGGTGCCGATCCGGCTGAGTTGCTCGCTGGTCAGACCGATTTCCCGCTCGATGTCCTGCACCCGCTTGCGCAGCCCGCGGATCACTTGGTAGGCCTCCTGGATGTTCTCCTTGCGGCCCTTCTTGAGGGACCGGCTCTTGAGGGCCGTGTTCATTTCCGCGAAAGGAACCCCGACCTCCTCCTCGGCCATGGTGATGCGGGCCTGCAGGTCGCAGACCTTGCCGTGAATGAGGATGAGCTTGTTGGCGAGCTGTTCGACCTGGGCCGGCGCCAGATGGAGATCCATGAAACTTTCGAGGATCTTGGTCTCCCGCGACTGGACCATGCGGGTCAGCGTGGCCGCCCGGGCCGAGTTGGTGCAGGACTCGAGTTCGGTCCGCTCCTCGCGGATTTCCTTCTGCCAGATCTCGATCCGCTCGAGGGCCCGCAGGATCCGCTTGGCTTCCTTCTTGGCCGACAAGTGTACGTTCCAGGTGCTGGTGTCGTGCTGCACCACCTCGTCGACATGGATCGATTCGGCCAGCATCTGGCTGGCCGTCTGCCGCAGTTCGTTGAGTGAGTGGTTGGACCGCAGCGTGGCCTCGATGATGGCGATGCGCCCATCCTCCATGCGCCGGGCCAGGTTGACCTCGCCCTGCCGGGTCAGCAGGGGAACCCGCCCCATCTCGCGCAGGTACATGCGGACCGGGTCGTCGTACTTGACGTTGGTCCGCGAGACCTTGCGCGCCGCGGCGATCTTCTTCTTCTCTTTTTTCTTGCGGCGGGAAAGCTTCTCCTTGGCCTCGGCCTCGGAGTCGTAGTAGTCGATCTGAAGCTCACCCAGTTTCTCGTAGATCCGTTCGATCTGGGCGACTTCGACTTCGTTGCCCAGCATGTCGTTGATCTGGCCGTGGAGGATGTACCCTCCCTTGGCGGTGGCTTCCTTGCGAATCTTCTTGATGATGGAGTCGAACTGCTTTTTTTCCATAATGCGTTCTATTCCCCCGTGTGCACTGAACCCCGTGGCGCCCCGGTCAGCCGGCCGTCCTGCGCTAGCCGTCCGAGGCAGTCCTTGATGACCTTGATGAAATCGGTGCTTTCCGGGCGGTCCTCCTTGTTGATAAGCTGGCTGACGTATCCGCGGTACCCGCTGTCGCCGGCGGCGTTCCATCGGTCCAGGACAAAGTCCCGGGGTGAACCTCCGGCCAGGTCCGCGGCTCCCCAGGCGGAAATCTCCTCCGCCAGGATCCTCGCTTCGGGCCGGCTCAATTCCAGTCCACCGCGATCTGCCAGAAAAACCCGGGCGGCCTCACCCGAGTCATCCATCAGGATATGTGAGAGCATGTCGGCCTCGATGGGCTCCGCGTTGACTTTCGCCAGGGAGCGCCTGACCTGTGGTCCGGTCCGGCGCTGGAAGGTTGCGGTCGCCTCTTCGGGTCCGGGGATGCTCCCGGCCTGGTCCCTATTCGTTTCCCCGGTCCTGACGGGAGATGTACTCCCGGCAGCCGGATCCTTGTACGTTCTTTGCCTCTGCTTCAGGCCGGCCGCCTCCTTGGCGACGGTATCCCGCAGCAGGTCCACCTCCAGCCCGAACACGTCCGCAGCTTCCTGCAACACGTACTCGCGGCGCAATCCGTCGGAGATCCCGGCGATCGTACCGAGGGCTTGCCGCAGGGCCCGTTCGCTCGTTTCGCGATCGCCGCCTCGGGCATCGGCCAGCCCCTTGAGGAAGGGGATATATCCCACGGCACTCTTGAGAGCCCTGTGCATGGCCTCGACTCCGTCGCCGATCACGACGTCCGCCGGATCCTTGCCGTCCGGCAGCGCCACGACCTTCGGTTCCAGACCATGGCGCAGCGCCACGTCCGCCGACCGCACGGCCGCCTTCAGGCCGGCCTTGTCCCCATCGAAAAGCAGGACGACGTTTTTGGCTCCCCGACGGATCAGTTTGGCCTGGTCCGGGGTGAACGCGGTGCCGCATGTGGCCACCACGTTGACGATCCCTACCTGGGCCAGGGCCAGCAGGTCCAGATACCCCTCCACCAGAATGGCCGACTTTTCCCTGGCAATCGCCATCCGGGAGGCTTCAAAACCGTAGAGAAGCTTCCCTTTGGAATAGTAGGGACTGTCAGAGGAATTCAGATATTTCGGTTCACCCTGGTCGATCACCCTGCCGCCAAAACCCGCGACCTGCCGGGAAATGTTCTTGACAGGAAATATAATCCGGCTGCGAAAATAGGCAAATGGCGAGCCGCCGCGGTCGCTGGGCCTCATCAGGTCCGCCCGCCTGGCCAGGTCCGCATCCACCCCGCCCTTGCTCAGGCCCTCGGCGAGCCAATCCGAGCCTCCGGGCGCCCAGCCCACATCGAAATCCCTTAGCACCTTGTCCCGGAATCCGCGCTCCCTGAGGTAGGCCAGGGCGTTCTTGCCCAGGACGGGATCCCAGAAGGCGTCCCGCCACAGAGTCATCGCCACCTCGTTGGCCCGGTGGAAAGCCCGCCGCTCCCCCTCGGATTCGTCGTCCTTCAGCCAGGCCGAGAGGTCGATGTCCAGAGGCCGCGCCAGGATCTCCACCGCTTCGGGGAAGGTTACCCCTTCGACTTCCATGGTGAACGAGATGACGTCTCCGCCGGTGGCGCAGCCGAAACAGTGGTAGCGCTGGCGGGCGGGCGTGACGATGAAGCTGGGGGTTTTTTCGCGGTGAAAGGGGCATAGCCCCTTGTAGACCGCGCCGGCGGGCTTGAGGTCGACATGGGCCCGCACCACCTCGACGATGTCGGTCTCGTCCTTGACACGGGCGATGATGTCCGGCGAAAAAACGGGTGCCATTATTTTCCGAGCCCCTGACGTGGCAGGCGTTCGCAATTCTGCATCGATTCCCCCGTGGACGTAACGGTGTAGCTACCATGGTTAAGGGAACTTGTTAAGATAGGATGAAAATCCGGGAAACGGCAACTTTTCGGGCCAGGTTTTCGCCCCCCGGGCCGGCTCACCCGGCCAGAAACACCCTGGTGGCCCCTCCACCACCCTGGCCCGGGCCAGCTTCGACGAACGAAGCCACCCGCGGATCCTGCTTCAACCTGAGGTAGAGATGGTCCCGCAGCCTTCCTGTGCCGAAGCCGTGGATCACGTTGATGACCTCCAGCCCTGCGGGGATGGCACGATCGATCAGCCGGTCGAGCCGGGCCCATCCCTCGTCGCCCGTTTCGCCCCGCAGATCGATTTCCGGCTCGGCGCCCGAAACATCCGCCTGCCAGCCCCAATCTTCGTTCGTGGAAACCGGTGGTTCAGCGGAGGCCGGCGCCGTGGCGGCTGCTTGCGGATCCAGCGGCCGCACGGCTTCGCGGCTCACGGTCAGGCGCAGCCCGTCGGCCACCGCCGTGATCCTTTCCCCCCTGACCTCGATGACGTTCCCGATCAGACCCAGGTGGGGAATCCTCACGCGCTGGCCCTCTTCCACACGGACCGGGGGTTCATCCTTGGCCGGTGATTCGAACTGCCGGCCCAACCTCTCCAGCCGATCACGGGCCGATTTCACCACCGTCCGGTCCGCCCCGGTGGCCTTGATTTCGCGGACGGCGTTCTCGATGGCCCGCCGGCCGTTGCGCACCAGGTCCTCCGCCTGACGGGCCGCCTTGTCCAGAACCTCCCGGCGTTCCTTTTTCAGCCCCTTCAGCCGCTGGTCGAGATCCCGGCCCAGGATCGACGCCCGTTCGGTTTCCCGGTGCACCTCTTCCTGGGCGGTCGACAGCTCGCGAGCGCGACGGTCCAGGTCCGCCAGCAAGTTTTCGATCTGCACCCTTTCCTCTCCGGCCATGAGCCTGGCCTCGGCCAGAAGGTCGGCGGGAAATCCCATCCGCTCGGCGATGTCGAAAGCGTGGCTCGTGCCGGGGTCGCCGACACGGAAGGTGAACAGGGGACGCAGATCGCGCTCGTCATAGTCCATGGCCGCGTTGACCATGCGGGGATGATCGTGCACCGCGGCCTTGAGCAGGCCAAAATGGGTGGAGGCCAGGACCAGGGCCCCGCTGTCCGTCAGCCGGGAAAGGACGCCGAAGGCCAGGGCGGTTCCTTCCTGGGGATCGGTGCCGCTGCCGATCTCGTCGCACAGCACCAGGGTGCCGGGGCCCGCTTCGGTCAGGAACCTTCCCAGGTGCTGCAGATGGGCGGAAAAACTGCTGAGGGATTGGGCGATGGACTGGTCGTCGCCCAGGTCGACGAGAAGGCGCGTGACCACCGGCAGGATGGTGTCCTCACGGGCGGGAATGTCCCAGCCGCATTGGGCCAGCAGGCAGAACACGCCCACCGATTTCAGGGCGACCGACTTGCCGCCGGCGTTGGGGCCGCTGATGACCAGGGTCTGTTTCTGCGCCGGCATCTCCAGGTCCAGGGCCACCACCAGTTCCCGTCCCGCAGCGAGGTCGCCCTGGCCCAGGGCCTCCATCAGAAGGGGATGACGTCCGCCAGAAATTCGGAGTCCTCCGCCGGTGGAAATCCGGGGACGGTGCCCCCGCACCAGGCGGCTCCACAGCAGGGGCGCCCGGACAGTGTCCAATAGGATCATCAACTCGCAGGCTTCGCCCAGGGCGACGGAGGCCTGTTCCACCGACCGGTTCAATTCAAAGAGGATGCGAGACTCTTCGGAAGCTATCTCCAGTCGGGTCGCCGTCAACTCGTTGGCCAGGCGCACCACACCGGCGGGTTCGACGAAAAGGGTCGCTCCGGTGGCCGACCGGTCGTGAACGATGCCGTCGATCCGCCGAATGTCACCCGACCGCATGGGCAGGCAGAACCTGTCGCCCCTCAGCGTGACTTCGTCACCGGTGGTCCAGCCACGGGAGCGGGCGTTGCTCATGGCCCGCCCGACCTCCTGGCGTACGGTGCGTTCCTGCCCGGCCACCGAGCGGCGCAGGCGGCCAAGAAGAGGGCTGGCCGAATCCAGGATGGTGCCGTCCCGGTCCAGGGCCCGGCGGATGGCGCCGGCCAGACCGCTGAAATCGGCCATCTGGACGGCGGCCTCTCCCCAGTGGACATAGCGGGCCCGGTCGGCCAGAAAGTAGGCTCGCAGGGCATCCAACTGCTCCGCCGCTGCAGCCACCTGGACCAGATCCGCTCCCTCAAGCCGCACGGGTGGGGGCTGGCGGATCAGGTCCAGCACCGAGCCCACCTCCACCAGGGGCGGCCACTGTTCGGCGTCACCGGCGGGTCGCAGTTCATCGGCCAGCATATGTTCCAGTGAAATCGCGTCCAGGGCGGCGAAGGGGCCGCGGGACCGGACCGATTCGGCGGCCGGATGGTTCAGGCAAAAAGAGGCGATCTGCCCGGTTACCGAATCCCACTCCAGCAATTCTCTGGTGCGGGAACCCAGAACGAAGCCGTCAGGACTATCTTCAGACCCGACCCGGGCGGCCACGCGTTCGAGCAGATTGATCATTCGGTCACGGCCTCACGAGCGGCCTCCCCCACCTCGTCCTTGACCTTTTCCCCCGATTCCTTGGCCTTGTCCAGAACCCGGTCCCAGACTTCTTCAACCCGCCCCCCGGACAGCTTGCGCACCTGCAGGTAGAATTCCGGCGCGGCATAATAGATGAACTGGCCGACCGGAGTCTTGTCGTAGGAGGTCTGGATGGCTTCCGCACCGGGTACCTGCGTGGCGGCCACCAGGATGACGCTGACCACCAGGACGCCCAGGGCCATGCCGACCAGTGCGCCCCCCCATTTGTCCAACCACCTCAACACGGTCAGATGCAATGCCTTGCAGATGAGATTGGCCAGCAGACGGCTGAGCACCAGGCCCACGAAAAAAAGAACGGCCCAGGTCACCAGCAGGGACGCCCCTTCATTCATGCCGGTCTTCTCCAGGATCCAGGGCTGGACGGCCGAGGCGAAGCGAGCGGTCAGAATCAGACTCACCAGGACGCCGGCGATCTCAAGCAGACGTTTGATCACGCCGTCCTTGTAACCCAGAATCCCGAAGATGATGATGGCGGCCAGGGCGAGGATAACCGGGATATCCATGATCAACCCACCAGTGCCTGTTTGACCAGGGCGCTGACGCGGCCGCCGTCGGCCCGGCCCGCGGTCTGGGCCAGGACCGCCTTCATGACCTTGCCCATGTCCTGGGGCCCGGTCGCGCCGGTCTCGGCAACGGCGGCGGCCACGATGGCGCCCAACTCGTCGTCCGTCAATTCTGCCGGCAAGAACTCCGCCACGATGGCCAGCTCGGCTTCCGCGGCATCCTTCAGTTCGGCGCGTCCGGCGTCGCCAAAGCTGCTGATCTGGTCCCGGACCTTGCGACCGTAAGAGGTCAGCACCTTCAGGACGTCCTCGTCCTCGAGTTCCTTCCTCTGGTCCACTTCCACCTGTTTGACGGCTGCCTGCAGCATGCGCAGGACCCCGAGCCGAGCCTTGTCCTTGGCCTTCATGGCGGCGATGACTTCCTGCTGCATCGTCTCGTTAATTTCACTCTTGGCCATGCCGAACACCTTTCTGACGGGAATCGATGGCGTGTTGCCCATGAAAAACCGGGCGCGGACGCCTGTCAAGGCCGCGGCCACGGGCAGGTTCTACGGATCACCCTGAACAGGACCTGGTGCTGACTGACGTCCGCGCAGCGATTGCAGGACGGCCAATCCCACCACGGCAGCCGTTTCGGTCCGCAGGACATGCGGCCCCAGGTCGATGGGCCGGGCCCCGGTTGAAGACAGGAACTCCCGCTCGCCGGGTGACCAGCCTCCTTCGGGGCCGATCAGAAGGGTCAGGAACGCGGGCTTGTCCTGAACAAAATCCAGCCCGACACCGAAATATTCGCCCGTCCGACGACCGTCGCCCGGCAGGGCCCCGAACAGGAGCGGATCGCCCGATCGGCGGGAACAAACCTGACCGATGGTCAGCGGTTCGGTCAGCACCGGCAACCACGAGCGGCCGCTCTGCTTCACCGCGGCGCTCATGAGGGTCCGCCAGCGGTCCTGCTTGCCCGGACGGGGATCGACCACCGAAAATTCCGTGATCAGCGGCACCACCTCATGGGTCCCCAGTTCCACCGCTTTTTCCAGGACCCATTCGAAACGCTTGCCCTTGACCACGGCGCAGGCCAGGACCAGGCGGGGCTCGCGGAATTCCTCGGGGTCCAGGGCCACTTCCAGGATCTCCAGGCGGGCAGCCTTCCCTTCCTTACCGACAGGTCTGGCCGTCAGGCGATGGCCGCGACCGTCCACCAGGGCGACGGTGCCCTCGCCGCCGCCGCGCAACACGGTGAACAGATGATGGCTTTCCTCGCGGTCAAGCGCCACGAGATCCCCGGGCCGGGGAAGGTGATCAGGGTCGGTTTCCAGGAAGAACTGGCGCAAGGAATCTCCCGGCGGTCGAATCGTTTCGGTCAGTCGTAAAGGTGCCGGCCCGGGGCCGGAATCCGGCCGGCCAGATCCTCCCGCAACGCCTCGAGTTTGCCTTTCATTTCCTTGTCCAGCTTCTCCGGCGTCCAGGCCAGGACCCGGACCAACTGATCGCCTGAGCCGGGACGGTTGACGTGGGGAATCCCCTTGTTCCTCATGCGGAAGATCTTGTGGCTCTGGGTGCCCGCCGGAACCTTCAGCGAAACCTTGCCTTCGAGGGTGGGCACCTGGACCTTGGTCCCGAGCATCAGGTCCACCGGCGACAGCGGCACGTCGATCAGCAGATCGTCCCCGTGGCGCTGGAACAGTTCGTTGTCCTGCACCTCGAAGACCACCCGCAGGTCGCCCGCCGGCGCGCTGCCATGGCCCGCGTCACCCTTGCCCCTGAGCTCCATGTAGTTGCCGGTGCTGACCCCGGCGGGGACCTTGATGGTCAACATTTCTTCGCCCCGTACCGTACCAGTCCCGCGACAGGAATCACAGGGGTCCTCCACGACCGATCCCTGGCCTTGGCACTGCGGACACACGGCTTCGGTCATCATCTGGCCCAGAAGCGACTGGCGCACCTGCCGAACACGGCCCTGGCCCCGGCACTGGGAGCAGGTCACGGGCTTGCTGCCCGCCGCGGCGCCGGTGCCGTCACAGTCCCCGCAAGCGATTTGCTTGTTGAGCTTGACGGTTTTCTTCGCCCCCTGGGCCGCTTCCAGCAGGGTCACCTGGAGTTCCAGCTGCAGGTCCCGGCCGCGCTGCTGTCCGCCGCCGCCACCGCTGAATCCGCCACCGAATCCACCCATACCTCCCATGCCGAAATTACGCAGAAAGCTTTCCAAGGCATCATTCAGGTCGACGTTGAAGCCGGCGCCGCCGAAGCCGCCGGCGCCGCCGAAACCGGCGTTCTGGTCCATGTGCCCGAACTGGTCGTACTGGGATTTCTTCTGGGGATCCTTTAGCACTTCGTAGGCTTCGGTGGCCTCGCGGAAATTTTCCGCGGCGTCGGGATCGTCGGGATTCTTGTCCGGATGAAATTTGATGGCCAGTTTGCGGTAGGCCTTCTTGATCTCGACCTTCTCGGCGTCGCGTCCCACGCCCAAAACATCGTAATAGTCCCGCTTGTTGCTCATGAGCGCCTCTTAACTGGAAATGATGACACGGGCCGGACGCAGCACCATGTCCTGGAAATAGAACCCCTGCTGGACGACTTCCACCACTTGGCCCGAAGGGACGCCTTCGCGTTCGATCTGGCCGACCGCCTCGTGGAAATTGGGATCGAATTCTGCCCCCACAGCTTCCATGGGTTCGACGCCCCGGTCCTTGAGAACCCCGCGAAACTTCTGGAAAATAAGTTCGACGCCTTCACGGATACCGTCGGTCTCGCCAGTATCGGAGCTATCGGTCGCCGAATGCAAGGCCCTTTCAAAGTTGTCCTGGATCTCCAGCAGGGCGCGCAGGATGTCCGCCTGGGCGAACCGCCGGGTTTCCTGGATCTCGCGGCGGGACCTCTTGCGCACATTGTCCAGTTCGGCCACGACCCGCAGCCATTTCTGTTCGAAGGCGTCCCGCTCGGCGGCGAGGATTTCTTCGGGGGACAGTTCCTCCGGCTCCTCCGATTCCTCCTCCAGCTGAGGATCTGCCACCTCGGGCGGGGTCTCCTGGTCCGGGCGCGGCTCCAATTCCTCTTCACGGGGTGCGGTCATGTTCCTCTTCCTTCTATGCTGCGACAAGGTCGGGCCGAACGACCCGAATTCGGTTATGAGTCGGAACCATCGTCCCGGCCCTCAGAATCTCAACTCGCCAGGAGTCCACCGGAGTCCACGATGACCCGCCGCATGATCTCCATGCCATGCAGGGCGCGCTGGTAGGACATCCGCCGTGGGCCCAGGACGGCCAGCAGACCGGGCCTGCCGTCCAGGTCATAACTTCCGGTCAGCAGGGAGAACCGCCGCAGTTCACCCACGGGGTTTTCCTGGCCGATCCAAACCCGATACCCGTCGGCCGAGGCGGTGTCGAGCCGGTCCAGGGATTTCCTGATCTGGCGGGGCGACTCCATGAAACGGATCAGGGCCTTCAGGGGTTCCGGATCGTGGAATTCCGGTTCCTCCAAAATGTTGCCCACGCCTTCGAACTCGATTTCCACGGCCGTGGAATCCGCAAACAGATCCCGGCCGCGGCCAGCGAGGGTCACCGCGCAGCGGGACACCGGTGTGCCGACCAGGTCCACCGAGTCGAGAACGCCCCGCCGGATCTCACCCACCGTCTTGCCCTTGACCTTGGCCGACAGCACCCGGGCGGCCTCTTCCACCACGGCGACGGGGGTGTCTTCGGTCAGGTCCACCAGGCAGGTTCGTACTTCGGCGTTTTCGAGCACCACGACCATCAGGACCCTCCTGAGGGAGCGCGGATAGAATTCCACCCTGACGGCGCGCACCGGTTCCAGGGCGGGGCCCACGACGATGCTGATATTGTCTGTAAGAAGGCTCAGCAACCGGGCCATGGCCTTGAAAGGATCGCCTCCGGTCATCCCCTGCTGCAGCCCCTTGTCAGCCAATCGCCGCAGGCTCGGCGGAGGTTGGTGGCGCTGCAGGGACCACCCGGCAAGCAACCGGTCCACGAAAGCGCGGAAGCCCGCGTCGGTGGGCAAACGTCCCGCCGAGGTGTGGGGCTGTTCCAGGAATCCCGTTTCTTCCAAAACCTTCATGATCGAGCGGATAGTGGCTGACGACACCCGCCGCTGCAGGGACCGCTCCACCAGCCCGGAGCTGACGGGCCGGCCGGTTTCGATATTCAGCCGCACGATGGCGTCGAGAACGTCCAGCGAACGGGGATCCAGCCTGGTATGTTGCTCGTTTCCGTTCATGCCTCTGTTCCGAAAATCCTCATCATGGGGGTCATGGGACCGGATTGTGCCGGCACCAAGGTAATCAATGCGATTTCAGGGTGTCAACCGCGCCAGCGTTTCCTCGAACGTATCGATGCGCAGGAACCCCCGGCCGGTCAGGGCCAGACGACCCTTTCTGATCTCCCACAAACCTTCCCGCACCCCCTGATCCATGTTCCAGCCCTGCTGGGGCAGCCAGTTCAAGGGCACGCCCTCGGTGGTGCGCAGGTGCAGGATCAATCTTTCCAGACGCCGGGCCGACCTGTCCAGGGGGTCCACCGAGGCTTCGGGGAGATGGCCGCCCGCAAGGGCCGACCCCCAGTTTTCGAGGTCGTCGAAGTTGGCGTATCGCCGGCGGCCCCAGTAGCCGTGGGCCCCGGGCCCCAGGCCCAGCCAGGGGCTTCGGTGCCAGTAGCTCCGGTTGTGGCGCGACTCCGCCCCTGGCCGGGCGAAATTGGCCACCTCGTACTGGGGGAAACCCAGTGCGGCCAGGTGATCGATCACCGCCAGGTACAAACTTTCGGTCTGCTGGTCCGAGGCAGGCCGCCATTTCCCCTGGTCAGCCAGTTCGGCCAGTCGCGTTCCGGAATGCAACTCCAGGATATAAACCGAAAAATGCTCCACTCCCAGCTCCGCAGCCTCGGTGAGTTCGGCCAACAAGGCGTCCTGGTCCAAACCCGGTCCGAGGATCCAGTCGGCCGATACCCTCGGAAAAACCCGGCAGGCCCGTTCGAGGCCCACCCGGGCCGTATCCGGATCGCAGGCCCGGCCCAGCAGCTTCAGGACCTCCCGGTCCAGGCTCTGTACTCCCAGGCTCACGCGGGTGATGCCCAACCCGCGCCAGAGGCGGGCCACTTCTTTGGTCAAAGATTCGGGGTTGGCCTCGGCGGTCAACTCGAAGTCCTCGGCCAGGGGCAGGCGGCCAACGGTTCCTTCCAGGAGCCGGGCCATCAATTCCGGCTCCAGTTCCGAAGGCGTTCCTCCGCCCAGGTAGCACGTGCGCAGTCGGCGCCGGCCGCCCGTCAGGATCCCGCAGCGGCTGCTCCGCAGCTGGAACTCCCGTAGAACCCCGTCCACGAATCGGCGCCGAACCTCTGGACCGTGTTCGGCCGTGCGCGCGAAATAGCAATAGGAGCAGATGGATCCGCAGAAGGGCACGTGGATGTAGAGTCCCATGTCGACTCCCGGAAGAAGACGGTCCCGCCAGGCGGTTAACGGATCAGGTCCCCGATCCGGTTGATCCGCGGCAGGTGCTTTTTCCCGTTCCAGGACCAGTAGATGAACATGGCCTTGCCCTTGATGAGCTTCGTGTCCAGCGCTCCCCAGTACCGGCTGTCCATGCTATTGAAGCGGTTGTCGCCCATCATGAAGATGTGTCCCTCGGGCACCACGTAGGTATCGGGCATGCCCGGCCAGGGCCAGGCATGGTTGCGCTGGTTGCGAACGAAGGCCGCCTGGTCGTGTTTGGTCCGCGGCTCGGGACAGCTTTCGGGATCGGTCCACGACGGTACGCAGGAATGGTCGCCATCCCGGTCGGAGAAATTGGATTCGTAGACCTCGCCGTTGACCGTCAGGATCCCGTCCTTGACCAGCACCGTGTCGCCGGCCACGGCCACGCACCGCTTGATGTAGTCCAGGTTCCGGTCCTTGGGATATTCGAAAACGATGATGTCGCCCTGGCGGGGTTCACGGATCGCGGGAAGCTTCAGCACCGGAAGCCCGTCGATCAGGGTGGCCTGGCCGATCCGGATGCGCTCGGGAGTCTTGGCCCCGTACAGGAACTTGTTGACGAACAGGAAGTCGCCGATCTGCAAAGTCTCCAGCATGGACCCGGTGGGAATGCGGAAGGCCTGGAAGACGAACTGCCGTAGCACCAGGGCGATCAGCAGGGCGGTGCCGATGGCCTTGGCGTATTCGATGAGCGTCCCCTTCAGCGACCGGGGCGGCTTGGCCTTGCCCGTCTGTTCGGCGGCGCCGTCCTGGGGATTGTTTTTCGATTTCTTGGCCATGACCACTCCAGGCTTGTCGTTGTAAAATGGGAAACCGGATCAGCGCTCGACCTTGAGCACCGCCAGGAAGGCCTCCTGTGGAATCTCCACCGAGCCCACCTGCTTCATTCGTTTTTTGCCTTCCTTCTGCTTCTCGAGCAGCTTGCGCTTCCGGGAGATGTCGCCCCCGTAACACTTCGCCGTCACGTTCTTGCGGAAGGCCTTGACGGTGGTCCGCGCCAGGACGCGCGTGCCCACGGCGGCCTGAATGGCCACGGTGAACATCTGCCGCGGAATGAGTTCTTTCAGCTTCTGGCAGAGTTTCAGACCCCAGCTGTAGGCGTTGTCACGGTGCACGATGCAGGTCAGCGCGTCGACCGGATCGCCGTTGATCATGATGTCCAGGCGGATGAGATCGTCCTTGCGGTGCCGCGTGTATTCGTAGTCCAGGGAGGCATAGCCGCGGGTGACCGATTTCAGCTTGTCGTAGTAGTCCACCACCAGTTCGTTCAGGGGCAGGTCGAATTCGATGTTCACCCGCTCGGTGTCCAGGTATTCCATCTTGGTCTGGACCCCCCGCCGTTCGAGCGAGATCTGGATCACCGGCCCCACGTATTCCTTGGGCGTGATGACCGAGGCCCGCACCATAGGTTCGCGGATCTCCTCGATGTACTTCGCCTCCGGCAGCAAGGCGGGGTTCTCGCAGAGATCGACCGTCCCGTCCCTGAGCAGCACCTCGTACTCCACGTTGGGCAGCGTCGCGATCAGGTTCAATCCGTACTCGCGCTCCAGCCGTTCCTGGATGATTTCCATGTGCAGTAGTCCCAGGAACCCGCAGCGAAAACCGAAGCCCAGGGCGGCGGAGGTCTCTTTTTCCCATGTCAGGGAAGCGTCGTTCATCTGGAGTTTCTGCAGGGCATCGAAGAATTCGTCGTACTGGTCGTTGTCCGTGGGGTACATCCCCGAAAAGACCATGGGCTTGGCTTCCTCGTAACCGGGCCACGGTTCGCCGCAGGGATTCTCGGCCAGGGAAATCGTATCTCCCACCCGCACATCGCGCACATCCTTGGCGCCGGTGGCGATGTAGCCCACCTCGCCTGCGGTCAGGTCCTTCTGCGAGATCCGGCTGAGCCGAAACCAGCCGATGTCCCCCACCTCGAACTGTTTGTTGTTGCCGAACAGCTTGATCTTCTCGCCCTTCCTGATCGTGCCGGCGAACATCCGGATGTAGGCCACGGCGCCCACGTAGGGGTCGAAGATGGAATCGAAGATCAGGGCCTTGGGCGGAGCCTCGGGGTCACCGCTGGGGGAGGGAACTTCGGCGACGATCGCGTCCAGCAGGGACTGGAGCCCTTCACCGGTCTTGGCGCTCACCTTGATGATGTCATCGGGATCGCAGCCCAGCAGGTCGATGAACTGCTCGGTGACGTAATCCACCCGGGCAGCCTGAAGATCGATCTTGTTGATGACCGGCAGGATGGCCAGGTCGTGCTCGAGGGCCAGGTACATGTTGTTGATGGTCTGGGCCTGCACCCCCTGCACCGCGTCCACCACCAGCAGCGCTCCCTCGCAGGCGGCCAGGCTTCGGCTGACCTCGTAGTGGAAATCGACGTGTCCCGGAGTATCGATCAGGTTCAGGGTCCAAGCTTCCCCCCGAGGATCGGTGTAGTCCATCCGGATGGGATGGCTCTTGATCGTGATGCCCCGCTCGCGCTCCAGGTCCATGGAATCGAGAACCTGTTCCTGCATCTGCTTGCCCATGACCGTACCGGTGGTTTCGAGCAGGCGGTCGGCCAGCGTGCTCTTGCCGTGGTCGATATGGGCGATGATGCAGAAATTGCGCGTTTTTTCCCGATTGAAAGCCATACTGGTCCGCGTCTGCTCCGACATTGAGGCCAAAAAAGTCAGGGATCGTTGCGAATATGGAGGTCAGCGCCCAAAGATAAGGTCTAGAAGCTCTTTCGCCACTGGAAAACCACCAACGTGGGTCCGGGATCACTGAAACCGACCGTTTCCCCGACCGGCCCGAAGGTGTCGTCCCACCGGTCGGGCACCGGCACCGGGTCCTCGTCGAAATTGAAAAGGTGGGCGTCCACGTAGGCGTCCAGGGCGATGATCAACAGCACGCCGCCCGACCACCAGGCGAAATCCCGCATCTGCTCCCAACTTTCCTCAGCAATGGAATGGTACCGGTCGTAGTTGGGATCGTCCTCCGGAAAAGTATTCGCGAAATCCCGTGCGCGAATCGCCTGCCGGTCCCGGCTGAGAATATTGGTCCAGAAGTACATCTGGGTTCCGAAGGCCAGGCCACCCTTCCAGAAATTGTCGGAATAGAGCTGGCCCCAGCCCGGGAAGAATGGGGTGGCCAGCACCGCGGCCGTGGCGCCCACCCCGGTGGACCACATGTCGACCTCGGGGATTTCCAGGGCGGCGGCATTGGGTTCGGGCAAATCTTCCGGCAAATCGTCCGGCAATTCTCCCATCAATTCTTGGGGCAGGAGTTCCAGAGCCGTCGAGTCGGGAAGATCGCCGGCGGTCTGGGCCGTGGCGGCGCCTGCGGCCAGGAAAAGAGCCAGGCCCAGCACGAGACCGAAGTTCGCGTGGATCATGATCTTTCCTGCAGGCCCATTCTTCATCACGGTTCTTTCCCCATGCGGACGAGGAGTTTTTCCGGCAGGACCTCGACGACATGGCGGCCGGCCGGCACGACTTTCGGTTCGCCGTCGAGATGGACCGCCACCGGTTGGTCGTTGGTAAAAACCAGGGTCCGGCAGCGGACCACACTGATGGCCTCGTGGTCGATCCTCTGACCGCTGGCGGCCGCCGGCAAAAGCCTGAGACCTGCCACCGGGCCCACCGGACGGATCAGGCAGGCGTCCATCATGCCGTCGTCGAATTGGGCATCGGGCGCGAACCGGAAGCCGCCTCCGGTCAAGGGGCCGTTGCAGATCTCGGCGAAAAAATACTTCCCGGAGATCGTTTCGGATTCTTCGCCGCCGGCGATCTCCCAGACGACATCCTGTCCCCGGTATTTCAACAGGGTCGCCACCGCGGCCAGGGTGTAGCGCGCCCCGCCCAGCCAACGCCAGAGGTGGGCCGCACCCCCGGAGACCAGGCCGCTGGCCAGCAGCCCCAGGGAGTTGAAGAATTTCTCCCCATCGAGGGCGCAGACATCGAGGGCCTGGTCGTGCCCCGAATCGATGGCGGCCAAACCGGCTTCCACCGTGGGACACCCGATGCCGGTGGCGAAATCGTTGCCGCTGCCCGAGGGAATCACCGCCAGGGGGCAAACGGTTCCCGATAGTCCCGTGGCCACCTCGTGCACGGTGCCGTCACCGCCGACGGCCACCACCAGATCAAAACGGCCAGCGGCCTGCCCCGCTCTGTCGGTCGCATCACCGGGGCCCGTGGTCAGATGGATGTCGGCCTCGTGGCCCATAGCTACCAAGATTTTCACCGCCTCTGACGGATCGAACCTCTTCCGGGTGTTTCCCGAGGAGGGATTGGCGATCACGAGCAGGCGGCTCACGTCATTCTCCGGTCACAGGTAGCGGGAGGTGAAAAAGATGGCGGGAATGTGTGGGAATCGAACCCACCTCGGACGGTAAACGCGCCCGACAAA
>CBDTUS010000078.1:0-16131 GCA_965363725.1 uncultured bacterium | reverse complement strand
TGGTCGCCGCCCACCCGGAGTGCCCCGAGCCGGTTCTTCAGCATGCCGACTACATCGGGAGCACCTCGGGCATCCTAGCCTACGCCCGCGACACCGCCGCCGAGAAGATCATCGTGGTGACCGAGCCGGGCATCATCCACCAGATGCAGAAGGAAAACCCCGGCAAGATCCTCATTCCGGCCCCCGGCAACGATGAGACCTGCAACTGCAACGAATGTCCCTACATGAGATTGAATACCCTGGAAAAACTCTACCTGTGCATGAGGGATCGCACTCCCGAGGTCACGGTGGACCGGGACCTGGCCCGGGCGGCCCTGGTGCCCATCGAAAGAATGCTGGAACTCAGTCGCTGATCCACGGGAAGCCCCGGGAAAGTCGGGAGTGATTCATGGCCTTGACCACCCCCGTTTACCTCGACCACCACGCGACCACGCCCGTCGATCCGAGGGTGCTCGCCGTTTTGGAACGTGCCCAGCGGGACCATTTCGGCAACCCGGCCAGTGCCGGACACGCTTTCGGCTGGGCGGCGTCCCGCCTGGTGGAGGACGCGAGGGAACAAACGGCTGCCCTGGTCGGGGGTACCGCCCGGGAAATCATCTTCACTTCGGGAGCCACCGAATCCAACAACCTGGCGGTGTTGGGCGTGGCCGGAATCCACGGCGGCGGCCACGGGCACATGGTCACCACCTGCCTGGAGCATGAAGCGGTCCGCGGCCCGGTGGCGGAATTCGCCCGGCGGGGTGGGCGGGTCACCGTCGTGGAGGCGGGGACCGATGGCAGGGTCACCGAGGCGGAGATAGAGGCCGCGATAGAGCCGGACACGATCCTGGTGTCGGTGATGGCCGCCCAGAACGAGATCGGCACCCTGCAACCGGTGGCCGGAATCGGTGCCATCTGCAAGGAGCAGGGCGTGCTGTTTCATTCGGATGCGGCCCAGGCTGTCGGTCGGGTCCCGATGGACGTCATGGCCATGGGGATTGATCTTCTGTCGCTTTCCTCCCACAAAATCTACGGTCCCAAGGGCGTGGGGGCCCTGTTCGTCAGGCGGCGGGATCCGCGGGTGGCGCTGGCTCCGCTCATGTTCGGCGGCGGGCAGGAACGGGATCTGCGCCCGGGTACCCTGAACGTTCCCGGAATCGCGGCCTTCGGTGAGGCCTGCCGCCTGGCGACAACCGAGATGGTGGCCGAAGGGGAACGCCTCACTCGACTGCGTGACGGCCTTTGGACCACCTTGTCCGCAGCCGTGGACGGAGTTCATCTGAACGGGTCCCTCGAAGAGCGGTTGCCGGGAAACCTCAACGTGAGCTTCGAGGGGATCCGGGCCCACCGTTTGCTCGGGGCCTTGACGGTCCTGGCGGTGTCTTCAAGCTCCGCCTGTTCAGGCACGGGGACGAAACCCTCGGCAATTTTGGCATCCATTGGGGTGCCTGAGGATCTGGCTGCCGCCAGCCTGCGGATCGGACTCGGGCGCTTCACGACCACCGAGGAGGTCGACTACGCGGCCGATAGAATCATTGGGGCGGTCCGGAAGCTGCGAGCCTGACCTTGGTCCCCCTGGAAAAAGCCGGCCGCTGCTTGGGCAGCGGCCGGTTTGTTTCGAAGCCAGGGCACGAACTGGGTCAATCCTCTTCGTAGTCCGAAGCCTGTTTGCGGGACAGGGAGATCCTCCGCCGGTCCAGATCCACATCCAGAACACGGACGGTGACTTCTTCGTCCTCGTTCAAGACCTCTCGGGGGTGGATGACCCTCCGGTTGGCCAGTTCCGAGATGTGAATCAAGCCTTCGACTCCCGGGAGCAGTTCCACGAAGACGCCGAAGTCCACCAGTCGGGTTACCCGGCCTATCACGTCCTTGCCGGGTTCCATCACGCCGGCGGTTTCAGGCCAGGGATCCGACGCCAGGGCTTTGATGGACAGGCTGATTCGTTCGGACCGGCCCATGCCCAGGTTCTGGATCTCGAGCACCTTGACCGTGACGGGCTGGCCTTCCTTGAGAACGTCCGAGGGGTCGCCCACGCGCTGGTGGGAGATCTGGGAGATGTGAACCAGGCCTTCGATGCCGCCGATATCCACGAAAGCCCCGAAAGGCACCAGTCGCGTGACGACGCCTTCCAGGTTGTCACCCAAGGCCAGGGACTCACGGGTGGCGTTGGCCTGGGATTCGCGGTCGGCCTGCAGAAGGGCCCGCCGTGAGACCACGATATTGCGCCCGTCCTCGGAGAGTTCCAGGATCTTGAACTGGTAGGTCTGGCCCACGAAAATTTCAGGGTTGTCCGCCCGCCTGACATCGATCTGGCTGAAGGGGCAGAAGGCCCGAGTCCCGTTGAGGTCAACGGAAAAACCGCCCTTGTTGGTGCTGCCAACCTTGCCCTTGATGGGAGTGCCGGCGGCGAAGGCCGTGGCCAGGGCCTCACGTCCGGCTTCCCTGAGATTGATGGCCAGGGTGAGTTTGAGGCCGTCCTTGACCTTCTGGACATGGCCGGTGATCTCGTCTCCGACCTCGAACTTCATCTTCCCGTCGTCGTCCTTGAGCTCCTGGACGTCGATGGGCAATTCATTGCGCAGGCCGCAATCGACGAAGGCATCGGGTCCATCGATCTGGATGATGGTGCCGGTAAGCTTGTCGCCGGCCTTGACGTCGGCAGGTTCGGCCTTTTCGGAGGCGTCGAGCAGGGCGGCGAAGTCCTCGTCACCGGGCGCCGGATCCTCAACGGGGGCCTCATCGGCAACGTCCTCGGCAGCAATGTCCTCGGCGGCCGCTTCCTCGGCCACCGGCTCGGCGGGCGTTTTGGTCACGTCGGGTTCGATGGCCGGGGAATCGGGCTGGATTTCGTCGGCTGGTTCCTCGGGGGGCGGGGTCGGGATTTTGTTCTGGTCGCTGGTCATTTCCTGGTCCTGTTCTCATGGGTCCTGGGATCAAACCCGTACGGCTCCTTGGGGTGAAGGTCTGCACGGCCACACCCCAGACGGGCACTGTCTGGGGAATATAGCACAGATCAAGACCCATTCCCATAGCCTGAGTGGGGAAAAAACCGAGCTCCGCAACAGCCAACGTCAATCCTGGAAACAGCCTGAGGGCTACTTGAGAAGGGTCATGCGCTTGGTGAGTGAGGCGTCCGCTGTTTGCAGCCGGTAAAGGTACAGGCCGGCCGACGCTGCCTGGTCGTGCGCATTGCGGCCATCCCACAGGACAAAGTGGTGTCCCGCGGGGAGGGTTTCATCGACCAGCGTTTGGACCAGGCGCCCGGCGGTGTCATAGATCCGCAGAGTGACGGGGCCCGGTCGGTCGATCTCGAATTCCAGCCGGGTGACGGGGTTGAAGGGATTGGGAACCGCCTGGGCCAGCCGAATGCCAGGTCCGGCCTCGGGAAGCTGAAGGCCCGAGACACTGCCGGGCGCCACCGGGCGGCTTTCGTTGCCCAGGTCGTCCACGGTGGTGACCTGGTAGAAAAATCCCCAGGGACTGGCGGTCATGTCGGTCCAGGCCGAAACGTCTGCTTCAACCAGCAGGTTGCCCGGGCCGGGGACGAAACCTGGCTCCGAGGAACGGTAGATCCGGTGAATCATGAAATCGGATTCCGGGGCGTCGTCCCAGTCCAGGTTCACCCGGTCGGGTTGGTAGGCGGCCACCAGTGAAGTGGGAGCCGAAGGTGGATGGTGATCCAGGCGCTCGACGATCTCGTCCACGTTGATGTAGCCGAACGGCCCGTTTTCGCTGTCCACGATGCGCAAGACGCATTCGTGGCCCTGGAAGGGGACCAGATCCCATTGGCGCAGGGTCATGAGCCCGCTGTCCTGTCCGGTTTCCGCATAGAGGATCGTATCGTCCGCGAGGTCCACCAGGGCGACATAGCAGGTGGCCGGGTAATTGCCGCCTCCAACGAGAAGATCCATGCGCTGGCCGGTCACGGTGAAAGGGAAGCTCTCGAGAACTCCGGTGGCCGCATCACCCAGCTGGGTGCCGGGGCTACCCCGACCGGAAAGCGGACCCTGATAGTATTCCTTGCTGCTGTAGTAGCCATGGCCGACCAGTCCCACCGAGGGTTCGCCCCGCCACAGGGGGTTGTCCTCGAACACCGGGTTGCCCAGGTTGGACAATCCGGAGTGTACGGCCCAGTTGTCGTTCAATGGGTGGGGCTTGAAGACGGTGGGGTCGGAACCATCCGGCTCGACCAGCAGGGTGTCGCAACGGACGACGTAGGCCAGGGTGTTGCCACCGGGCTGTTCATAGGGAGAGATCCTGGAAAAAATCCGGTGAGCGGGATCGAAGGAATCCACCTCGGGGGCGTAGCCGTAGTCGATGAGCTGTCGGTTGGACATGGTCCATTCGGTGGGGTTGGGGCCGCTGACCAGGCTGATGCCCGGCGTGTCGAACTCCCCGAAAAACAGGTGGTGGAAATCCCCGATGACATGGTACTGGGAACTCTCCAGCACCCGCCACGGATCGTTCCCGTCGTTGGCGAAGATGTAGCCTTCATCCTGCCAGTTGATCAGGTCGGTCGAGGTGCCGTGGTAGAGTACGCCGGTGGCCGTCCCCAGATCTTGTTTGGCCGTGGCCAGCAGGTGCCACCGATCATCCTGCCGGTAGAGGTAGGGATCGCGGAAATTGCCCCAGCCACCATTGGGATTCCAGATGTAGATGTCCGAATCGGGGACCACCACCGGGTTGTCCGGCGCCTTGGTCCAGGAATAAAGATCGTCGGAAAAAGCGAAGCAGATCCGTTGGTTGAAGCTGGCGTCGCAGCCGGTGTAGGCGATGCCCCAGCGTTCACCTGCGTCGTCGCGGAAGACGTCGGGTGCCCAGACGGCGCCCTCGTCCCAAGTGTCCGGTCCGGCGGTCAGGATGGGCCCCTCGAGGTTCCAGTGTTTCAGGTCCGGGCTGGTGGCGTGCCAGAGGGTGTCTGCCTCCACGGCGTTGGGTGTGGATTCCCCGATGGTGTGGTAAAAGATGTGGTAAAGGGAATCCGGCCGGATGATACTGAAATCCCAGACCTGCCGGCCCGGGTGCTGAAAATATTTCTGTTCAAAATCCAATCGGACCAGGGCCAGGGCGCGGGGAGCTGGTGAAACGACTACCCAGGTCATCATGAAAAGCACGAGTGTGATAGTGTATCGTGCTGATAATTTGAGACTTGCGAAACTTGTAGTCGGGGCCAAGGAGATTCTCCCGGAGAATACCTGGTGGAGATTTGTTCTTCCTGAGGTGCCCTGTATTTTATCATACGTGAGATGATGGGTCAAATTTCCCGTTCATATCAACTGGGGAGGGCGTGCCATGTCTTCACGAGTCCCGAGGACCCTTCTCGTTGCTCCGGTCTTGATCGGTTTGGCGTGTTTGCTGACGGTGGTTGTCCCCGGTACCTGCGGGGCGACGATTCGTTCGGGGGCTGCCGACCAGGCGCAGGCCGGCCTGGCGGAGATCGACAGTCTTCTGGCCGCTGGTCAGGCAACCGCCGCGGTGGTTCAGGCACGCCGCCTCCAGGCTCAATTGGGCGCTGACCCTCTTTACGGCTGGCAGGTCGAGGGCCGGCTGGGACTGGCCCTGCTGCGGGCGGGAAATCCGGCCGAGGCCCTGCCTCACCTTGAGGCGGTGATGCGCCACCATCCCCACGACCCGGTGGCCCACCGCAATTTTGCCGTCGCCCTGCTGGATTTGGGCCGAAGAGGCCGTGCCTTGTCGGAATTCCAGATGGTGGTGGAACTTGCGCCCGACGACTTCGAGGCCCGACTGGAGTACGGCCAGATCCTGGCGGAATTCGGCGATGTGGCCGCCGCCCGCACCCAGTTCGAGGTGGCCCGGAAACTCTGTCCCTCCTGTCCCGAACCCGATCGCGGGCTGGGGTCCCTGTTTCTGACCGCCGGAAAATGCTCGGAGGCCCTCCCTCCGCTACAGAGGCTTATGGACCGCGATCAGGATCCCTGGGCCCGGTCCCGTCTCGGCCAGGCCCTGGCTGGAGCCGGCCGGGATGAAGACCTGCTGGATTTTCTGGCCGGGTTGGCTCCCGAGGGCTTGTCGGCCGGGGAATGGAACCTGGCCGTCGAGGCCGAGGGAAGGTTGAAAGAGGCCGACTGGTCCCTGGCCTGTGCCGGAAACCTCACCGACCCCACGGCAGTGGTGACCCGATACGGTCCCCTGGCCGATGGGCTGTTGACTGAACCCGGATTCTGGGGGAGGGTTTCTCTCAATCTTCTCGAAGCGGGCCATTTCTCCGAAGGGTTGGTGGCGGCCGATCAGGCCGTTGCCTTGGATGAGCAAAACGCGGTCTACCGCAACAACCGGGTGGTCCTGCTGCTGAAACTCGGCCGCGATGAGGAAGCCTCCCGGGAATGGGAAGAAGCGCTGCGTCTGGATCCCTCCCTCAAGGAGAAATGATTTTCATGCCCTCGATTCGGCCATCCCTCTCTTTCTCCTCGCATCGCTTGCCGGTTCTTTTCTTGGTCCTGGTAGTTCTGATGGGTCTGGGAGCCTGCGCCTCCCGTGAGAATCAGGTAACCACCGAAGCGCCCCCGCCATCGGTGGCTCAGAATCTTGATCTGGAGGAAACTTCCGTCCCCGAGGGCCCGTGGCGGCCTCACCGCCTGGAGGTATGCCTCGAAGATACCGATGTGCCGCCGAGGATCGAAAAGTACCTGGCGGTTTGTTCCGAATACTTTCGGGATGGTTCGGGGTCCGACGGGATGATCGAACTGGAAATTGGGCTGAAAGCCGGATATCGCCACTCCTTGATGACGCTCACCCTGGGCCAGTTGTATCTGCTGGCCGGGCAGGGGGATCCCGATCTGCTGCCGGTCGAGGGGCCGGCCGCCGATGTGGGGGATTGGTCCCGCAACCGTGTGCGCCTTCTCCAGCGGGCGGAGGACCTGCTCCAGGAAGCGGCCACCGACCGCCCGGACGATGCGGCGGTTTTTTATCTGCTGGCCGACGTAGCGCGCGCCCGGGGAGATCAGGCGGCCGCCGCGGAAATGGTCGCCCAGGGAATGACCCGGTGTACCGGCGGTCGCAGTTTCGGGATTCTGTGGCAGTACCAGAAACTGAATCGGTACCCGGGGAAACACCTTGGCGGCCCTCCCCCCGAATATCCCCAATCGGCGGTGGCCAAAGGTCTTGCAGGAGATGTGGTCATCGATGTTCTGGTCAGTCCCGCGGGGGAAGTCCGCCAGTTGGTCACCGTGGAAACACCGGGCGGGACCCTGACCGAAGCGGCCGCCGCCAGCCTGCGGGAAGCCGGGTTCGAGGCAGCCAGAGTGGGAAAATACCCGATCTGGTCCTGGGTGAGGGTGACCACGGCCTTCAACCTCGACTGAGGATCTTGAACTGACGGTTGATTTGACAGGGGTTCTTACCTTATTTTTCCTTATCACGGTGGAGCGCGGCTCCGGATCCCAGATCCGGGGCGGCGGTCTGCTTCCCGATTCCCCGCGATGGAGGTCCCGATTAATATGAAGTGGCTGCGCAACCGCTTCCTGTTGCTTCCTTATCTCGCCCTGCTGGTCGCTTTCCTCGTGGTGGGCTGTACCAGCAAGGAGGATCCCGCCGAGACCCTGGATGTGTCCGGAAACCACTCCACCGGGGATCTGGTCATGGTGACCACAGACACCTCCAGTGACGGATACCACTACCTGGATCCGCAAATGTCTCCCGACGGGACGACGATTCTGTTCTCGGCGGACTGGTGGGCCATCCCGACGGTTCGGGATCCAGGCGACGAGGACTATGTCAACAACCGGCAGATGATCCTCATTCCCCTGCAGGTGGGAGTGGAGCCGAAACTGGATCTCACGGAACAGGGTGGCGTTCTGATCTATCTGCAGGAAACCAGCTTTCCCATCGGCGGGGCCGATGAATACTTCCCCGCAATGTTCAACATGGACAAGGGCAACCCCATCTGGGAAGACGGCACCCACATCCTATTCTGGGTGAATACCGAGCGGGTGGGGGCCCGATATTTCCGGGCCGACATTTCCGATCCGGACTTTGCGCCCCTCGAAGTCCTGTTCATGGAGCCCTCGGATGCCACTCCTGCGCCGTTTCCCATCCAGCACCAGGACGGCACCCTTTCCCCGAACGGAAGATGGCTGGCGTTCACCAGGTCCTTTTGCACCATTCCCGATTCCTTCGAAACCTGTTCGGGAACGGCCATCCACGTCCTGGACATGACCACGGCCGCCATCAACGACGGCTATGATGCGGTGACCTTTCCGGTGACCAACGAATACTCACGAATCGAGGATCCCAACTGGTCGCCCGACGGCACCAAGCTCATCTTCTCCGGGGGCATGGACGTGGGGGGGGATACCGGGGCTGGAACGGAACTTTACACCATCGATATGGACGAAGCGGCCCTGATCAGCGGGAATCCCCCGCTGGATCAAAATCTCGAACGACTGACCTTTACCAGTATTGCCGATGGCAGTCCGATTTCCGGCGTGTTCAATGGCGGTCCTACCTATTCCAACGACCAGCAGACGGTGTATTTCACCTCCACCCGTCGGGCTCCGACCACCACGCTGCATGACCGGAATCTTTGGAAGATTCCCGCGGACGGCCGTCTCGAGCCCGAGATCTTTTTCTTTTCCCGGTCAGACGACGTTGATCCCTTCGTCATGTCGAACGGAACCCTGCTGCTCAGCAGCGCCATGGGCTTTCCCACCGAGATGTTGGCCCGGCTCGAAGAGGAGGCCTACCAAAGGTGGGTCGTGAGGGATTCGACCGAAAACCTGGGGCTGGACGAAGTCCAGATACAGGAACTGGCCTCGGAAGAAATCCGGAATCTCCAATTCTTCGAAGGCGTGATGTCGCACCTCTACACATTCTGGAAGTAGTGCCTGACGTGTCTGGGTCTTCGCCCAATCTGGTCGTTCTGCGCCGGGAGATGGTCGCGACCGGACGACGCATGTCCGACCTGGGATTTATTGTGGCCGCCGAAGGGAACCTGTCGGTTCGTCTCGGCGGCCATTCATTTTTGGTCACGCCTGCGGGGACAGCCAAGGGCCAGCTGCGGGTTCAGGACCTGGTGGAAATCGACGGCCGGGGCCGATCGGCCCGCGGCCGGGCGACCACTGAATGGCCCCTGCACAAGCAGATCTACGACCTGCGTCCCGACGTTCGGGCCATCTGCCACGCCCACGCGCCCTGGGCCACGGCGTTTGCGGCATCGGGCCGGGATCTCGACGGCCGCCTCCTGACCGAAACGGCAGCCCTTTTGCCACGGGTGCCTCTGGCGGCGCGGGCCCTGCCGGGGTCCGATGCCCTGGCGGCCTCGGTCTGCCCGTTCATCACGGATTTCGACGCCGTCCTGCTGGGCCATCACGGTGTGGTGACCGTAGGAAAAGACTTGGCGGGTGCTTTCCAGTTGTTGGAAACGGTGGAGAGACTGGCTCAGGTCACCCTGCTGGCCGAGGTGGCGGCAGGAAAAGCGAGCATCGATCCGGCGTTGCTGGGCAACCTTCCGGACACGTCCTCCTGACGGGTCTATCTTCCCTGGTAAATTTGCGTGAGTTCTTCGGTGATGGCGGCCCAGCCGAACCGGGCTTCGATCCGTTCGCGAGCCCGGACGGCCCGAGCAGCTGAGGCCTGGGGATCGGCCATGTCGGCCAGCACCGCCGGAGCGAATCGATGATCGCAGGGGGCGACGGCGAGAACCGCGTCGTCGGGCCCGCTGATGCCCTCAGCACCCACCGGGGTGGTGACCACGGGGATACCCCGCGCCATGGCTTCGAGGATCTTGATCTTGATTCCTCCGCCTTCCGGCAGCGGTGCCACGAAGAGATGGCTGGCCCGAAACAGGGGGGTCAGATCGTCCACGAAACCCAGGGCTTCGATCCCGCGGGCCCGCCATTTGTCCACGCCCCCTCGGTTGGCCAGGAAAGAGCGGGAGCCCCGTCCGGCCAGGGTCAGGCGGCAGCCGGGGAGGTCGCGGGTCAGGTCGGGCCATACAGTGTCCAGAAGGAAGTCTGCCGCCAGCAGATTGGGGCGGTGGCCAAACGACCCGACAAATAGCAGGCGGCAGCCGGGACCGGGGGCCCAGTCGGGACGGACATTTTCGAGGTCCATGCCCAGGGGCACCGTCCGCAGGTTTTTCCCGCCCATGGCCTGGAAAAGGCCGTGGTCTTCGGCCGTCACGCACAGGGTGGTGTCGGCCCAGCCGCTGGCGTCGACCTGGAGACGGCGCCAGGCGCGGGCTTCCAGCCTGGAGGCATAGGCGGCCACGGGATTTCCCGACCGGGCGGCCCGTCGATCGCGAGGCACCGAGCCGAGCTCATGGCTGTTGAGGATCAGGCGGGGTCCGGTCAGGGAAAGTCGGTCCCGCCGCCGGCGCAGATCCCGGACCAGCAAAGCGAGTTGCAGGTACTCGATCTGGATGACGTCGGGGGCGAAATCCTCGACGATCGCCAACACCTGCCCAGACAGATCACTAGACCAGTATTTTTCCACGAACCATGGGTAGCCCGACTGCAGGGACCGGACCCAGGCTACGGCGCGGCCGGTCAGCAGGGACAGCCGGTCAGCGCCTCGGGCCGTGCGGTCGGGGAAGTCCACGGGTGAGACGGCCACGCCCAGTTCCTCGACCTCGGCGATCTTATCCTTTTCCCCGGGTCGGGTCAGGGGCACCAGCAGGACTTCATGGCTCCTGGCCAGCCAGGTGACCAGGTCGCGGACGGCGGTTCCGCCCCCGTGGCCGACCTGGCGGTGGGGTAGATAGGGGGTCAGCACCAGGATTTTCATGGGAGGCGGCGCGGGTGGTTGGCGCACATACAGCTTGGCGGGTACCGTCGGCAAGGGCCGCAGGGATCAGAATGCCACATAACCACGGGCGATCGAGAACTCCTCCTTTTTGCGTTCCAGCTCGACTTCCCATTCGGTGGAGCCCTCTTCCAGGCCGGGTTTGTTCTGGAGCAGGAAAGTCGTGGCTTCCTCGTCGATCTCACCCTCGATCTTCAGGTCCTTGAGGACCAGGTTTTCCACCAGGAAGACGAAATCCGTTTCGCCGATTTCCAGGTCCACCAGTTCTTCATCCAGCAGGCGGTCACAGACCAACCGGGCCAGGACGGCCACGCGTTCTTCAGACAGTCTCACCGGGCATCCTCTTCCTTGGCGGGGTCAAAGGGTAAATCCCTTTTTTCGGGCCAGTTCACGCTTGATCTTGTTGCGCAGCGCCCCGACATCCATTTCCATGGCGCGGATCTCGTTCTTGTTCTGGGAGACCAGGGTTTCCACCTCGGAGTCGATTTCCTCTTCCTGGAGCATGTTCTCGAAAATCGCGTCGTCGATGGCCCGGGTGACCAGGTCGATATTGTCATCGAGGTGGACCCGGGGATGCTCCTGAAGCATCTTGAGAATCCGGTCGGAAAGGTATTCGATTTTGCGTTTGCTGATCCGCAAGGTGATCTCCCTGGCCCGGATTTCGGCTCCGGACTGTTCGTCTGCGCTTCCGAGGACTTGGTGGGCCACATTGAAAGCCTTTTCAAAGGTGTTGGCAAGAAAAAAGGGATTGAGTATTTTCTACGCGCACGGTCTTCTGGCCGGGCGGGAACTCCCCGGCCCGGTTTGCGTATGAACAACTTTGTTTTGCAGCCCATTGCCTCCTTTGCTCCGGATAGCACCAGAAAGGATGTCATGTCCGAATATCAATCGCTCGACAAGGCCCAAGCCGAGGAATTGTCCGTCCGCCTGGGCGGGGTCCTCTCCGAGGCGGGCAAGGTGATCGTCGGCCAGCGGGAAATGATGGAAGGCCTGCTGCTGGGCCTGATGACGGGGGGCCACATTCTGCTGGAAGGCGTGCCCGGATTGGCCAAGACCCTGGCCGTCAGCACGCTGGCCCGGTGCGTGGACACGGATTTCAAACGGATCCAGTTCACCCCGGATCTGCTGCCCGCCGATATCACCGGCACCACGATCTACAACCGCGACACGGGGGAGTTCACAGTCAAGCAGGGGCCGGTGTTTTCGAACATCATCCTGGCCGATGAAATCAACCGGGCTCCGGCCAAGGTCCAGAGTGCATTGCTGGAAGCCATGCAGGAGCGCCAGGTGACCATCGGCGGCGAGACGTTTCCCATGGCCGATCCCTTCCTGGTCCTGGCCACCCAGAATCCGATCGAACAGGAGGGGACCTACCCGCTGCCGGAAGCGCAAGTCGACCGGTTCCTGTTGAAACTGCGGATCGGGTATCCCACCTGGGAAGAGGAACGCACGATCCTGGACCGCATGGCCGGACGGGACATCCCGGACATCGAAAAGGTGCTGGATCCCGAGTCCATCCAGCAGATGCGCCAGGCGGTCAACCGGGTTTTCGTGGACGAGAAGATCAAGGATTACATCCTGAACATCGTCTTCGCCTCCCGCGATCCCGAAGCCGCGGACCTGGACCTGGGGCCGCTGATCGCCTGGGGTGCCTCGCCGCGGGCCACCCTGGCGTTGACCCAGCTTTCGCGGGCCCGCGCCCTGTTGCGGGGGCGGGCCTTCGTCGTTCCCGAAGATGTCAAGGCCGTGGGTCACGACGCCCTCAGGCACCGGATCCTGGTGACCTACGAGGCCGAGGCCGAAAACCTGTCCAGCGACGACATCGTCAGCGCGTTGCTGGACAATATCGAGGTGCCGTGATCCGGTCATGAGTTCCCGTACCCATACATCCGTATCGCCGGAAATACTGGCCGCGGTGCGCCGGATCGAAATCCGGACCCGGCGTCTGGTGGAGGAGGTGTTCTCCGGGGAGTACCATTCCGTGTTCAAGGGCACGGGCATGGAATTCCGCGAGGTGCGCGAATACGTGGCGGGCGACGACGTGCGGACCATCGACTGGAACGTCACGGCGCGGACGGGCGACCCCTTCGTCAAGCTCTTCGAGGAAGAGCGCGAGCTGACGGTCATGTTGGTGGTGGACATGAGCCGCAGCGGGTGGTTCGGGTCCGGCGAGAGAACCAAGGTCGAAGTCGCCGCCGAACTGTGCGGCGTCCTGGCCTTTTCCGCTATATCGAACAAGGACAAGGTGGGGCTGCTGCTCTTCAGTGACAGGGTGGAGAAGGTCATTCGCCCGGCCAAGGGCAAAAGCCACGTGCTGCGGTGCATCCGCGAACTGCTGACCTACGAACCCGAGGGCCACGGGACCGACCTGAACGAACCCCTGCGATTGCTGGGCTCGGTCCTCAAACGCAAAGCCACCGTTTTCCTCGTGTCGGATTTCTGGGTCGGGGACTTTGCCACCAGCCTTTCCATTCTCGGCCGGCGCCACGACGTGGTCGCCGTCAGGGTGCGGGATCCCCGGGAAACAAGTTTGCCCGAGGTGGGACTGGTGCGATGGGTGGATGCGGAAACGGGGCAGGAGGTTTTGATCGACACCTCGGCGGCGGCCACTGCCCGTCGCCTGGCCGGCCGGGTGGGTTCCCACGATCGCACCGTGGAAAAGCTGCTGGCCAGCCGGGGAGTCGATCTGGTCGATATCGATGTGACACGTTCCTACGTGGAGCCGCTGCGGAAGTTTTTCCTGGCCCGTGAAGGCCGTCGCTCCAGGCGGCCGGGACGATGACCCACCCAGGCGGCACCGCTGGAATTTTGCGCGCCACCGGAGCGACCACCGCTCTTTGGCTGGGCATTTGGTGGTGGGCCCTACCGGGTTTCGGGCAGACGAATCCCTCGCTGCCGGGGATATCCGGCGGAGGGCCGCCCATTTCTGCGGCGCCTGCGGCCGTCGACACGGCCCTGGCCGTCCTGGCATTCCCCGATGAAACCCCGATTCCGGTCGCTCTCCACACCGTTCAGGACACGGTCCTGTTTGGTGAGGTGGTATACGTCATCCTGGACTTCGCGGACCCGGACCTGCTGCTGGCGGAGCCGGAACCGGCCGTCGGCGAAGACTGGTTGGTTCCTGAAAAGGTGGCCGACCCCGGTTGGCTGGACCGTCTTCTGGGTCGGAACGACCGTCCCGGTCCCGAGGTGAACGGACTCGAGCCTGCCCAGGGGACCCGGGTGGCTCTGCCCTACCGCATCTACCGCACCCAGCCGTTCCGGATCCAGGTGGGGCCGTTCACGTCTGGGGTCATCGAGGTTCAGGCGCGTATCTCCGGCACGGAGGAAACGGCGGCTATCAGGGCTCCCCGGCCTGTCGGCTGGTCACCCCTGGTGATCCTTTTGCTCATCCTGGCCCTGGTCCTGATCCTGGTTTTGGCCCGGCTGTTGTGGGATCGCGGCCGGAAGGGCGAGGAACTCCGGGATCGGCCCCTCGCCCCACCGGCGTGGCTGGCCGCGGGGATCGAATTGAGGGCTCTTTACCGGGAGGGGAGTCTGGCCCGCGGTGACAGCCGGATTTTCCTGGACGGATTGGCGGGCATCACCCGCCGGTTCGTGGCCGGAAGATATCGGATCAACGCCCAGGAGATGACGGGACGGGAAATCGTCAACGCCTGTTCCGGTCTGGGGCATGCGATCTCAAATCCCGGTTCTTTCGCTCGACTGGTCGACGAGGTGGACCACCATCGCTACGACCCCGAGACTTCGGCCCCCGGCTGGTGCCGGGAACAGGCGATTCGTTTCTATCAGCTGATGAGCAAGGTGCGGGTCACGCCCCGTTACACGGAAGTGCCCGCGGAACTGCTGATCGAGGGCGAGAAGGCCTGGGTGGAGTTGCAGCGCGAGTTTGCCGGCGCCACCGTTCATGGCCTGGATCGCGATCCGGCGCCCACCGAAAGGGAGGCGTGATGGAATTTGCGCGACCCCTTCTGCTTATTCTGCTGCCGCTGGCGGGCGTGGTGCTGTGGGCCCGCCTCAAAAGGGGTGGGGATCCCGCCGCCTTGCGCCATCCCCGGTTGGCCCTGCTCGGAGAATCGAGCACGGGATTCCGGGTGCGGTTGGCCGGCTGGCTGCCGGTGTTGTCGGGGTTGGGCCTGGCCCTGCTGATCGTGGCCGCGGCCGGGCCGAGAGTGGCCCATCGCAGCGAGCAGGTCGAAGGCGAAGGCATCGATATCGTGCTGGCCCTGGATATCAGCGGGAGCATGAGGTCTCTCGATTTCCATCCCCTGGACCGCCTGGAGTCGGCCAAGGAAGTGATCCGTGGGTTCATCGACGGACGGCCCAACGACCGGATCGGTCTGGTGGTGTTCGCGGCCCGGGCCTTCACCCAGTGCCCGCTCACCCTGGATCATCCTGTTCTGCAGGGATTCCTGGATGAGATCCAGGTGGGTCTGATAGACGACGGCACGGCAATCGGCCTGGGCCTGGCCACCGCGGTGGCCCGTTTGAAACACTCCACCTCGCCGAGCCGGACGGTCATCCTGTTGACCGACGGGGTGAACAACGTGCCGACCCTGGAACCGGAAACCGCGGCCAGGCTGGCCGAATCCCTGGACGTGCGGGTCTACACGGTGGCCATCGGCCGGGAGGGGATGGTGCCCTATCCGGTGGATGACCCGGTCTTCGGCCGACGAACGCGCCAGGTGGAGACCAAGATCGACCTGGAACTGCTGCGGCAGATTGCCGATCTGACCGGCGGCACCATGTTCCAGGCCACGGACCCGGAGGCCCTGCAGGAGATCTTCCGGACCATCGATGAACTGGAGACCGCGCGCTACGAAACCACCGTCAGCACCTGGTATCGGGAACGAATGTCCTGGTTCGCCCTGCCGGCGCTGCTGCTTTTTCTGTTGGAAGGGGCCCTGGCTGCCACCTGGCTACGCCGGGTCCCCTGATCCCGCCTGCGGGCGGCAACGAAGGATTGACGTGAGATTTGCCCAGGAAATATGGCTCTGGTTCGTGCCGGCTTTGCCCGTCCTGTGGATCGTCATGCGCGCGACGGACCGCAAGGCTGCCACGCGGATGCGGGTCCTGCTCGGTGATCATGTCACCCGCCACATCGAAGGCGCTAATCTTCGCCTGCGGACCTGGCGACGGTTCCTGTTTTTCGCGGGACTATTCTGGCTCCTGCTGGCCCTGGCCCGGCCCCAGTGGGGCGCCAGCGAAGTGACCGTCACCCAGCGGGGATCGGACATCGTCGTGGCCCTGGACATTTCCAATTCCATGCTGGCCGAGGACGTGCCCCCCAACCGCATGGAGCGGGCCAAGACCGAGCTGTCGAGTTTCCTGAACCGCCTCGAGGACAGCCGCATCGGACTTGTGTTCTTTGCGGGTTCCGCCTTCGTA